>JAKCEV010000015.1 GCA_023539495.1 Candidatus Wolframiiraptor allenii
GGGGTAATGGCCGGAGACCCGGCCAAGGGCTGAACTCCACAATGAGGGAGGATGTAGCCCAAACCTCCCCACCCAAGTAGGGGAGGAGGTCAATAAGGGTTGGTTGCAGGTCCCCTCGCTTCTCCAAGCAATACTTTTATTAAACATCTTTTCCCAGTTTCTGATGGGCCGCTCCTCTGGCTGGCTCAGCGGCTCGTAAAGCTGTGAGGTGTAGGTGTGAGTTATGATTTGGGGTATGAATCTGGATCAGGCTAGGCAGGTTAAAACTGGCACAACCACCGTCGGATTGGTAGTGAGGGATGGGGTGGTTCTCGCGACAGATACCCGGGCGACGGCTGGCTTCTTCGTGGCCCATAGGAAGGTTAGGAAGCTCTATCCGCTGGCAGACTATGCGGCCATGACCATCGCCGGAAGGGTCGCTGATGCCCAGAACATGGTGGACTACCTGAAAGCCAACATAGGATATTATCATGCGAGCTGGGGCAGGCCCATGCCCATAGTCTCGATCGCGAGGCTCGCGGCAAACCTCGCATTCAGGTGGAGGATTTTCCCATACGAGGTTCAGCTCATAATAGCTGGCGTTGACCCGACTGGGCCACACCTCTATAATGTTGACCTATATGGCGCGATGACTGAGGAGAAGCTGTTGGCAACGGGTTCCGGCTCGCCAATAGCATATGGAGTTCTCGAGAGCGGGTATGATGAGAACATGGGTGTGGAGGAGGCGGCAAAGCTGGCATTCAAGGCGGTTGCCATGGCAATCCAAAGAGATATAGGCTCGGGCGACAGCATAGATGTAGCTTATATTAGGGTTGATGGAAAGTATAGGGAGCTTAGCGTGGAGGAAAAGAAGCCCCTCTATGCCCAGTATATCAAGTCCCTATACTAGCTTGAGGGGTCTGGCTTCACGATCATGACATCACAGGAGCTCTTCTCGCTCGATAGGCTTAGGCAGGAGATAATTAGATACTTCTCCGTCGTGAACCCGCTGGAGTCTGGGATAACGAAGATAGAGTTCGAGGGCCCGCGGATCGCCATTTACACGAGGAACCCAGAGATGTTCAGTAACAGGGACCAGGTGGCTAAGGACCTAGTGACCCTGATAAAGAAGCGCGTCGTGATCAGGCCTGACGAGTCGATAAGGGTGGGTAAGGAGGAGTTTGAGGCCGAGGCGCGGAGGCGGATCAAGGGGGTTAAAAAGCTCTTCTTCAATGACTTGATGGGCGAAGTTGTGGTCGAACTTGATCCAAATGTCCAGCCGCCGAGCGATGATGCTGTCAAGGAGCTCAGCGCCTCCACGGGATGGATAGTCACAATCAGCATAAAGCCGCCGATGGAGACGAAGATCATGGAGCAGGTGAATAACATAATCTACGGCTACATGGAGGAGAGGCTTCAGGCTCTCAGGAGGATAGGGGAGAAGGTATTCAGGAACCAAGTCTTCGAGACAAAGGACGCCGTCATAACGATACTGGGGTCGGGGATGCAGGTCGGCAGATCCGCGATACTCTTACAGACCACGGAGAGCAAAGTTCTCCTTGACTGTGGCTTCGCCCCGGGCGGCTCCGGCAACATAGAGATGATACCAAGATTCGACTTCATCGAGAACCTTGCCGAGGAACTTGACGCGGTTGTGATAACACACGCCCACCTAGATCACATGGGCATGGTCCCATACCTGTTCAAATACGACTATAGGGGCCCTGTCTACTGCACCGAGCCAACGCTCCCGCTGATGCTCATGCAGCACTTAGACTTCATAAACGTGGCGGGGAAGCAGGGGGTCTTCGCACCATATAGCGAGCGAGATGTCATGACTGCGATACAGCATACAGTGCCGCTATCATATGGTATGGTGACGAATATCGCTCCAGACATAAGGATAGCATTCTATAATGCCGGACACATACTGGGATCCGCGATAGTGCATATACATATAGGCGAGGGTTTCCACAACGTCATCTACACGAGCGACTTTAAGTATGAGGCAAGCAGGACGCTGGATGCGGCAGTGACGAAGTTCCCGAGGGCTGAGACGCTCATAATGGAGAGTACATATGGCGCGACACCCACCCAGTTCACGCGCGAGGAGAGCGAGCAACTCCTCGCAAGCTATGTCGAGAATACTCTAAACCGCGGCGGGAAGGTCCTGATACCGGTTCCAGCGGTTGGGAGGGCCCAGGAGATAATGCTCGTACTAAACCACCTATTCGCTTCCAAGGCGATACCAGAGGTCCCAGTCTTCTTGGACGGTCTTCTCATAGAGGCCACAGCGATCCACGTGGCATATCCAAATTACCTCAGGAAGGAACTAAGGGATGCGTCGGATGAGCTTAGCTCCGTCTTCATGAGTGAGTACTTCGTCCCCGTCAGGAGCCAGCAGCAGAGGGATGAGATCCTGAGTTCGGATGAGCCCATGATAATAATGGCGACGTCCGGCATGCTTGAGGGAGGGCCGATTTTAACATATCTCAGGGAGTTCGCCTCAGATGAAAAGAACATGCTTATCTTCGTCAGTTACCAAGTCGAGGGGACGCTTGGAAGAAAGCTCCTGAAGGGTGTCAGGGAGTTCCCGGTAATGGATGAATCCGGGCGGACGGAGATAGTCAATGTAAAGCTAGAGATCAATAAGGTCGACGGGTTCTCCGGACACTCGAGCAGGCAGCAGCTGCTAAGCTACTTAAAGGCGTTTAAGCCGAAGCCGAAGAAGTTGGTCTTAGTACATGGCGAGCCGGAGGCCGTCATGAGCCTTGCGAAAAGTGCCTCAAGAATTCTGGAAGGCACGAGGATATATACTCCCTACAACCTTGAATCAATAGTCTTAGAGTCTCAGAGCTGAGACACGATCAGCTCCGGACCTCCAGCCTTACAGCATTACCCAAAACTAGGATAGAGGGCGATTTAATCAAATAGATAGCTCCACCAACTTGTTTAACCACTCTTGAGACGTTCTCGAGAAGCTTTCTCGCACTTTCCGGCAGCCCATCCTTAAGCGCGATCAAGACCACGCCATCCCTCAACTCCATCATCAAATCCTCCTCACGCACCCCTTCCGGAGACCTGAAGTAGTATATCTGTATGATGGGCTTCTTCTGCGCCCGCTCCGGTCTTCGCTCGGCCAGAAGCCTCTTAACCTCCTCCTCAACATCCTTGATCAACTCATCCTCCCCGGACATGGTTGCCCTCTAGCTCGAGGGATGTCAACTTCTCAAAAAGCATAGCTCATGAGGCGGCTGCCTGCATGTTCCACGATATGCGTCGAATATATCCTCAGATATTCCTCATTGAGATAAAGATTTTTATCTGCCATGTATTCTCCAAGACTTGGGCTGAAGGCGATGTCATCGGACATCTCATTAAAGATCCTCGCGAAAAGCCTCGGCTGCACAGTGCTAGTGAGGCTTAGGGGTGGAAAGTTGCTTAGAGGAATACTTCAGGGATATGATCAGCATATGAACTTGGTGCTCGAGCAGGCCGAGGAGATCTCCGACGACAACACTTCCCAGAAGCAACTCGGGGTAATAGTCGTCAGGGGAGATAATGTGATGATGATCTCACCGGCGGTGAAGGAGGGAGAGTAAGATGACAAAGGGGACCCCATCATTCGGGAAGAGGAATAGGAGCCCGACACACATAAGATGCAGACGATGCGGCAGGCATTCATTCAATGTCTCGAAGCGGAGATGCGCCCACTGCGGCTTCGGAGAAACCAAGAAATGGAGAAAATACAAGTGGCTTACGCCGAAGAAGCTGCTCGCCTAGCGGGGAAGCCTGAAAGGTTTAAAACAACCTAGTGGACTAGCTATTATCTAGGGCCGGTAGATCAGCTGGGAGATCGCCCGCTTGGCGTGCGGGAGGTCGCGGGTTCAAATCCCGCCCGGTCCACCATCCAACCCTTCGAAAATACTCCATTTTCAAGGCTGTTCTGAAACATGATACAGGGCTGTTCTGATCCCAAGTATTAAAGAGGTGCTAAAACATGATTTAGGCATGAATCGGGTACTGGCTTTGGTTTTAGCCATCGGGTTGATTGCCGTTGCTGCTCTTGGCGTCTCTATAGCGGGCTTGATGACAGCGCAGGCTACATCAACAATCAATAATGTAGAAAACAATGATGGTGCTAAGCCCCAGAACTATACTACTTTGATGATCTCGGGCTATGGAAGGGTATCATATGTACCTGATAGGGTTACGGTGGTTTTTGTTGCGTTGGGCTATGGGAAGAATGCGGCCGATGCGTTGAGCGAATGCTCCTCGAAGATGTCGAGGATCTTTTCGGCCTTGGAGAGCTTAGGGATAAGCAGGGATAGTATGAGGACCTCGGGAATAAACGTGAATCCAAGATATGATTGGGAGCAGAAGCCACCAAAGCTGATCGATTACGAGGCATCCTATAACCTAATGGTAGAGATCTCGGATATATCGCTGGCAGGTAAGGTGATAGATGCTGCCTTCGCCGCTGGAGCCGATGGAATGTACGGCCTCCAATTCACGCTCTCCAAGGAGAGGGAGTCGGAGCTCGTGAACCAGGCGATTAAGGCAGCAATAAACGATGCGGTGAAGAAGGCCGAGGTCGCAGCGTCACAGCTAGGCCTAAAGATCGTCAAAATAGAGTCCATAAGCATCTCACACCAACAGACCCCACCGCCAATAATTGTTAGATCAACAGCGGAGACGGCCATAGTGCCGATAGTGCCTGGAGAAGGCGAGATAACAGCCAGCGTAAGCTTAACAATAAGCCTCTCAAGCTAGCAGCCGGCTCAAACCCAGACACCACTATTTTTTCTCCTTTCTTATTGGAAAGCGTACGCCGGGAATATTGGAAAGGCCTCCTGCTGGCATATAACTGTGTCATTTAAGTCTTTCGCGAGCCCTTATTATCCCCCCATATCCGCTCATGTGAGAGGGGTGCTGGTGCTTGAGGGATCTTAGCAGGTTGAGGGATGATTTTCCGATCTTATCGAGGAGACGGTGGGATGGGAAGCCGCTGATCTATTTCGATAATGCTGCGACGAGCTTGAAGCCGAGGCAAGTTATAGATGCCGTGAGGAGATATTATGAAAATTATTCGGCTAATGTGCATCGGGGAGTTTACGCCCTCTCACAGGAGGCTACGGAGCTGTATGAGGAGTCAAGGGCCGAGCTTGCGGGTCTCATAGGCTGTAAGCCGAGTGAGCTGGTCTTCGTGAAGAACACCACGGAGGGGATAAACTTGGTGGCCTATGGCATTAAGTGGAGGCCGGGTGATGGGATAGTATCCTCCGTTATGGAGCATCACTCCAACATGATACCATGGCAGATAGTTAGCAGAAGGTTTAATCTTAGGCTGAGCTATGCTGGGATATCTCCCTCGGGCAGGGTTGATCTAGAGAGCCTCGAGGAGAAGATCACGGAGAACACGAGGCTAGTCACCATATGCCATGTTTCGAACGTGCTCGGTACAATGAATGATGTCAAGAGGATCGCGAGGCTTGCGCATGATCATGGAGCCCTAATTCTTGTAGACGCTGCTCAATCGGTTCCGCATATGCCGGTGAACGTCAAGGATCTTGAATGCGATTTTCTTGCCTTCAGCGGCCATAAGCTTCTCGGTCCAACAGGAATAGGATGCCTATATATCAGGGAGGGTGTTGAGGAGGAGCTCGACCCACCATTCGGCGGGGGTGAGATGATCGCGCATGTCGAGCTTGATGGCTATAGGCTTAACGAGATGCCATGGAGATTCGAAGCTGGGACCCCAAATATCGCGGGGGCAATAGGACTGGCGGAGGCCGTTAGATACCTGAAGTCAGTGGGCATGGATTGGATAAGAGAGCATGAGAGAAGACTGACCACGAGAGCTCTAAAGATCTTAGAGGGCCTTGAGGGCGTGGAGGTTTATGGGCCGAGGAACCCGGAGGAAAGATGCGGGATAGTTTCATTCAACCTAAAGGGTATAAGCGGTGATCTGGTTGCCGCCCTCCTAGATGAGTATGGAAACATAGCTGTCAGATCGGGGTTCCACTGTGCCCAGCCCTTACATAAGATACTCGGGATACAAAGCTCGGTCAGGGCATCATTCTATCTCTATAACACGATGGAGGAGCTGGATATATTCGAGGAGATTTTAGGCCGCATATGCCGAGAACTCACAGGAGGAGGCCAGAAGATTTGAGACCTTCTCGGGGCTTGATGGATCAATTTCTTGCATATTTGGCGAGGATTATTATAAAGGGCTTATAAAGGGCGGGTGACGGCTAATGAGCGACGAGCTAATTGTGGATGCGAGGTACAAGTCCTGCCCAGGTCCCCTCGTAAGCCTGATAAGGGTGATGAGGAGGGCTGAGCCGGGGCAGAGGATAAAGTTGCTCTCAACCGATCCCCGCTCCCCAAATGACGTGAAGGAATGGGTCTTGAGGACGGGCCATAAGTTCCTCGGATATAAGCAGGTTGACGACTACTTCGAGATATACGTCGAGGTCTAGGGGAATCTTTATAACCGCGTAATCCATGATTTTATATTGGAGCTGGGTTGAGGTTCCCGTGCGAGATCTCGGCGCGATACATTATTCCCGCCCTCAGGCTGATGATAGCAAAGAAGCTAATAGAGGAGCATAATCTAACTCAGGCGGAGGTCGCGGAGCTTCTTGGGGTAACTCAGCCCTCGATAAGCCATTATCTCAACTCTAAGAGGGGGGTTAAGATGGCGAGAATACTATCAAAGTCCAAGGAGATCCGGGACTATGTGGACGCATATGTCGAGAAAGCGCTCTCGCGGGGCTCCCCACCCGAGGATATGCCCTTCTGCATGATATGCGAGCTTGCAGTTAAAAAGATCGTAGGCAGACATGGTATGGCCCCAAGGGGTCGGGGGCGGACATTAAGCTAATATAACGCGGTTATCTAATATGGTTGGGATAAAGTTGAGGCAAGATCTGCTGGAGCAGCTTGAGAAGGTTAGGTCGCTTGTAAGGACTCATGGTAACCCCCTCCGCGAGGTCTACTTGGATTTAGAGAATTCGGGCCTGGTTTTTGAAGAGGCTCTGGCGGCGCTTCATGAGGCTTATAGAATTCATGGTAATCCCTCGATAACTCATAGGCCTGGATGGCGGGCTCTTGAGGTTATGTTGGAGGCTGAGCTCGGTCTAATGGATCTTATCGGAGCAGGTGGTGGTGAGGTGGTATTCACGCACAGCGGCACAGAAGCGAATAACCTAGCAATCATGGGATTGGCCAAGGCGAGCCGCGGCCGGAGAAAGATAATCGTCTCACAGATAGAGCACCTGAGCGTGAAGTTCCCAGCCGAGAGGCTTCAAGAACATGGCTTCAAGCTCGTGGAGATACCGGTTGACGAGGAGGGCTTCATAGACTTGGACCATCTCGCTGACCAAGTTGATGATAATACGTTGATGGTGAGTATTGCGGCCGTTAATCATGAGATCGGCGTAGTCCAGGATCTCAGGGCCATCGCTGAGGTTGTTAAGGATAAGAGCCCCGAAGCGATAATCCACACGGATGCATGCGATGCCTTGGGCAGGATTCCACTGGATCTCGAGCATGCTGGGATTGATATGGCATCCTTCAGCGGCCACAAGATATTCGCCCCGAAGGGCGTTGGAGCCCTCTATGTTAGGGAGGATGTTAAGCTTGAGCCGATACTTCATGGCCAGTTAAGCTCGCAGAGGCTCTGGCCGGGGGCCGAGAACATTCCAGCGATAGCTGGGTTCACGAGGGCGCTCGAGATATTCGGGAAAAACTTTGACGAGTATCGCTCGAGAATGAGGAGGTTGAGGGACATGCTGATAGATGGAATATTTGAGAGGGTTGATGATGTCGTGTTGAATGGGCCGAGGGGCGATAGGAGGGCGCCCGACAACGTGAACATGAGCTTCCTCTACTGCGAGGGGGAGGCATTGACAGTCGAGCTGAGCCTCCGGGGAGTGTATGTCTCGAGCGGCAGCGCCTGCACCAGCAGAACGCTCGAGCCATCCCACGTCTTACTAGCGATTAGGAGGTCATATGAAGTGGCGCATGGAAGCATACTCATGAAGGTCTCGCCGATGCATGATGAAAAAGATATTGAATATGTCTTGGAACAAATGCCTGAGGCGGTGAAAAGGCTTAGGGCGATCTCGCCGAAGGTGGTGATGTAGCGATGTCGTCGAGGATACCGCTCCCATACAGCCCAAAGGTTTTAGAGCTCTTCAGAAATCCGAAGAATCTTGGAAGAATGGATGATGCAAATGCGGTTGCAACCGCTGGGAGCCTCGCATGCGGGGATATGATAACGATGTACCTGAAGATAGATGATCGGGCGGAGAGGATAATTGATGCATCCTTTGAAAGCTATGGATGCGCGGCGAATATCGCGACCGCCAGCCTGCTGACAGAGATGATAAAGGGTAAGAGCCTGAGGGAGGCGTGGAACATAAGCTGGAAACAGCTATCGGATGAGCTTGGAGGATTGCCGCCGATAAAGTATCACTGCGGCGTCCTTGCAGTCGGAGCCCTTAGAAGGGCTATAAGAGCATATTATAGGGGCAGGGCTAAGCCGGATTGGCTGCCCGATGAACTCACCCCGGATGAGAAGCACGCGCTGGAAGAGGAGGAGCTCATGAAGATCCTTGCCAAGAGGATTAGTGAGGGTGGGCGTAACAGTCATTAACCGCTTTACAAGTATGCAATCTAGCAAAGGGATGGAGAGTCTCAGGATCAGGATTAGCAAGTACATGAGCTATCTCCTGAGACATAACCCCGAGGGTCTCAAGATGGATGATGAGGGCTTTGTGGACCTTGGAGCGCTCCTCGCA
Source organism: Candidatus Wolframiiraptor allenii (assembly GCA_023539495.1). Lineage (GTDB taxonomy): Archaea > Thermoproteota > Nitrososphaeria_A > Caldarchaeales > Wolframiiraptoraceae > Wolframiiraptor > Wolframiiraptor allenii. The sequence goes on from JAKCEV010000015.1 coordinate 8,790, forward strand.
AAGATGAGGAGAATGTATCCCGAAGTGGATGCACACTTCATAATGAAGATAGTTGAGGGAGGAGGCAGGAGGAGATTTGAGATAAGAGATGGGAAAATCAGGGCACTCTATGGCCACAGCATACCAGTGAGAATAAGCTTTGAGGAAGATCACGAGGTTAGCGTATTATATCATGGGACGACTCATGAAGCCGCTTTCAAGATTCTTAGGGAGGGACTGAAGCCTATGAAGAGGAACTGGGTTCACCTCTCGCCGACTATAGAGCTTGCCCGAAGGGTTGCGTTAAGGAGGACGAATAGGCCCGTTATACTGAGAGTGGATGCCGCGAGAGCTCGGATGGATGGTCTAAAATTCTATAAGGCCTGTGAGGAAGTCTATCTCTCCGAGGAGCTGCCGCCAAGATATCTCAGCATCGTCATCATGTATTAGGGCTCGTCCCGTTGCCTTCTAACAAGCTTGAACTCGGCTATTATCGTGTTGTCCGAGATCTGCCTCCAGTCCTCTATCATCGCGTCGAGTTCAGGATCGAGTCTCCGGATCTCATATCTCAAGTCCTCCAGCCAATCATAGACTCCGCAAGTCGCACAGAAGTTCCCGGAGAACTCGGCGACGAATCCGCCCCTCCTACGCTCAACGATCCTAACGGTGGCTTCCGGGCTCCTAAATCTGTTGTATTCCTCAACAGCCCTATCCACAATATCGGCCTCCATGGCAAACAATCTAGAGCATTCCCAAGGTAAAAAGATGGCTTCTCCCCTGAAAGTAGAAATATCATGCCGGCTGTAAATATTCCGGATGTGATGAGAGCGGGTATTTCTGACTTTTGGATGATGAATGATACCCGAGCTGAATAGTCTCAATAGATAAAAACCAGCTATACCGGTCTCTCAGTATGGGGTTCTATTCGCAGAAGCTTGAGAAGGTGGCGGCTGCACTTAGCTTTGATGATGTCCTTCTAGTTCCCAGATTCTCGTCGATTATTCCTCGGGAGGGTATTGATGTTTCAACGAAGGTCTCGAGGAATGTGGCCCTGAGGATACCGATTGTCAGCTCGCCTATGGACACGGTCACGGAGTCTGAGATGGCGATAGCTTTGGCTGAGGAGGGCGGTATTGGGATAATTCACAGGAATATGCCGGCTGACCGAGAGGCCGAGGAAGTTAAGAGGGTGAAGGAGAAAGGGCTCCCAGTCGGGGCGGCGGTCGGGATACTGGATGAAGAGCGCTTCAGGAAGGTGATTGACGCGGGCGCGGATCTCGTAGTCATAGACGCGGCCCATGGCCATAGCGAGAACGTCATCAGGAGTATTCGGAGGTACAAGGAGATCGCGAGCATCGATATTGTGGCTGGGAATGTTGTGACCCCGGAGGGCGCTGAGGATCTTATCGCGGCCGGGGCTGATGGTCTCAGGGTTGGGCTTGGCGCCGGCTCTACATGCTTCACGAGGGAGGTTTGTGGGGTCGGCATACCCCAGCTCCAGGCGATCGCGTGGGTCGCGGACGTGGCGTCAAGCTACGGTGTGCCCGTGATAGCTGATGGCGGCGTCAGGAGGATAGGCGACGTGGTTAAGGCTCTCGCCGCCGGAGCAGACTGTGTCATGCTTGGGAGGATGCTGGCAGGGACCGATGAGGCGCCGGGGGAGATTATTGAGAGAAATGGCATGAGGCTAAAGAAATATAGGGGGATGGGAAGCCCTGAGGTGATCCAAAAGCTTGACAGGTACTCGAAGCTTGTCCCCGAGGGTCTTTCGGGCTATGTCCCCTATAAGGGGAGCGTACGTGATATCTTGAGGATGATCGTCGGCGGGCTGAAGAGCGGTATGGGATATGTGGGTGCCTCAAATCTAGAGGAGCTCAGGCGTAAGAGCGTATTCGTGAAAGCTACGTCAAGCGAGAGCCTCGAGCGGAGGGTCTCAGGGCTTATCCTCGAGAAGAATAGACTATTCGAAATAATGCTATAGCGTTCTGGATTTTTTGCCCTTTCCTCCTCATCACTCATTGGAGGGCTAAGGCCGGGAGCATAGAGGAGGTCGTCGCGAGGATAACAGGGGGAGCTGTTGATCGCGGGGCTGAGGGGGGAGAAGGAGGGTGAGGGTCAGGATGATCGCTAGGATCAGGGTTGGAGGGCGGGATGACGAGAACTCAACAGCATATCTATTATTGAGGATGGCTGGGGCGAGAGGTCTTAGTGGGTTTTTGGTAAATATGGCTTCGACCATGTCATGGATTGTGAGGTTTTGGGTGAGCCGCCACACCCATGACCCGCCGATCTATCATGTGAAGAGCCTCCCAAATGGATAGTGTATAGGCATCAAGTATCTCGTTGATGGCTGGATGATGCCGAGGGCTTGGGATAGGCTTGAGCGATTCATAAGATGGGAGTAGGAGTATAGGAGGAGGTGGAAGGATGCCGAGCAGGGAGGAGCTTAAGAGGGTTAAGAGCGAGCTATACGCATCCGAGACAATGAGGAGAAATATGAAGAGGGCCGGGGCCACAATGCCGGGGGCGTCATGCAAGGGGAGTGAAAGTGGATGGGAAGCGGGTCAAGGAGTTCTTGGGAATTATGGAGGATAGAAATGTTAATGAATTCCTGCTAGCAATTTCTATTGGTTATTCTAGGAAGATGTCTTCGTTCGAGCTCAGAGTACTTGATGGCGCAGATTGTATTGGCGGCAACAAGATAGCGGTCTCATCAGGCGGCGAGGCTGTGCTCTTAGACTTCGGAATTAATATGAAGAGAAAGAGGGATTATCTCCTCGGCTACAGAGCTCTAGCGGTTGCAAATACCCTCTATTACTATCTCTACTCTGGCGTGCTTCCTAGGATTAGGGGGATTTATCGCGCAGATCTAATAGCAGTTGACGAGAGGGTTAGGGCCATTTTGGAGAAGGGGGAGGAGGTTGAGGTCGCGACATGCATATTCTCGCATTCTCATAGAGATCATTACGGCGCATCCGGCTTCTTATCCGAGGATGTAACGCTCGCCACGAGCAGGTCCATGAAGACGATAATGGAGGCCATGCTGGAATCCTCTGCCGCCTCGGGTATCGAGGCTGAGGTTTTCGCGATTAGGAGTAGGGGTGGAGAGGGCCGTGAATTCCGGGCTAGACCTACAGCTATTTTCGAGGAATACTCTAAGGTCTCGGGCGCGCCCTTCCACATAACGCCATGCCCGATAGACCACTCTGTTCCAGCGGCCTTCGGCTTCGTGATCGAGGATCTCTCCCTAGCCTATACTGGTGATATTAGGAGGCATGGCGCCCTCAAGAACCTGACGGACAGATTCATTGAACAGGCTAGAGGTGTGGACTACCTGATAATCGAGGGTACGAGAATAGACTCATCCATAATGATCCGCGAGGATGAGGTCGTCTGGGAGATAAGTAGGTATGTGAAGGAGAAGAAGGGAAAGCTCATATGCATCATAGTCTCACCGGCCGATGTTGATAGGATTAGAAGCATAGTCCAGTTGTCGAGGGAGCTCGGCCGGATTCCAGTGCTATGCCCGAGGGCCGCGTATCTCATAGACCGGCTGGCGGAGTCCGGCACAAAAATACCACTCCCGGATCTCAGAGACGCTGGCATATACTTCGAACGAAGATCGCTTACCGGCGGAGGCTACGACCTTGAGTCGCAACATTATCGTGGCTGGCTTAGGAAGACGTATACTGATAGGCTTGATGGCAAGAGGCCCGGAGTGCTTGTGAAGGCCGAGGAGATCTCGGAGAAGCAGGAGAATTACCTCCTGATCCTCGGCGGCTTAGATCAGGTCTTGGAGCTCGTCCAAATTAGGCCTAGACCCGGCTCCGGGCTTGTGGTTTCGACAAGCGAGCCACATGATGAGGAGCAGGAGATAGAGTGGGCTAAGTTTGAGAGATGGGTGAATCTGCTCAGGCTTGATCTAAGGATAGCCCATTCGTCAGGCCACGCGGATCGCGAATCCCTCATAGGAATAATAAATGAGATAGGGCCAAGGATTCTGATACCTGTGCACACCGAGAATCCTCAGGAATTTCATAGGCTCGCGGAGACTGGTGAGATAAGGTGCGAGGTGATCTTGCCAAGCCCCATTAAGCCGATAAGGCTGACTAGCTAACTCGCTTCGGCTCAATCCCAAGCCTGAGATCGTATGTCTCGAGAGCCTCGAGTGCGCGTTTTACAGGCGCTTCAAGCTTCCTCCAAAGCTCAGCTGGATCCGGGATCGCCGGATACCTCTTATGCTCCCATAAATCCTGTGTTACACGGAATCCCAACATACTACACCTCTTGGCAACCTCCTCACCCGTGAATGCTATGAGCGGCATATGAACCGGGAGGCTTCTCATGGAGAGCATCTCCAAGAGGCCCTCAAGCACATTTAGATCCTCGAGGCGTGAGCCGAGAACTAGGCCCGGGTAACCCTTCAGCTTAGCAACTTCCTCGCCAAGCCTGAGGATGAACGCGGCTTTAACGGTGGATTTCTCATCACCTTGATAATCCTCGAACATGCCTAAAATGGGCTTCAAGGGTATCATGTAAATCCTCATCCTGAGAGCATACTCGAGGAGCTTCTCAACGTTATACATAATCTCCGACCTGAGTAGTTTCTCGCCCGATTCTTCATCATGGACGTGGAGCAGGTCCACCTTGCACCCTCTCTTCATCATGAACCAGCATGCTAGGGCGGAGCCAGCACCGCCCGAATAGAGGCCGAGAACCCTCCCCGAGGCATTAAGCGGCAGCCCTCCAGGCCCCCTAAGCTTTATCAAGGATACATAAATGCCATCCTCAGTTATCTCGATTATGATTGTCTGTTCGGGGTTCTTCAAGTCAACCCTGAGCCCCAGCTTCTCTGAAACCTCCCTCCCAAGCTCCCTCGCGACCTCGATCGAGGTCTTCGGGAATCTCTTATCACTCCTCTTCACCATGATCTTCATGCTCCTTGCGCCGGTCCGGGAAAGTATTCTGAGCAAAATATCCCGAGCCTCCTCAAGCGATGAGACTTTTACCGCCGGAGCATACCACACGACGCCGAAAACTTTGCCGATCCTCTCCAGTAGCCCGGCGACATCCATCCCTGGCTCAAGATCTATAACAAGTCTCCCCTGAAGCCTCCTAACACCTACGCCAACATGCTCCTCCAGATTCTCGCGGAGTATACGCTCAAACTTCCCACGCCTACTCCTCTTCAACGTAATCTCGCCGTAATGTATCACGACACAATTGTATTCAGGGTGAAGCGTCTCGAGCATCCCCCAGCCCAGCAAGCTCCTTTTAGGGTACTATTATTGCTTCCCAGGCCTCCTCGGCGCTCACAATTCTCTTAAGCCTCGCCATTAAGCAGTAAGGCCTAGCATCCTCAACCTCGACCTCGATGATCTTTCCAAAGACCTCATCGCCCCGCATATTCTTCACGACTATCGGCCTGTAGCAGATGTTTCTCGCTATCGGTTCACCTCGCTCGCCAATCTCATCAACCAATGCATAGCCGCTCCAGCCTATCCACCTCTCGCCATTCTCGAGGGCGATTCTCCTAGCGACATCGCTCAAGATCCTGCTTCTCTCATTAACAAGCCTCGGGTCTAGGGGCCTGAGCTTCTCTGACGGCGTCCCCGGCCTAGCGAAGAACCTTGAGATGTTTATCATGTCCGGCCTCACCTCCTCCACAAGCTTAATCGTCTCCTCGAAGTCCTCCATATCCTCCGTCGGGTATCCGACTATAATATCGGTCGAGAGGGTTAGCTCTGGCATCCTACTTCTAAACTCCTCGACTATCTTCTTGAAGACCTCGACCGTGTAACCCCTCCTCATGTCCCTGAGAACCCTGTTAGATCCAGATTGAACCGGGAGATGGAGGAACTTGAAGATCCTCGGGCTTAGATATGCCTCGGCAAGCCTCCCCTTAACCGAGTATACGTAGAGTGGGTTCATCATGCCGACACGAATGAAGAATCGGCCTTTAATGCTCGAGACGGTCTCGAGGAGCTCGGGGAGCATGCTTCTACCGGACTCGATGCCATAGCTCCCCATATCTTGGCTCGTCAGCCAGATCTCCATTGCGCCCTCCTCGACAAACCTCCTAACCTCTCTAACCACGAGCTCCAGCGGATAACTCCTAAACGAGCCACGGGTCCTAGCGACTATGCAGAAGCTGCAAAGCCTCCAAGCGCAGCCCTCTGAGACCGGGACTATCGCAATGACGGGGTTCCTCCTAACCCTTGGGCAGCCCAGCTTAACATCATCAGCTTCTTCCAAGATGCTGACACCTCGCTCAACGGCTTCCCATATCCTCGTAATAGCCCTCGGACCTAACATCACGGCATCCGGCGCCACGAGCTTAATCCTCCTAGGCTCACCAGTCGGCATGCATCCAGCGATAACGAGCCTCTTGCCAAGCCCCCTAAGCCTGCTAATCCTGTAAAGCATTCTATCGCTCGTGGGCTTCTTTACTACGCATGTAAAGATTACTATTACATCAGCATCCTCCGGTCTCGAGACGATCTCATGACCCCGGTTCCTCAGGATGCCGAGCGCTATCTCTGCATCCGCCATGTTCGCAGCACAGCCATAAGCCTCCCAGTAAATCCTCAACCCGGAAAAAGCCATCAGGGCCGGCAGAATTAAAGGATAAGGCTATTCAGTTAGAGGAACGTTCTTGACGGATTTAAGGAGCTTCTTAGCCTTCTCGACGTCAGCTTCGAGAATCTCCGCAACCATCTTGAGGCCCCCCTCCACCCCCAGATGCCTTATGAAGTTCTCGGCAACTTGGCGAGCAACCTCCCTCTTTTCCCAAGGATAGATTATCCAAGCATCAGTTACTTGGACATAGTAGTCTGGCCTGAACTTGCACCATGGCTTCATGTGAAGCGTCGCCACCTTGACCTCAAGCGGGTTTCTTGGGGCAATCTCCTGCTTGACCACGGCCTCGAGCGTCAGCCCCTCGTCAGCCACGTCATCTACTAGGAGGACCCTTTTTCCGGAGAGATCGCTTAGGGCTAGCGGGCTATACACCTTAACGCTAAACCTCTTGGCCACATCCACATAGCTATTGCAGCCGATGGGATAGATAGTCCTAATGTCTAGGAAGTCAGAAAGTAGGTGGGCCACGGTGGCACCCCCCCTCAGGATACCGATTAAGATGTCAGGCTTATAGCTGGCCGAGATTATGTCAGCGAGCTTCTCAGCAAGATCTTCAATATCCCTCCAAGAGAGGTGGAGATACTTTACCCCGCCGACCTCGAATAACTTCATACAAAAAGGACTGAAAAGAGCCATTAATATTTTGCTAAGACGCTAGGCCGTAATAGTCTCCGAAACCCTCAAAGTAAGCCCCTTCCTAGGTCGCCTATGCCGGTTATGCATTCGAGCTTCTTAAGATGCCGGTGGACGTGTTGCATGCGGGTTTTTATCCAGCTTCCGGCATAATCATCTGTTGAATGAGGTTTCTCACAGGGCTGCCGGGGCTTGATGAGAAGCTGGGAGGAGGAATCGCATCGAGAACCCTAACCCTAGTTTATGGTGAGGAGAAGTCTGGGAAGACGAGCCTAGTCCTCATGATATGCGCCCTTGCGACAAGGCAGCTCCCAGCAGCCTATATCGATTGCTCCGGTAGGCTCCACTCGGCTAGGATCTCCCAAATAATGAGGGCCCTCGGGGGCGATGAGGAGAAGCTGTACATATTATCTATTGAGAGCTTTCAGGATCAGGAGAAGGTTATCCTGAGCCTGCATGATCTGATGCCTCCAGCTAGGCTACTTGTCTTCGACGATTTCACGGCTCTCCACAGGCTTGAGCTCTCAGGGGATATTAGGCTTGATATGCCGGTTTATAGAAGGCTGGCATTCCAGGTGGCGGCGCTAAAGGAGGCCGCGCTGAGAAATGATCTAGCTATAGTGATCGTGGGTCATGTCCATGATATGCCGGATCGAGGCGAGTCAAGGGCTGTTGCACAGAGGATTCTCGGCTACTGGTCGGACACGATTCTAAGGCTCGGGCTCGACCTAAAGACTAGGGTGGGCAGGGTGATAATCGAGAAGCCTGAAAGAGTTGAGGCCGCGGCTTATAGGATCACGGGATCTGGCTTAACGCAGGCTCAGCTGCCCTAATATGGGCTTGTGAACTTCTCCAAATATCCGCTGTATATCCCAAGGAATGAGAGAAGTACTAAGAGGAAGCTGAAGAAGAGCATGTACTTCGTGGTTCTAGGATCTGATGGCCTTGAGACGGCTCGCGCATAGAGGAGGAGGCCTCCAGCCCCGAGCGCGTAGTAGATGAAGACGACTATGGTCTCGGCATGGGTCTGCCACCTCATGTCCCAGAGGAATACCCGCATGCCGCCGCCTTGGAGAAATGCTATCGAGATAGGCCGGTCTGTTGCCATGGAGTAGATCGCGCCACTGAGGAGCGCCATGGTTAGAACGATTAGTATGGCGATGGCGATAGTGCTAGCTGTTTCCGATCTAAGCTGTGAGGCCAGCCTCTCTGAGAAGCTCCGCCTTCTAGAGCTCATCCGGCTGGCGGGAAAGCTCCTCCAAGTAAAAAGCTTATCGCCTCCGGAATCAGGCCTTAAATTCCACCGTGATCCCAAGCTCTTCTAGGCTCATCTTCTCGAGATCTTTCAGCCCGCGTCTCTCTTCCCCGCGAGCTCTTCATATATTCTCTAAAGCTCTTCGTGCCCTGACTTCATAGGTCTCGAAGTGGGCGTCGCACCACTCCTAAACAAGCTTATCACGATCCTCATGCTCCTAAAGCCGGATATGATAAAGGAGCCCGCCTTATTCCCTAGGGACGCGCCTGAAAAATAGAGGGGTTTACCCGGCTATCCCGATCTTCTCTCAATATGTTCGCAGTTTCCTGATGTTTGAGATTATTGGACGCCCATCCACTTCATAGATCTCATAGACCGTCTCCCCGGCGCGGATGAGCTCTATCACGTGCTTGATGCCGGATTCCGGGCTTAGGCCGCTCGGCGCCCTCACGGAGGCTGAGACGTGGAATATCTCGGAGGCCCCAGAGCATTTCATGAGAATAATCGTGTCTATCACTTGTGATAGTAGTGGCAGGCTCATCACCTCCATAAGCGATATAATCGCGGTTTCGATAGATCTTGATTGCTTGAAGGCTATTACCCCGACGCCGGCGAGCCTAGCATCTTTCACGAGCTTAAGGTCCCTCGATTCAAAGACCTCATCTACTATAATGTAGTCTGGCGGGCTGAGGAATATGAGATGAAGGGTTTTCTCGAGGTCGCCGTCTAGCGGGCTATAGTATGGGACTGATGCATTAACTCTCCTAGCGCGGCCGATGATCCTCGTATCCAAGCCGATTTCCCAAAGCTTCTCAGCAACCCGCTCGGCGATCGGGAAGCTGTAGACCCCATCAAGATTGAGCACAAGCACACCATAGCGGCCTGAGGAGCATTCTTGGATTATCGGCTCGACAACATCGCCCTCTGGGACTAGCTGGAGAACATTCCTCTGTATCACGGCCTCCATCCTATCCGAGAGAGGGGGCTTGAGGATCCTTATCCTATAATCGTCCATCTCTAGGACCACAGCCTCCGGTCTAAGCATGATGATGTCAGTATCTTCCTTAACCCTGGCCACGGCCATCACCTCCTCCAGCACCTCGTTTAGCAGCTCCTCGCTACATGGCTTATCATCAAGCATCACGGTCTCAAGCCTCCCATTCCTAAGTACCTCGGCATAGGGCTTCACCCCATCTCTCAAGTACAGGTTCACGACATCCGGTCTGAGATATCTCTTGTAAGCCGGTTCCTCGGGCCTTTGATAAGGTTCGATATATCTCACTGGTATCCCCTCGGCCTCGGCCACGAGAGCCTGAACGTAGTCTGATGTATAGAGCACACCGCCCTCGGCCCTCGCTACATCGCGTATCAGGGCGTCTATTCTGCCGCTTCTAGCCAATCTTATATCATCGAGGCTGGGCCTCTCGCCCGAGAACCTGATCCGGATGCCTTTCTCGCCAGAGATTTCCCTTATCCTTTTGATCTCCTCGAGCCCTCTCAGACCGATATCCCTGCCTTTCGATGCTTGTGCTTGGAGCTCGTCCACAGCGGCGAGGGGGATGATCAACTCGCAATCCCTTATCTCCCCAGCCTCGATAAGCCTCAATAGCGCCCCATTAATTAATACGCTCGTATCCGGGATGATCTTCTCCATGATGCCCTGTTACACTAGTCGAGTACGGCCCCTATAAAGGTCGCTGCTTGATAATCTTCAAGACCTCGAGCAGCTCGTCGAGCTCATCTATGATGAAGTCCGCGCCGCTCTCGAGGAGCCTCTCCCTCGGGTCGGCTCCCCCAGTTATCGCCACGACATGCGCTCCAGCTCTCTTCCCCGCTATCACATCCACGGCCGAGTCCCCAATATAGACGGCTTTTCGAGGCAGCGTTTTCAGGTGTTCAACCGCCCTGATAACGATCTCCTCATGCGGCTTCATTCTCACGGCATCATCCCTGCTGACAATCGCGTCAAAGAATCCGCGAATCCCCAGCCTCATGAGGATCATTTCAACGCATCTCCTGCTATTATTCGAGGCCAGGCCAAGCCTGTACCCGACGCTCTTAAGCCTCTCCAAGACCGCGCGCCCATTATCCCTAAGCCTAGCCACCTCAGCAGCCTCGAGCTCATATGGCTCAATGCATTCATCCAAGATCCTCCTAGAATACTCTCTCGGAAAACCCTGAAACCTCTCGAGATACGTGATGATTATCTCGGCTGGCTTGCGCTCGTCGAGGGCTCCAAGATCTATCCCCATCTCCCTAATCCTCTTAACAAACTCCCTCTTCGCATCCAGTATCCTGAGAGAGAAGCTCGTAAGAGTTCCATCTAGGTCGAAAATGATGGCGTCAACACCCATTCCATCTTATCTCGGCTCGCCACCACCCAGCTAAAACCTTTTCCTCAAAATGGTCCCGAGATTTATCCGGAAAGTCTAAAGCGAGGTATCATACGGGAAGTTTGATGACCGCCGCGATAATAGGTGTTGGGATGACGCGTTTTGGGAGGGATCTGGAGCACCAACTCCCAGAGCTGGCCTTCAAGGCTATTGATGAAGCCTTGAGAGATGCCGGCGTATCCAAGGAAGATATAGGATTCATCGCCTTCGGCAATGTCGGCGGGTGGAGTGGCGAGTTCTTTCCACTCCCAATAGTATGCGAGTATGCTGGGCTTAATCCGAGGGGAGGGATGAGGGTTGAGGCAGCCTGTGCGTCCGGGAGTGCGGCGCTCGCAGCGGCATGTATGGCTGTTGAGTCCGGCTACGCGGATATAGCCCTCGCGGTTGGGGCTGAGAGGATGAATGAGCTCGCGTCAACGCCCGCCATAGTGGAGCTCCTCGGCAGGGGAGGAAACTTCTTCTGGGAATTCGAGATGCTCGGCCTCACATTCCCCGCATATTATGCTCTCTTCGCTAGGGCCTACATGGATGAGTACGGCGCGACGGAGGAGGATCTCGCCAAGATCGCGGTCAAAAACCATTATTATGGCTCGATGAACCCGAAAGCACAATTCCAGAAGAAGATAACGATCGAGGATGTCCTAAATTCTAGATACGTGGCCTGGCCCCTTAAGCTCTACGACTGCTCGCCGATAACGGATGGCGCTGCCGCAGCCGTCGTGGCGTCGGAGAGGATTGCCTCAAGGCTCACGGATACACCAATCTGGGTAAAGTCTCAGGGGATAGCAACCGCGCCCGCAAACCTCACGATGAGAAGAGACTTGCTCTCGATAGAGAGCGTGGTTGAAGCCGCTAGACAGGCATATAGGAAGGCTAGGATAGAGGATCCGGTGAGATCCCTTGACCTCGCCCTCGTCCACGACTGCTTTACTATAGCCGAGATAATCGCTTACGAGGATCTCGGATTCGCGAGGAGGGGAGGGGGATATTTGCTCGCGAGGGAGGAGCAGACATACATAGGCGGTCTAATCCCGGTCAACACTGACGGGGGGCTTAAGGCGAAGGGGCATCCAATAGCTGCCTCAGGTCTAGCAATGATCTACGAGGCCGTCAAACAACTTCGACAAGAAGTAGACCGAGGAAGACAAGCACCGATAAAACATGGTCAAGCCTTAATACACAATGTCGGAGGAACAGGACACTTCGCCTACGTCACGATATTGTCTTTGGAGAAGCCGTGAAAAACGTGGATGCGTAAAAGGACATACATACATGAAATTGAATAAGGGAACCGGCTAAAAGTCCATCGCGTTGTAGATCTCGAGTGGGAGACCTGGACAGTCCTTGTCCAGGTAATATTTGCTGAGCTTTATCTGAGCCTCCAGCAGCCTCTTGAACTCACTCATAGAGAGGTATGTTGTTGGCCATAGCTGTCTAAGCCTCTCCTCGGGTAGTCCCTCAACTTCGACAGGGATTAGGACCTTTTCACCCCAGACTGGATGGGGCTCGTATTCTACTGCGCCGCGAGCTGCTTGGAGTATGAAAAGCTCCGTCTCCTCTATTGTTGGCGATGTTCCTCCGATAGGCTTCATCGTGCCGTCAGGCGCTAGCTTGAAGATGGGTTGCGGGATCTCAACTTCTTCATCACCAAGCCTTGTCTTAACCCACTTATACTCCGCAATTATCCTGCCAGTCGTATTGAACTGGTAGACCTCGATCGGATCCCCTTGCTCCACTCTCTTCCTCAGCATTTGGTAGAATCTGATGACATGCATAGTCGAGGGAACGCCCATAGTGAAGGGTTTACAGTATCTCGTTGAGAAGACAACACCATAAGCATCCCGCGACTGGGCCGGGTGGCCGACGGTCCTGCCATCTGCTAGGACCTTCGCGGCGAAGGCTGGGTCAGTTATCTTAACCCAGGCATAGTCCGTGAAGTAGCCGGGTGAGAGGAATATCGCCATATTCATCGGGCCGCTTGACTCGACGTCGCCCTTAAAGTATCCGGTGTCCTCGAGGAAGAAGACGGATCTGGCATTCTTGTTGAACATGCCATAGTATTGATAGAGCTTTCCGGCGAGGGATGGGTTGCCATTCTCATCGAACTCCGTGTTCTCGTGAAGTGCTCTTGGGGACATGGCGGCCCTCCATATAGCGACTTGGCTCTGGTCAACGTCCTCGGTCTTCGTCCAAGAGCCGCGCTCAGAGCCAATAACCCTATCCTCGAATATCGCGACTATATCATCATTCTTGATCTCCTGGTCCTTGACATAGTTGAGCGGGTTCACGCCAAACCTCCTCACATATATGTCGACATTCTCCTTATCCCAGATATAGAAGCCATGGGTTGACTTCCCAGAGCCCGTGAGCCCCCATATGCAAAGGATTATCCTTTTCTCATCTCCATCCTTCCTCTTTACCGTGAATTCCCTGAGGGCGGCGTGCTCCCCGATCCCGCCCCTCTTGTAGACATGGAGTATCCAGTGTGTTAGGAATCCCTTCTTCACCTCGCCCTGATATGATGAGCAGGTGACTATCGTGAGGTCGTGGTTGGGGAATCTAAGGACCATGAGCATGCGGCCTGTTTCGGGATTCAGAGGGTTACCAAGGTAATGTGGTATGTCTATCAGCTCGACATCTGGCTCCTTCGACGGGTCTCCTGGGAATGCTAGCTGGCTCCACCTGTATGCTATGTCCGGGAACTGTGGGTCGCAGTATAGCCTGCATCTCAGCTCAACCCTGCTGCCGGGCTTCCCTAGAATCCCATCCACCTTGATGAGTGGGCCTTGGGCGAGGATGTGCTCAAGGACCCTCCGCATTAGGAACTTGTGCTCCCACTTCAAATCCTCATCCCTTTCTATTACTGCTGAGCCCGCCTCGGATCTATGCCAGATATTCGAGGCCCAGCCGAGAGCACCATTTCTATACTGCGTGGCGTAGAGTTTGGCGCGCTCAAGAAGGTCCGGTGGATTATCAAGATAGGGCTGAAGACCGCATCTCCGCTTAAGCTCCAAGATGCTCCTGAATGACTCCTTAAAGCCCTCAATAGTCATCTCCTCGATACTCGGAATCAGTATTGATGCCTCCACCTCCATCCGCATGCCAAGCTACGGCATCAAAAATAGACAAAAATATAATTATTTAGACGCATACCCGTTAATATGACGGATAGGGGCCTGAGGACCTTTTTCAAGCCCGGCATAAGCCCGTATTCAAGCAGAGGGCCCAACATGCTTACAACTGAAAGCCTCGCCTTTTAAGGCTGGGAGGAGATCAGGGGGATGTTTAGGATTAGGTTGACGACCAGCGCGGAGCCCATGGCTAAGAGGAGTGGTATCGGCAGGCCTGGGAGCATGTGCCTCCTCCTTAATAACAACAGGGTTATGGAGTAGCCGACTAATATCGAGATCGTTGCGGCGATTGCCGGCGCCACACCCATGTATCGGAAGATTGCTGAGACTGCTAGGGAGTAGAAGAAGAGGTCGCCCAACCCTATAACTATGTCATCAACCTCAACCGTTAAGCCTTTCAAGGAGATAGCCTCCTCCTTGCTTAGGGTTGATAGGTGGCCCCTATAGACGGCGAATGCATCGTAGGCCGAGATCCCTAGTAGGAGGACTATGAATGTCCAGTATGGTATGCTCATGCCTATCGTCGCTCCAGCACCAGACGCGATGTATGCTGCGGGTATTGATATGATTAGCCCTCCTCCTCTGAGCATGAGGTATGTTATGAGGGAGGCTGTGAGGGCGCCAGCTAGGAGCCAGAATCTTAGGAGCATCCAGTTAAGCGCCATGGCGATATTGATCAGGTAGATCACGGTTACGCCGAATGAGATGAGCCAGATGAGGATCCCCGTGAGGATCCTGAACACGTTCTTCCGCTTCCTAGCAAGGTAGAGCATTACTAGGCTTGAAGCCGTTATCAGCCCGAGTACTATGAGCATGTTGAGGTATGGTGCTGGGGTTGAGAGGGCCTCCGTGGGGGGTGTTGTGGGCTCAGGCTCCTCGATAGGCGTTATAATTGGAGTAGGATAGCTTATCTCGGCACCCCTAGAAAGTAATGTGATGAGCCAGCTTAATGCGAGAGACAACCCGACTGGGAGAAATGCCCTCGCAGTCACCTTAACCTCGCGATCAACTGCTCCCGACAAGCATCAGACTTGAACCCCGTCCTCGATAAAAACCTTCGTGGAAGATGGCTCGCCGCAGCCCGGTTGCGAGATAACTTTCTTAGCCCGCGTTTTTCACATAATTAGCGGTCTCCGGGATGAAGTATCGATTGATGGACTTGCTCGCATGCCCGATTTGCAGAAACTTCCCTCTGGAGCTTCATGTGTTCAGGACCCGGAGGATCGAGGCTGAGCTGAATCCCGTGAAATGCGAGCTCTATTGCGGCTATGCGTCTAAGATGCTTGAAGAGCTTGGGGGTGAGCCAGCCTGCCCAGATTGCTGGCGGCTTGAGATAGTTGATGGGATATTGTTCTGCGGCGGATGCGGCAGATGGTATCCCATAGAGGCTGAGATCCCAAGAATGCTCCCGGATCACCTGCGTGATCGTAACGAGGACTTGAGATTCCTCGCAACTTGGAGGTCCCATATCCCCGAAAGGATTCTAAAAGATGGTAAACCTTTCAGCCTTACAACGGGCTAGAATTACCCCTTCCACTAGGAGGGAAATGTTTTAATGTTCCGGGGAATAACTCTAGCCTTGCATAGGTGGTCTTGAATGAGCGAGGCATCCGAGGCTGTTGTCCTCATTGGGAGAAAGCCAACGATGAATTATGTTCTAGCGACGACGATGCCCCTCTCTGAGGGGAAGACGGTGGTCTTGAAGGCTCGCGGAAGGGCGATAAGCAAGGCCGTAGACGTGGCCCAAGTCGTTACGAGGAGGTTTGTACAGGACGCCGAGATCCAAAGCGTCAGCATCGGGACCGAGGAGGGCAGGGTTGGCCAAGATGGCAGGCCGAGAAGCGTCAGCACCATCGAGATAAGGATTGCGCCGAAGAAGAGCTCAGCGAAGAAGAAGTAAGGGGATTTTCTCCCCCACCCAAATTTTATTCATTCTAGTAGGCGGCCTAATATGACACTCTCCACGGCTGAAGCCGGGAGATTTGGGCTACATCCCCCCCTTCTGGGGGTTCAGCCTCTGGCCGGGTCTCCGGCCATTACCCCTACCCCTTTCGGGGCTCGGGGTTACTGGCGCCAATAATATGTTGTGCGCCGCTATGAGGTCGGCGTTAAACACCTTATTCATCGTCGTGCACTTGAACAATCCTCGGCTTATTCTGATGCCGCACCCATCTCCATGTAGCGGACACCTCGATGAAGTGTATGCTTCGTCCACGTAAACCACATTAATTCCGTATTCTTCGGCGACTTCTCTAATCCTCCTAAGCAGATAGCCATAGGTCCAGACGTGGACGTTATCGAAGTTGCCGTTGTCTTGTGCGATATACTTCGGGTATCCGACCTTAACTGTGGATACCCCGACATCATAAAGCCATTCCACGGCCTCCCTCACCTTAGCATCAATATAATGTCTTACCTGTCTCTGCCACTTCCCGTGCATCCGCCTAAGCCTCTTGGAAGTCTTCAGACCATACTTGTTCAACGTGGAC
This sequence comes from Candidatus Wolframiiraptor allenii, assembly GCA_023539495.1. Classification (GTDB taxonomy): domain Archaea; phylum Thermoproteota; class Nitrososphaeria_A; order Caldarchaeales; family Wolframiiraptoraceae; genus Wolframiiraptor; species Wolframiiraptor allenii. Next base: position 25,309 of record JAKCEV010000015.1, read on the forward strand.
TCGTACTCGGCGATCTTCTTCCTCCAGTAATACGCTATTGACTTTAATGGCCTACCATTGACGAGCTTCGTCAAACCATTCTCGACATAGATCGCCATTAAATTGTTTATCCCGATGTCTATGCCTGCTGTTAAGTTGCCTTTCGGTTGTCGTGGCACCTGCCTCCACTCCCCCCTCACCATCTTCTCAGAAACCTTGGAGAAGGCTATGCTGGCATACCACTTCCCTCTATCGGCATCATAGCGTATCATGAGCTCTCCGCGCTCACCCCTCAAATATATCGGACCCTTATACTTCACCTCTATCCATCCGATTGTGCCGAGGTTTCGGAGGACAATCCTGTCGGCATCCATCTTATACCGGTCTTTTCTAATGACAGTCCACAGAGTTCTAGACCCATTTCTCTTGCCGAATCCCGGCGGACTGACCTTTGTTATAAACGGCGGCAGCCTCCCCTCCCTCCTCAGCTCCAACAGCCTGAAGAAGCCCTTCCACGCCTTACCATTTCTCAGCAAGATCGTCTGAGCCGTAGCCGAGCCTATCAACAGCTTATACTTCTCGTAGAACTCCCTATACGTCGCCTTAAAGTCAATAGGTTTCTTTTCTAGCCACATCCTCAGCCTAGCGTAATTAATTTCGTTCCATAACTTTGATGAGAGGTCGCAGAGCCTTCTCAGCC
>JAKCEV010000088.1 GCA_023539495.1 Candidatus Wolframiiraptor allenii
ATGAGCATGTGGTCGCCGCTTGTCAAGTATAATTTCACTGCCTCCTCCCTACTTCTCAGCTCCTCCATGATCTTGAGCAGATGCTCAGGCTCCACGTCCAGCCCTATTATCGCCAGCACTTCATAGCCTAGCCTCTTAGGATCCACGTCTATGGTGTATCTCCTGATTACGCCTAGATCCTCGAGGCGCTTAATCCTCTTCCTCACCGCGGCTTCTGAGACGCCAAGCTTCTTGGCTATTTCCACGTAGGATGTCCGTGAGTTTTCTATGAGGAGCTTGATGAGGTCATGGTTCGATATTCGAACCATAAGATTTATACTTTTGACCATAATATATACGTAACGTAGATTGAGGTGGTGCATATGGAGCAAGTTCGTATTCCATTATTAGGAGAAAAGATTCCGGGATTCGAGGCCAAGACTACGCATGGTGTGATAAGGTTTCCAGACGACTATAAGGGGAAATGGGTTGTGCTGTTCTCGCATCCAGCCGACTTCACGCCCGTCTGTACAACCGAGTTCGTAGCATTCCAGAAGAGGTATGAAGAGTTCAAGAAGCTGAACTGCGAGCTCATTGGTCTCAGCATAGACCAAGTTTTCAGCCACATAAAGTGGGTGGAATGGATCAAGGAAAAGCTTGGCGTCGAGATACGGTTCCCGATAATCGCCGATGATCAGGGGAAGATAGCATGCATGCTGGGCATGATACATCCCGGGAAGGGGACGAACACCGTTAGAGCAGTCTTCATAATAGATCCAGAGGGCATTGTCAGGGCGATACTCTACTACCCGCAGGAGGTCGGCAGAAACATGGATGAGATTCTGAGGATTGTTAAAGCCCTTCAAGTCTCGGATGAGAAAAAGGTGGCGTTGCCAGCAAACTGGCCGAATAATGAGCTGATCGGGGATAAGGTGATAATACCGCCGCCGACCGATGAGAAGGCCGCCAAAGAGAGACTAGAGAGAGCGAAAGCAAAGGAGATCGAATGCTACGACTGGTGGTTCTGCTACAAGAAGCTTTAAATCTGATGAAGCATAAATGGTGAGCGCCATGTCATCCAAGGAGCTCCTCGACCTGCTGAACAAGGCGATAGCTAGAGAGCTCCAGGTTTCAATTCAGTACATGTGGCAGCATGTCCAGTGGAAGGGCGTTAAGGCATTCGCCGTTACTGATGAGCTAAAGAAGATCGCGATAACAGAGATGAAACATGCCGAGATGATCGCGGAGAGGCTATACTATCTTGGCGGAACCCCAACAACCCAGCCGGACCCGATAAAGGTCGGAGAAAAACTTAGGGAGATGATCGAACAGGATGCTCGTGACGAGGAATACGCGATAAGACTGTACAAGCAGATTATCCAGAAAGCACGAGAGCTGGGAGACATAACGACAGCAACGCTATTCGAGAAGATCCTCGCCGACGAGGAGGAGCACCACGACTTCTTTACAAGCCTCCTAGAGGAGATCTAGTGGTGAGACAACGTGACCCAGAGACTCCAAGTATACAAATGTAATATCTGTGGCAACATTGTCATGGTAATACACCCGAGTGTTGGCACCCTTGTATGCTGCGGCCAGCCGATGCAGCTGCTGGAGGAAAAGACTGAGGACGTCGGAATGGAGAAGCACGTCCCCGTGATAGAGAGAACCGTGGCCGGGATAAAGGTGAAGGTCGGCTCAATACCCCATCCCATGGAAGAGAAACATTACATCGAGTGGATCGAGCTAACCGCTGATGACAGGGTCTACATAAAGTTCCTGAAGCCGGGCGACGCCCCGGAGGCGGAGTTCCCGGTCAAGGCCGAGAAGCTATCAGCCAGAGAATACTGCAATGTTCACGGACTCTGGAGGTCCAAATAACCCCCTCATTTTTCTCTCGAAATTTTTATTACATAGTAATTGTAATTGATCTTTTTAGGAATATGAACCCTAGAATATTGTCCCAGGAAATTGTGCACGGCTTTTATCTGCTGAGGGTTGATGATGAGCGGGTGAATTACTTCGAGGCTATCTGGAGCATTCCCGAGAGGGTAACCTATAATGCGTATCTCCTCGTCGGGGATGGTGAGGCTGTATTATTTGATGGGTGGAAGGCTCTCTACGCTGATGATCTTATAGAGGCTATTAGGGGGATTGTAAGCCCCCGGGATCTGACGCATGTGGTTGTTCATCATGTTGAGCCAGATCACTCGGGCTCGCTGCCCAAGGTCTTGGAGGCGAACGGGTTTAGGGCCGGGGTGGTGGCTCATCCTATGGCCAAGCCTATGATCGAGTCCTTCTATAAGATGTCCCCGAGATTCAGGCTAGTGAGGGATGGCGAGGAGATCTCAATAGCCGGTGAGAAGATCAAGATCCTCCACACTCCATGGCTGCACTGGCCCGAGACTATGATGAGTTATCTAGTGGGCCGAAAGATACTGGTGCCGTGCGATGCCTTCGGCGGTTATTCAATCCCGAGAACAGTATTCGATGACGATGATGCGGTTGTCCAAGAGTATCTGCCGAGTGTCAGGAAGTATGTCGCGACGGTAATAGGGTTCTACAGGCAGCATATAATCAGGAATATTGAGAAGCTCCAGGGGCTTCAGCTGGATATCGGTATTGTAGCTCCGGCTCATGGGCTTGTCTGGAGGAAGAGCCCACGGCTGATTATAGATTATTACAGGAGCTTGGCTGAGGGGCATCCTGATGATAACAAGATCTTGGTTGTCTCCGGCTCTATGTATGGCTTAATGGAGAAGGCCGCGAGGATCGTAGTGGAGGAGGTTGAGAAGCTCGGTGGAAGAACTGCATCCTATTGGTTCAATGATTTAGAGCAGCCGTCATTCTCCGAGATTATAGGGGATGCAATTGATTCGAGGGCAATCATACTCGCTGCGCCCACATATGAGGCAGGAGTTTACCCATTAATCGACTATCTTGTGGATTTGATCGTCAAGAAGATTCCACCGAAGCCCGTGCTAATCTTGGGCTCCTATGGATGGGCTGGCGCTGTTACTAAGAGGCTCTCGGAGAAATTGGCGGCCGCCGGCTTCAAGATTGTTGAGACGATAGAGTTCAAGGGTTCACCAAGTGAGGAGGATGCTCATAGGATCAGGGATGGTGTTAGAGAGCTCCTCGAGCAATCCTGAAAAGCTTTGATGCCGACTCAAGAATATCCTAGGATACTGACTTTACGGGGCGTCGAGGAATGCGTGATATTGGAAAGGCTGAATAGATTCACCGTTAGGGTTGAGATTGGGGGCTGGGAGAGGCTCGTATTCCTCCAGAACACTGGTAGACTTCTAGAATACATGGTTCGCGGGAGGAGAGGCTTCTGCATCCCGGTTAAGAGGCCTAGGAAGCTCTCGAGAAGGCTTTTCGCAATCTTAGAGGATGATCTCGCCGCCATCGTGGACACATACCTCCAGGCGAGAGCTTTCGAGGAAGCTGTCGGCCAAGACCTCATACCCTGGCTCAGGGGCTGCCGGATATCGAGAAGGGATATCCCCCTCGCCGGGACTAGAATAGACTACCTCATGTCATGTGGGCTAGGCGACATGTTCCTAGAGCTTAAAAGCGCCGTTCTAAGAGTTGGCCATCATGCTTCC
>JAKCEV010000089.1 GCA_023539495.1 Candidatus Wolframiiraptor allenii
TATCACTTGATTCATCCGAAGCCCGCGGTGATCGTTATCTCCATGGATAGTTCTGGAAAAGCTAATGGGATGACTGCTGCCTGGACTACTCCACTCTCAATCTCGCCACCCCTCGCTGGCGTCTCAATATCGCCGCGAAGATACACATATGAGCTTGTGAAGAGCTCCGGCGAGTTCACGATAAATGTGCTTGATAGGCGTTATGCGAGGCAGGTGCATTATGTTGGAACAGTATCTGGCCGGGGTCGTGATAAGCTGGCTGAGGCTGGCTTCACCCTGAAAAAGTCGAGAAAGGTTAAGCCCCCGCATATTGGGGAGGCCCTAGCAGTCCTAGAGTGCGTGGTCGAGAAGGATGTTGAGGCCGGGGACCATGTATTCTTCATCGGCAGGGTGCTTGAGGCCTATGCTAAGCCTGATGTATTCAATGAAATATATAGGCCTGAGAAGGCCAAGATACTCATGCACCTCGGAGGATCATGTTATGCAACGCTCGCGGATGAGCTCATTGAGCTTTAGACATGTCGCCTATGTCATGCCTCTGATCTACTGAACATGTATGCTCCGAGCACGGTTGTAGAGGCGCAGAGGCCCAGCGCGACTGACAAGTCCACCACGAGCGGGATTGACGAGGATCCTATAAGGAATCCCCTAAGGCCGTCAACGAGGTAGGTTAGTGGATTCAGGTACATGATTGTTCTCAGCCAGTCGCTCACGCTTTCGAGCGGGAAGAAGGCTGTTGAGAGAAAGATCAATGGCATCATCAATAAGTTCATGATAAGCGAGAAGACATCTGGATCTTTAAGTGTCACTGCTATGCTTAGACCGAGCCCGACCGCAAAGAAGGCGATGAGGAGCATGAAGATGAACGCCGGGATTGTCCCTGGGATGCTTATTCTAGCGCCTAGGAGCATGCCTGCAATAAGGATTACTATACCTTGGATCAAGGCCACGGTAGAGCCTCCAAGGGTCTTGCCAATAACTATTGAGATCCTGCTGACGGGCGCTATTAGAGTCTCCTTCAGGAATCCGAATTGCCTATCCCAGATCACGGAGAGGCCGGCGAACATGGATGAGAATATGACGGACATGGCGATCATGCCCGGCGTCAGGAAGTCTAGGTAGACGAGGCCGCTTGGGAGTCCTGGGAAGTTTATTGGTCTCAAGCCCATGCCTAGGAAGGCTAGGAAGAAGAATGGCTGGATTACATTTGCTATTAGCCTGCTTCTAGCTCTTACGAAGCGCTTGACATGGCGGAGCCACATAACATAAATTGCTTGGATCTCCGCTGAGTTCATCTCCTCCACCTCCTCATAGCCCTATTCCTCATCTTCTCCACAGCATCCGCGGCCTCCTCCCTAATCCTCCTGCCCGTGAAGCGGAGGTAAACATCCTCTAGAGTCGGCTTTCTGAGCAGGACTGAGTCCACTGATACGCCAAGCCTTTCAGCCACCATGATTATCTCCGGTATCTTCTTCTCGCCATGATCCACGTATATGCTTAGCTCCCCTCCATGAGCCTCAACCCCCTTGACCCAGCTCTGCCTCCTAAGCTCCTCCGCTAATGGTCTCGGATCCGAGCAGCCGACAATGACTACATCTCCCCCTATCATGTCCTTAAGGTTCCTCGGCTCATCAACAGCCAGAATTCTTCCATGATCTATTATCGCGACCCTATGCGAGAGGTAGTCAGCCTCCTCCATGTAATGTGTCGTGAGGAAGACCGTGACCCCCTCCCTCTTATTCAGCGCGAGAATATACTCCCAGATCGCCCTCCTAGTCTGAACATCTAGACCTAGCGTCGGCTCATCTAGGAATAGGACTTTGGGCCAATGTATGAGACCGCGGGCTATCTCGAGCCTCCTTCTCATGCCGCCTGAATAGTTCTCGACGAGCTCATCAGCCCACTCGCTCAGGTCGACGAGCCGTAGAACCTCCTCGATCCTCTCCTCTCTCTCCCTCTTCCCCAGGCCATAGAGTCTCGCGTGAAAGTCGAGGTTCTCCCAGCCCGTGAGCCTATCATCTAGGGCTGGATCTTGGAAGACCACGCCTATAACCCGTCTCACCTGGCTCGGCTGCCTAATGACATCATAGCCGCAGATCCTCGCCTCGCCCTCCGTTGGCCTAAGTAGTGTGGTCAGCATCTTGATCGTCGTGGTCTTGCCAGCGCCATTAGGCCCGAGAAAACCGAATATCTCACCCTCCTCAACATCCAAGTCTATATGATCAACCGCCACTAGGCCATCGTAGACCCTTGTCAACCCCCTAGCCTCTACAATACCCATTCTAAGCCCAGCGCGGGGAAGCGAGAATAAGAGGATTTTGTAACTTAAGGAGTATCTTTAACTCGGAACGCGAAGCAGGGCTTAAAGACCCTGCAAAATCCCTAAAAAGCCGAGGTAATCCGCCCAGAATTCACTAAGATATGGTTTGAATGCTCTGGTGGAGTGGGCCGGGTGGGATTCGAACCCACGACCTCCGCCGTGTAAGGGCGGCGTCATAGCCCCTAGACTACCGGCCCGAAGCTCATTCTGCAGAAAAACTCCCGAGACTTTAACATTTCTATAGCTCATCTTGATGTTCCTAAATTTTCCAGGTCCAAGTTCCGTTGACTCGTCTCAGCCCGTATTTCCTCTTGACTTCCCCAAACTTCTTCTCAACAAGTTTCATGAATTCTTCATCCGCTATGAGCTTTCTGCCATATTCTAGGGCGTCCAGTATCAGGAGGTTGGGTCTCTCGAGCTCATCTAGGAATCTCTTCGTGCTGAATCCATGAGGCTCTACGCAGCCCCGCTTAAGCCTAATGAAGTTCTCCATGGGATCATCAGAGAGATCATCGGACACGATTAGCAGGTCGATATCGCTGCTCTCCATCCAATCCCCGCGGGCAAGCGATCCGAACAGGATGACAAGCTTTAGGCTGAGCTCCCTCCTAAGCTCCGAGAGATATCTTTCAAGAACCTCGTATTTTCTCCTTAAGATATCCGACAAGCTCCTCAGCCTCCACTAAAGCCCTCTCAGCATCCTCCAGAGTATAATAATCGACCGGAGCGCCGGAGTAAAAAGTATTCACGTACCTCGACTGGAGATAATGCCTATCCAGATTTAATGCTTTTCTCCTGATCTCCTCTGTGATCTCGACGCCTAGCTCGCGCGCCTTATCGAGTAAGCTGCTTATGCTATGACCCCTCGCCTCAACCCCAAAAGATTCGAGTAGAGCTTTCGCGGCATATTCAGCCGCCTGATGGGCGAAAAAGCATGAAGCCCAATAATGTCCATCCTTCTTAGAATCTCGAGCCTGAGACAGTGCAGCATCCGCCTGCTTAAGCCAATCAGCTATCCTCCTCAAAGCCCTCTAAAAAGAATCCTGACAACCAGCTTTTAATCTGTTTCCCGATCTCTATCAACCATGTGTAAACCTCCTCCTTGTTTTTGTCAAAAGATTCTCGCTGTTACTTAGTGAGATATTCTGAATTCCCTTAGAAGCCATTTTAGACATGCTTACCAATCTTGATTATGGAGAGTTAAAGGCTGGCCTTATCATGGTTTATGGCATGCTTGGG
>JAKCEV010000016.1 GCA_023539495.1 Candidatus Wolframiiraptor allenii
GGGCTTTATAATAAGGTTATTTAAGCCCTATACATTCACTTGTCTCAAGTAATTATTCTAGACCTACTCCCCTCCCCCATAGTTGCCCCTGCAGCGATCTGCGAGACGGCTTCTAACCTGTCGGCCTCAATACAGCGTTTACAACTGAAAGCCTCGCCTCTCAAGGCGGGATGGAGGAAAAACTCTATAGGCTTTCTTAGCTTAATCGCTCTCGGTGATGGGCGTTTAGGCTCTGTAAGTCTCAGGCGATGATGTCCAAACCCAACCCCAAGCCCAAAAAAAGGATAGAGGTTGGGCCAGAGACCTAGCCCCGGGCCAAGCCCCCAAAAAGAGGGGATGTAGCCCAAACCTCCCCACCCTAAGTAGAGAGGGGGCCAGGGGGCTATTCTACCGCCCTAGGCTCTCATAAAACCTGGCCCAGCTCCATAAACTAAAGCTGCTTGACCGGGGGTCTCCTTATATATTCTGGGGCCTAAAAGTCGAATTTTATGGATCCGCCGTTCCATGAGTTTTCCATGGAAATATCCATGAAAATCCGTGAATTTTCCATAGGTTCTCCCGTGATATCCCATGGAGGTCTAGGACTGGGCTAAGTTTTTCCATAAAATTTCCATAAAAAAATTCCATACAATTCCATAAAATTCCGGGCCTCGGGGATAAAGCTTATAAACAATGGTGAGTGATGGTCTAGGGTTGCTGAAGGAATTTCCATAAAATTCCGGAAAACAATCCATACTTTTCCATAAAATTTCCGGGCTTTGGGATAAAGCTTATATGTCATGAAGACGGGCCGCGGAAATTATTCCATGAAATTTCCATGAAAAATCCATACAATTCCATGAAATTTTTGGGCTTTGGGGCAAAACTTATAAGCCATGACTGCTAAGAACTTAGGCCTGCTGGAGATAATTCCATACAATTCCCGGAAATAGTCCATACAATTCCATGAAATTTCCAACCACGTGGATAAGCCTTATAAGCTATGGTGTTCGAGTTTCCGAGATTATTGAAAGTTTTCTCACAAAATTCCAGACCTAATGGAGGGGGAATTACGTTTTCGGGGCCTTAAAGCATGGCGCTCATTATAGGTCGGGGGTCTCGACCAACCCCAAATTCCACATAATTCCTAAATCCTAAATTATTATGATAGTATACTCTCATCGAAGAAACCATGATCCTAGAGTAGCTAGAAATATCTGATCGTGCGCCCGCGCACTATCCCAAGGCAATTACATTTATAGGTGGGGGGATTATGGCCGCATATCCATCATTATGGTTGTGGTAACCGTATTCTGTCTATTGCTCGGCCTTCCTTGAATTCATATTACCCTTGCCTCAGCGAGTCTATTCAGGTTGAAAAATACTATACTTATAGCCTACACCTGAGGGAGAAGCGGGCCCCGAGCCATCTTTAGGGACATCAGCCCTAACTACTATTAGTTCTTCTTTGGCCATGAGGGTTCTAATTTCCTCCCCCACTTCCTATCCTAGGCTTATTCCAGGCTTCTAGTTAGCTCGCCTCTATACCGAATCTAACATGTGTTGTGACTTTGTATGATCTTTCCATCCTGCTTGCTGGTCCGGTGCCAAGATGATGGAATACTTGTATTCTTGATTTTCATAGTCCCTCTTGCCCTCTTAATCATAATAAGCGGAGAGATGCTTGTGGGAGGGGTGGCCTGCCGCCGGTCTAGCCTGCTTCATGCTTTCCCACGCGGCTCGTGATATGGGGATGGCCAGCGGAATCATGTTATCTCGGTATCATGTAGTGGCTCGTTCTAGTACGTGGATTATTGGGGCTTTACGTGTTTTTCTGATGTTCTTGGGGTATTATCCCGTCTTCCTGGTTCTATCGGCTTGGAGCCCAGAGTTTCTAGTGATTGGAATATGGTCTAGAATGGGGTGGGTTAAATAGGGGTTGAAAGCCCATCTGCGCGAGGAAAAATGAGTAGGAAGTATAGTTCCTATATTCTAATTGCGCTGCTGTTGCTAGCGACCGCCGCAATAGCCGTCCCAGCGCTTGTAATGCCTGCTGCTGCCCAAGGCGGGTCAGCATGGCTGAAGGTCGTATCCGCATCATGGGTTCCTGACGCCACCAACCCAGTATATCCGGCAGGAAAAACATTCCCAGAGCGCTATAATGTAACGGGCCAGAGGGCCTTCGTCGAAGTCTATTCCATCGATCCAACCATTGTTGCTAAATATCCTACCGAACCCACTAAGGCGATTAGGGAGCTGCAGTTTAGCGGTGAGCCAAACGCCACAGGCTTCGTCAAGATTGGGTGGAAGGTTCCAGATACCTATGGCCTATTAATAGTTGTTAAGGCGAAGAGCTACTATGGCGAGAAGATAGGCGCCGGAACATGGAACAAGGGAATAATAATGTACGCTCTCGTAGTAGGGCCGTCGGGAGATGTTGAAAAAGTCGCCGCAAATATGATAAAAAGCGGATGGTCCGATACAGTAACGTCTGATGATGGATTCTATGTAGATATAAGCGGATCTGTAAAGGCTGATTTTAATAGCACTGGGTCAGAGAAGTATATGCCCGGTGTCTTCGGCTTCTATAGAGTGGACAGCCTAGCAGAATTCAAGAACACATTTAACGATCCCACAAGGGCTTGGGTTGCCACAGCCGCCGTAATATTCCCGCAGTTCTATGTCCACAGCTTCTATGGTATTGCTGACGCCGTCCCCTTCGCCCAAGTAAAGATCTACGACCTAGATCACACCGATCCAACAAAGCCTGCATCACTCCTACAAGCATTCGTAACAGGTCAAGATGGAGTCTCAAGATACACTAGGGAGATATCACCAAAAGATCAGGGACTAACCGATGGAAGATTCCAGAATAACAAATATGTCCCAATACCACTACAGGTGATAAACCTGAACCTGAAGCAGGCATACAATACATTGATGAACAGACCTTACGGAATTAAGCAGCCTCACCTAAACGCTACCGCCAGAGTCTGGTGGGAGACAGTAGTCGTTGGCCACGCAATATTCTATGGGCATACGGCAAACGGAACAACAACCTCTACTATACCTTTCGGGCCTGTAGATCCATTATCATCCACGACAACCAGCCCTGTTGAGCTATGGGCAACAGTACTCTATGGCAGGTTCTGCGCATATGACGCGGATCCATCCATAAAGTTCCCAAATGTAACTGGAGGACAAACTGGAGACGAACTCATAAACGCCGTCGTGGGAATAAACCTCAAGACCTCGAACGATGTAGCATACTATGTCACGAAGAACCTCCTAACAACAGATGAGACCGGCTGCACAAATGACCCACACAAGTATAGGGGAGGATTGCAAGAATCAACATACGCTGAATATGCTAGATTCCCCAACGCAACAATATGGTATGACTTGTACAAGGATGTAACAGGTCCGGAAGGGAAGCCAGATGGAATACCAGACTACTTCCAGAAGCAATATGGTGGAACAGTTGATGCGCCGAGTTTCTGGGACAAGTTCGGCAAGCACGTATACTTCAATGCCAGCGTGATGTATAACCCGGCTGATGCGAAGAACTCCAAGGACATACCTGAAGGCCCGACACTAACCGACATCTCAACAGAGCCGGAGAAGAGGAGGATTGGAGACGAGGATGTCCTAGACAGCACATATTACAATGGCAACTGGAGCATGTTAGTGGCGGACGTATCCTACGCTAATACTTTGACGCTAACAGATGACAAGCCATACACGGGACTGGACGTCATAGTTAAGTGGAAGGGCGGATGGAGGAACATATACCCGGGGACCGAGGACCAGGTAGCAGCAATACGCGTAAAGAACCCATACGGAATAGCCATTAAGTACACTGGCATACCATTCACATCAAAGCCTGAAGACAATTGGCTATCAGGGTATGCTGCCAAGTGGGAACCGGGAGAAGGTATACTAAGCATCTGGGCTCATGTCTATGATATTGAATTCGTTGTCGTTGATCAGCTTGGTAATCCATTGCCAGCAGGGGCTGCAGAGGTCTGCCTAAGATTGCCTAACGGAGCATTCTACTGCCGCACACCAAGCTTAGACGAGAGCCTCAAGACGGGAATGATGTGGAGCTATGCGAGGTTCGGCGAGGGCCACGTAGTATTCTTCCAGCTACCAGGAAACAAAGGACCATACGGAGTACGAGTAACATACATGGGCGTACAGGTTTACTATGAGCCGGATGAGATAAACTATCTAGAGAAGACAGAGCGGGGTCACCTGATCAGGGTGACGGTATACAAGGCCAAGATAATCTTCCTAGACTGCCAGGACAAGCCTGTTGACAAACTATGGATTAAGTACACATCGCCAGCGGGCATCACGGACTGGGTGATGACGACGCCGCAGGGAGAACTGGAATTCCCATTCATACCCGGAGGAGTATTGACGATAAGCAGGGCATGGTTCAAGGGTGTAGAGGTACCATTAATGAAGGCCACGGACGCGTCCGGCAAGCCAATACCATTAACACCCGCGAATGAGCTGAAGCTCGAGATAAGCCAGGAGATGGACATGCCCGTCAAGGTCTGGGTCCCGATCAAGGACATAATCTTCTACACGACAGACTTCCAGGGAGAGATGAAGATACCATTCTTGAACGTGACAGTAACATGGCTCGGAACACCAAAGCCATGGAGCACCGAGAAAATCTACTACTTGGAGACGCTAGACCCGACAGGCGACACCGATGAAGACCTCTTTAACACGACCAAGACCGTGCACCCATTATGGTTCAGCTACAAAGTAGAGACCTTCTTCCAGAAGCTCGCCGAGGACTCACCAATGCCAGAACTGGTAGAATATGAGGCCAAGTATGTATTCTACCAGATGCCGCCAACAATCTACAACATAACAGTAACGACGGTGGTTGGAGGAGACTATGCGAAGGAGGGCATGGAGACACCTGGATCGAGCTTCTGGCCTGGAAGAGACGTTCCAGTACCATATGAGATTAAGATAGACTGGAAGGGATGGGCTGAGAAACATGAAGACACCATACCGGTGACTAGAACCGAGTCCGCCGTCAATGACAGGCCCGTCAATGACAGGGTTGTCCTAAGGATCTTCGGATCAATGGGCGGCATACCGGTGACGGAGAAGAACTTCCCGAAGTGGCTCGTAGAAGCATGGAACCCGGACAACATTGGAGACAGGACAGCACTAGTCTGCGTGGAGAAGGTGGTACTCAAGACATGGGCCCACGACTTCTGGACGAGGGTAATTGATGGAGATCTCCGCGTAGGAGATGCACAGTTCAAGATAGAAAACGACAACAAGCAGACAATGAAATGGTACGACGTATTTGACAAGATGTGGAAGGGATACCTCTTCATCAGCAACTGGACCAGGGATGTAAAGGCTGTATCAGTGCTAGATAAGCTAGACCTATCATTGAGCCCGATATTCTGGAATGGAAGCTACCAGCTAAAGGACCTGTACTTTGAGACAAACATGACATACATCTACAGCAAGGGCAAGAACGCCAGCTTTGTATTAGACAAGTTCTACAATGCATCAGCCCCGAACTATGTCGCCAGCGTCCTCAACTTCACGCTAGTCGGAACAGAGAGCCTATGGAGGACCGACAGCAGGTTCGCCGAATGGGTCAAGAGGATCACAGGAAAGACTTGGAAGAACTGGTTCGACGGATGGTTCGTGGTCTATGAGCTGCCGAAGCCGACGGACGAGTACAAGGTCGAGGCAGGGCCTGATGGCAAGGGAGTACTCCCGATACCGATACCGGTAGCATTCGTCAAGCTATCAGCATTCGCGAAGGATGGCAGGACGCCGCTAGCAAACGCCCTCATCGAGCTATGGATCGCACACCTAGACGTAAACAAGAGCAACACAGTAAAGATCTCCGACAAAGACGAGGATTGCAAGACAATCTACCTCTATAGTCCTGAGGCCAAGGAGGCCGGAGCCGGGACTCCGGTGAAGGTTTGCTGGAAGTGGGAGAAGAAGCTGAAGGAGACAAGCGAGCCACAGGTATTCGAGGAGGTCAGATGGGACCGCGTAAACCTCACCTTCACGATAGGCGGGAAATCTGAGACGATCTATGTGCAGGTGCCACCATCGCCGGCCAAGCTCCTGCTAAGAAACATAGTATCTGTCGATGGCAACAAGAAGCTTGACGTTGCGGTCTCCGCAGACTACGTCTACTTGATGCTGGAGACTCGTGAAACACTAGACGGCCTCCTAGCATATGGCAGGTGGTACACGGATGCCGACGGCTACGTGAACAGCTTCAAGGGCCTAGGAAAGGCTGACCCGAGATATGGAACAGTAGTGCTGCCGATCTCCGGATGGCTGAACGAGACATATAACGACGGTAACCCGCTCACGAAGGACGAGTTCCACTACCAGATTAACGTGGTCTGGAAGAGCGCAGTCGTATACAGCGACAATGTGGTCCTGGACAAGAAGGGATACGCGATCGGCCCGACAGAGGTTTACAACGTCAGGTTCATGTTCACGCTCTGCAACAGCACAGACCCAGCCAACGCGGTCAAGAACCTCAACCTATGGATCTACTACCCGAACGTAACAGCATGGCATGATGAGGATCTATGGAGCAAGGTGCCGCCAACACCACAGGACTACAAGTCATGTGAGGATAGCGAATTCGGATGCAACCTCAGGGTCACTCTGATCAGCTCAATGGACGCTGACGGCGTCGTGAGCTTCGACCTCATCCCAGGCCCAAGGTTCATGAACACCACATGGAAGTATGTCTTCAGCGCCAACCACTCGGCGATAACATGGCTGGACGACCTAGTCCACACCAAGCTGGTGCTCAACAATGAGACGTTCGGAGATGATGGCCTAAGAGCTCCTGGAAAGCTCAGCATAGACGTCCCGATAATGCTCGCGGCAGCCAAGGAGATCAACTTCGTCGCCCTAACATGGAGGGATGAGGCTGGAAGGCTGGTACCATACCCGATCCAGGGATACACCGTCAAGTATGCTGTCAGGAAGCTCGACGCGGGCATAACGGCCATCGAGGGATCCGGAGTAACAGACGCGACAGGAACGGTCAACGTCAAGAGCGGGACAGATCCGACAAAGGTCTTCTGGGTCGGAATGACGATCAGATACAGGGTTGAGCCGCCGGCATACACAAGCGACTACGCCGCGGACTTCTGGAAGGCATGGCTGACAGGCAAGGATGTCGAGCTTGTGGACAAGAAGGCAGAGTACGTCAAGCCAGCGGTAGAGCCCAAGATGACGCACGCATACTTCCCAGACGAGTCGCCATATGCGTACGCGATAACCGAGATAGACACAGTATTCGTGCCGAGAGCTGACGGCAAGTACGACTGCGTCGGTCTCTGCGTCGTCAATGCTAGGAGCAAGCCATTCCTAGTCCGCGTAGATTACACAGCCGTGACGGTGCAGGTCCAAGACTTCAATGGCAGGCCGATCGAGGGTGTTCTAGTGATGCTCGTAGACAAGGCGACAGGAAAGCTAGCGGCATGGCACTACACAGCTGGAAAGCCATGGACGGCCAAGCCGGTTGACGACGTCTACCTGAGGAAATACCATGTCGCCAAGTTGATGGACGAGGAGCGCAGCTTTGGAGGAGCAGGTTACACCGGAGTAATGAACGTCTCAATAGGCCCAGTCAAGTACGATGTCGATAATGATGACAAGGTTGACGTTGATCTAAGCGATCGTGGAATCCTTGGAGGAAGACTTGTGACATACATCGTGAGGACATTCTACCTACCAGCGCAGGAGAAAGTCAACGACGAGGCGATGAAGCCGGTCTGGCCATACCTACCTGGCAAGGCACAGGAGGTCTACAATAGCGAGCGCGACCAGGTAGAGTGGAAGGTCCTGCTACCGAGAGCGCTGCCAACTGGAACGCTCTACATACCGTCCTACGAGGCTCCAACAGGCTCCCTAGTCAAGGAACATGCTGATGTAAGAGCAGCAGTCTTCGACGCCAAGATGAGGTTCGGATATGAGGGCAAGACCCTCACACCGGACATCACTAAGGACCTGAAGATAGTTGTCGAGGCCAAGGAGATTGGCTTCAAGGCAGAGTTCAGCGGAAGAGACACGATTAGCCTGCTAATGCTGCCGAGAGGAACATACACGGTTGAGGTGACGTGGAAGGGCGAGACTGTTGCTAGGAAGACATTCGACCTCAGCACGGTTAACATCGGAACGGTCACGATGGATGTTGAGCTAGGCCTCACGGACGCCATCTTCGCGGTCAAGGACCTCGCTGGTAGGGCGATACCGGTAGCGCCTGACAAGATCTCGGTTGAGAACGGGCCATATGCCAGTATCTCGGTCAAGGATAACAAGGTCAACGTTGTCGCAATGGTCAAGAGCAAGACCTACACGGTGACCGTCAAGTACGCAGCATATGGCAAGAGCACAGCCGCCTCATACGTCGGGCTACCGGAGGGCCTCAAGGAGATACTGCTACCAGTCGGCGACATAACAATAACGGTCGTAGATGTCGATGGAAGACCTGTTGGAGGAGCAACGGTTAAGCTCGAGGGCGTGGAGGCCAAGACCGACAGCCAGGGCAGGGCAATATTCCAGATGCTGCCACTCGAGGATGAGACCGGCAAGCCGATATCATACTCGGTCACCGTGACTAGGGAGAAGACGATAACGACCACGATAACGGCCTCGAGATCCAGCACCGACTTCAAGATACTATACGGCCTAGGAAGCATCAAGGTGATAGTCAGGGGCGCTGCAGGGCAGCCGCTAGCCGGAGCCAAGGTAGACATCCTAAGCGCAGGAGCACTAGTCGGAACAGCGGTAACAGATGACAAGGGTGAGGCAACATTCACAGGGCTCGCCGAGGGCACCTACACGGTCAAGGTCGACTGGAAGACATTCAAGGACGAGAAGTCGGTCACCTTAACAGAGGACGAGATAATGAAGAAGGTGCCGAAGACAGTTGAGTTCGCGCTGCCACCATTCACCGAGATAGCTGGAGTACCGCTAGACTTCGGGACATTCGTGGCGCTGATCGTCGGCATCATACTGCTAGTCATCGTCCTAGCGATAATCATCAGCGAGTACGTCCGCTGGCGCGGGCGCAGGCTCGGCATCTACCCACCGCCACCACCAAAGAAGTAAAACACCCCAATCCTTCCCAATTTTTTAAACTCCCCAAATTTTTTATGAAAAAACTTTCCAGAGAGGCTGATCTCTCTTCCGCACCCCACGTCATCTCAGAGTATTCTGGGCTCTCTTCCGGGGAGGAAAAACCTAATACACTAGAGGCTGGAGCATATCGGGGATGAGGTCGAGGCAGGCCCTAACGCTTACAGCGATCATGCTCCTCGCAGCCTTCATGGCGCAATCAGCCTTATGTCAGGAGCCTGGGAAGAGCTTTGAGACAGCCCCCCTTATCAAGCTTATACCCGGCGAGATAACAATCCCCGAATCCGGCCAGTATACCCTAGACGCGAACAATAGCCAGCAATGCTTCAGGCTGGACGGCCTCAAGCCGGGATACAGGCTGACGATAGAGGCCGAGATAAGCGGTGTTGAGCAGGGCAGGGGCATAATCTCCCTCTACAAGGATTCCGGCGAGCTCATAGCCCAGAGAAAGATCCAGTACGGCTCCGGGACAACCGATAAGATAAAGGTGGCGTACCAGCCCAGCCTAGAATCCGGCGGCCAAGTCCAGAGCTATTATCTTACCTTGGGATGGTATAGCGGCTCCATGAAATATCGCCTCACTCTTACACTTGAGGATGTCGAGGATTACGCGCCCGGCATGGGTGATGCGGGATCAAGCCCCGACACCGCAATACGGCTACCAGACCTCCTGCCCGGGAAAATGATCGAGTTTAAAGGATACTTGGCGTCAGCGGATGATGGCGGAGACTTCGCAGACCACGTCGACTACTACATAATCAGGGCCAGGTTCAATAATAGCAGGAGCGCGCTC
This sequence comes from Candidatus Wolframiiraptor allenii, assembly GCA_023539495.1. Taxonomy (GTDB): domain Archaea; phylum Thermoproteota; class Nitrososphaeria_A; order Caldarchaeales; family Wolframiiraptoraceae; genus Wolframiiraptor; species Wolframiiraptor allenii. The sequence goes on from JAKCEV010000016.1 coordinate 9,944, forward strand.
AAGGTCTCGGTAGACCCGCTAGGAGACATGAGGTTATCAACATCACTATTCATGGGGGATCGCAGGGTTACATATGGCTCGAGCAGGGAGCCCGGCGGGGAGATCAGGCTTGACATCTCCGGCGAGTGGAAGACAGGCGATGCATACGAGTTCGCCATCAGGGTCGACAACCTCGCGGATAGAAGTGGCGGAGGATACGTGATCCGCGCATGGATCGAGGAGCCAAACGCGACGAGCCAGACAACCGAGATCAAGCCACCAGGAGGCTTGAACGAGCGGACGCTAACCATGATAATAATGGCTGGAGCCATAGCCCTCGTCGCAATCTCGATACTCATGATATTCCTGATGAGAAGGAGGATATACCGGGTAGAGGAGGTCGACTGGTGGAGCTACCAGTTTAATCCAGAATGAGGTTGAGGATCGCGAGCGTGTATGCAACGGCCTCCTCAGTCCTGATCGTCCTAACCCCTTGAAGGGGCATCACGTTCACGATATAATCGAAGTGGTCCTCCAGCTTGAATCCCTGCCTCTCGGCGATCTCGTACAACCCCTCCCTCGAGGCCCCGAAGGCGACGCATATCCTCCCCTTCCCCGCGCAGGTTTCCCTCAGCGCCGGCAGCATCTCCCTGATATCGGCCCCCTTCCTGGAGGTCGCTATCCTGAGATCATAGCCGCGGGCTATCTCCGGGAGCCTCTCCTCGACTATCGCCGTCCTGAATCCCGGGTAAACCTCCACATTCCTCCTAGACCTCGCGACCACGCTAACCCTACCATCCTCCCGCGGCTCTATCCTTAGGACAACCCTAGAGCCCTGGGCAAGCCTCCGCCTCAGCCTTATCGGCTTCTCGAGCCCAGCCTCCACCATGGACCTTGACCCGGAGGATATCACGAGGCCCTCCCTATAATGCGGGTAATCAAGGCTAGCCTTTTCCGGGTGCGTCGGGATGTTTAGGGGCGGCAGGAGCCCGGCATAGCGGAGCTCGGGCCTAAGCTCATAGAGCCTCTTTCTCAGATATGGCGCCGTGTTTAGGTAATCCATCACGAGCTTTATGAGCTCCGCGTTCCTCCGATCAGGCCTCTCCGGGTCCTCATGATATATTATCAGCGCCTCGACCCTGGCCGCCGCGAGGAATCTCGCAAGCATCCCGAGCCTGAGCATCTTATCCCTCGGGCTAGATGCCTCCCTCGAGAAGGATGATGGTATGAGGATGTCGAGCCTAACCCTCCTCCTCGGCGCCGCGAAAGCCTCCATCATGATCTCCTCAGATGTCTAGGAGGACCCTGACCCTCTTAACCGGAGACTCGGCATCCACCATCATCATGTGATACGTGACGCCCTTGACATGTGTCCCCTGCGGATGCCTCCCCGGATCATATCTCTCGCCCCTGAGAACAGCCCTAAGCCTCCACAAGCCACCCTCCCTCCAGACCCTCTCCACAGAGACCTCATGCGCTAGAAAACCCTCGGAGTCGAAGAGTATGATGAGCCTCTCGATCCAGTCGTAGAGCAGCTCCTCGAGATCCATCCCAGAGGCCTCGACAACCCTCTCCTCGGAGCCGAGAACCCTCCTAGGATCCGTGAGCGTCTCATAGAATGCTAGGGCGGCCTGCCTATAAGCCTCCTCAAGCGTCGGCCCCCAAGCCTCCAGAAAGACATCACTCATATGCTCGAGAAACCTATGCCCTCCAGGCATTCCAAGATATAGAGGTCGGGGAGACGACTTAAACTCTCAACCACTGGCTGGTTTTCCCTCCCCGCCGGCTTGCTGCGCCTCTGAGAGCCTCCTGTATAATGCCTCGACAAGCCTTCTAAGCTCATCAGCCCTCTGAGCATAGCTGGCGAGCGCCTCCTCCCTAGTCCTGAGAGCCGAGTTCAGGTTCTCCATCCTCCGCCTCATAAGATCAATCGCCTCGTCTACTGGCCGCCTCACAACGACGCCCGCGCCCAGGCTCACATAAACCTCCTCAACGCTCTTAACCTCCACCTGTATCATGTTCCCGCCACCTATCGGGACTAGTATGATCGAGGGGGAGCCTTGGGCCTTAAGCTCCTCCAATAGCTCCAGTGCCCTCTCATGCTCGCTCAAGGCAGCTCTCAGGGCCGCGATAGACCCCTGAAGCTCCTCCAAAGCCCTCTCGAGGACCTGTAGCTCCGAGACAGCCCTCGCCAACTGCTGCTCGAGGCTCGACATGCCCGGAAAACCTCGACGAGCAGACTCCAGCAAGGTGACTATATATGTTTGCTCCACGCCAGCCACCACCGGAATGAGGATCTCGGATGCCCAGAGGAGGATGCTCGAGTTCGAGAGGGCCCGAGGCTGGGACAGGTTCAAGGAATCCCAGATCTTCACCCACCTAGTCGAGGAGATCTCCGAGATCGGCAGGCACATCCTCGTGAGGGAGGGCTACAAGGTCAGGGGGCTGGGCCACGAGGTCCCCGAGGACGACGTGGCCAGGGAATTCGGCCAAGCATTCTCCCTATTCCTCCAGCTGGCAAACAGGCTCGGAGTAGACTTGGAAAAGGCGTTCACCGAGGAGATCGAGAGGATGGAAAGGAGATTTGACCCTGAGAAGTGGAGGAGCTACCTAGAGAAGGGTCAGGGCCGCGGCTAAAGCACCCCTCCTAGCCTCAGCAAGGGAATCCCCGCCGGATATCAGGATGACATCACCATCCACGGGCCTGAGCTCCTCGATTAGGCGTGAAGCAAACTCGGGCCTCTCCGCTGAGAGGTCGGAGACCCCCGGCATCATGAGCCTCCCACCCTGATATGCTAGGACCATGAGCGCCTTCGCGCCCGCCCTAACCGCCTCATCCCTCTGCTCAAGCCCCCTAGAAACCCTGCCAACAGCATCATGAACTATCAGGACATAGTTCGCGGGATGGCTCCATGGAAGCTCGAGCCTCACTGGGCCGACATCCCTCATCCTACTCTCGAGCTCCCGGAGGAGCTCCTCGCCCCTCTCGCTGAGAGCGCAGCCGCCCCTGCCCAAGACGCTCACGATAGAATGGTCCTTAAGCCTCTGGATGAGAGTTCTCACAGCGCCCTCACCCAACCCCAGGATCTCGGCCAGCCTCTTCCTCCCAATCGGAGCCTCCCTCCCGATCACGAGTATCGTCTCGAGGACATGGAAGCTCTGGAAGCTCGGCCTCGGCCCGGGGGGCGTGGAGGCGATAGAGCTTAGAAAGCGCCTTAACTCCATCCCCTGGATAGGGTGGACGCGGGGTTAAAATCCCTTGCTCAGCGCCGTAGGTAGCGGTTCCAAAATAAATAAGTTTGAATAGCGCTCAATTGTCTTAATTCGTTTGATGGAAGAAGGTTACGAAGAACTGCTGAGGCCAAAGGAAGTGGCCAAGATCTTCAACATTTCGGTGAAGACGCTCTGGGAGTGGCAGAAGAAAGGGCTCATCAAGGCCGTCAGGCTACCGACCGGCAAGCTTAGGTATCCCAAAGGCGAGGTCGAGAGGATATGGAAGTCGTTAAAAGCTACAGAATCCCAGTAGAGTCTCCGAAAGACCTAGTAGAAGAGTACTTCAAGATCAAGCAAAGAGCTTTGGAATATGTCCTGTCAAAGGTTAGGTTCTCCCGTAAAGCCCATCTGAGCTTCAGTAAAAAGGAGAGGAGAGAGCTCAGAGACTCCCTGCTAAGGGGATGGAGGTTTTCCAAGCATTATGTCGATTCGGCGATGGCTTCCGTGATCGGATTGGTCAAGGGGTGGATCATGCTGTACAACAGGGGGAGGGCCAAGGAGCCCCCTAAAGTAACCAAGAAGACCGTCTACATTAAGAATACCCTCTTCAGCTTTAGGGACGGGGTTTTGAAGATAAGCATCGAGCCGAAGAAGAGGTACCTCGAAGTCGATTTAACCAAATACCACTGGCTTCCCAAAGATTTCGACCGCCTTGGAGGACTGATTCTAACAGAGAAGGAAGTGATAATTACGGTGAAGAAGATGGTTGACCTTAAAGCTGATAAATGGGCCTCATTCGACGTAAACCTGACAAATGTGACGGCGCTAATTGATGGAAGGGTGGAGCGGTACGACCTGAAAAAGCTCTACCACATCCACAGAGTCTATGAGATCAAGCGACAAAAAGCGCAAAGCCTGTCAAGATTTAAGCCTAAGACCTCCGAGAGGCTATTGCAGAAGTATTCTAGGCGAGAGAAGAACAGGGCCAGGGACTTCGTGCATAAGCTCACGACCACGATAGCCAGAGAGCTAGAGAGGGCGGGGAGCGGGGCAATATTGGAGAGGCTCAAAGGCATAAAGTATAGGGTTCTGAGCGGCTCCAGAAAACAGAACAGGAAGCTCTCGAAGTGGAACGCTAGAACATTCCAGTTCATGCTCGAATACAAGCTCAAATGGCTTGGACTGCCAGTGAAATACGTGGACGCGAAGAACAGCTCTAGAACCTGCCCCCTCTGCTCAGGCCACCTAGTGGCCCATGGGGGCAGGCTAATGAAATGCGAGAAGTGCAACTTAATAGTGGATAGGGACGTCGTGGCAGTGCTAAACCTTCAGATGCGGGGAGCGGGGTTTCCCCCAAGAGCCCTCAATGAGCTGATCGAGAGGGAAGGGCTAAGCGGAGGTAATGAAATACTACATACCTCCACTTAGCCCAAAACCCCGCCGAGTATAAGCCTCTTCAGGAGATCCTTGGTGAAGGGCTCGAGGTCGTCTAGACCCTGCCCTGTCCCGACAAAGATCACGGGCTTACCCGTCACGTAGCTTATCGAGATGGCTGAGCCGCCTCTAGCATCAGCATCAAGCTTCGCGAGGATTATGTAGTCCACGCCAACATACTCGTCAAACCTCCTCGCCTGCTCCACCGCCGCGTTCCCAGCCAGCGCATCCCCAACATAGATCACGAGATCCGGGTTCACAACCCTCTTAATCTTCCTCATCTCCTCAAGCAGGTTATGATCAACCTCCGTCCTGCCGGCGGTATCTATCAGGACCACCGGTATCCTGTTAGCCCGGGCGCTCATAACAGCATCCATCGCGACAGCCGCCGGGTCAGCCCCATACCTCTGGCATACAACCCTGACGCCAGCCTCGCCAGCAAGCCTCTGAAGCTGCTCTATGGCCCCGGCCCTAAAGGTATCAGATGCGGCAATCAGGCATTTGAAGCCATGCCTCTGGAGGAGCCTCGCGAGCTTCACGACTGTCGTCGTCTTGCCCCCACCATTAGGGCCGACGAAGAGTATTACAAACGGCTCCCCCGTGGAGGCCTTCTCGCGGATCCTCCTGAGCAGGTCGTCGACGGACCCCTCCCTTATCACGGAGTCGAGCACGCCGGCCACGAGCTCCATCACCTCGCCCTCGCCATCCCCGAACCTCCTAACCCTGATTAGCCTAAGCCTCTCGGCAAGCTCCTCGCCGAGCCTCTCAGCAACCTCGACCGCGACATCATTCGATATCAGCATGAGCTTGAACTCCTCAACATGCTCCCTTATCTCCTCCTCCGAGAGCCTCCGCGTCTTAAGCGCCTCCGCAACACCCTCGAGAGCCCTCCTAATCCCGTCCAGCATGCCGCTTCACGCCCCTTAAACCCTCCTAGCCTCCGAGGCCATGGCGCCAACCATTATCCTCCCAGCGAGAAGCATGTCCTCGGTGGATAAGAAGTATCTCGTGGAGTAATTGAACATGAGATTCGCCCTAGGCTCCACATACTCCTCCTTCTTGCCAGCCCAGAGCTGGGTGAGGATCCTTATCCTCGGGAGGAAGTTGAAGGAGTAGCTTATCCCGCCAAGCCTCTCCCTCCTACCACCAAGCCTCCTACAAGCCATCTCATACTTCTCCGAGTCATAGCCGAAAACCCTGGCGAGAGGCCTCAACACATATCTGTCAAAATAGCTCTTATACAGCCTCCCCTTAGGGAAGTCCGTGAACTGGGTCCAATCCTCCTTCTTCCCAACACCGCCCGTGGATGAGAGATATCTGAGGATTATGTACGCGATCTCCAGCGGGGCGGCCTTACCAGCCACCAAGTCCACAACCTCCCTAGAATCAAGCTCGACGGAGTAGGTTCGCGTGAGCAGGTTCACGATATATCTCCCATGCCTGCTGCCGGGCTTCGATGGCTCGATGAAGACGACGCCGCAGCGCCTGGCAACCTGTCCGCCCTCAAGCTTCGCAAGGTCCTGGAATATCCGCTTACACTCCTCCTCGCTCAGCTGAATTACCCTGCTCCAGGAGCTCATCCTCGCGAGCACCAGCCCTGAGACCTAATCCCCTAGAGAGCCTTATTTTGATTTTGCTCAAATCCAGCAACGCTAACCGTTATATTGAGCGCGTCTCCCAATACTCCGAGGAGCCTATTCATGCCACGCGCATCAAGCCTCCAGACGATCTTCGAGATAATATCAGTCGGATACGAGCTTCTCGATGGACGGGTTGTGAATACGAATGCTAGCTGGCTCGCGGGCCAGATAAGCTCCCTCGGCGGCAGGGTCTCAAGGATAACCGTCGTCGGCGACGAGGTGGCCGAGATAAGCTCGGCGATAAGAGAGGCTATGAGAAGGGGCGCGGACTGGATAATAACGAGCGGCGGCCTCGGGCCCACATACGATGACGTAACCCTACAGGGAGTGGCGAGGGCAATCGGGAGAAAGCTCGTCCTAAACAGGAGGGCTCTCGAGATGATAAGGAGGCGCTATGAGGAGCTGGCGAGAGAGGGCGTCGTCGAGTCGCCGGAGCTGACGCCGCCTAGAATGAAGATGGCCATGCTCCCGCGTGGCGCAAAGCCCCTAGAGAACAACGTTGGAACAGCCCCAGGAGTCCTCCTCAGGGCTGGTGGATGCTGGATCATCTGTCTCCCAGGAGTCCCGAGCGAGCTCCAAGACATCTTCCTGAACAGGGTCAAGCCGATACTCGAGAAGAAGATCAGGAGGATAGCGATAGCGGATAGATGGATCTATGTGAGGGGCGTCCCCGAGTCAAATCTAGCCCCGAGGCTAGATGAGCTGAGGACAATGGCCCCCGGCCTCTACATCAAGAGCCACCCGGAGAAGAGGGAGGGAACATCCTTCATACGGGTCTACATGAGGATGATCGGGAGGAAAAGAGAAGCGTGTGAAAAGGTCCTTGACAGGGTTGAAAAAGAGCTAATTAAGGCCATTGGGGAGCTTGGTGGTGAGGCATTAAAGCCAGAAGGTGGAAACAGTTGAGCAGGCTGGACGCACCCGAGGCATACTCGCGTGAACCATTTCAGAGAGCATTCGAGATAGCAGCCGACTACGTCCATGATCTAAGAGAGGGCTTGGAGAATGGGCGGAGGATCAGCATAAGCGTGAGATCCATCGAGAGGCTGATCTTTCTCGGCATCGGCGGGTCGGGGATAATCTGCGACGCGGCCGCAAAGCTCCTCTCGGGAAGCGGTGTAAGGACAATTGTTCAAAGAAGCTATGGTCTGGGGAGCCTAGACTGGGATCTAGCAATAGCCGTGAGCCACTCTGGGAATACCGCCGAGACCGTGAAGCCCGTGATGAGGCTTATGGACGCGGGCATCCCCTGCATCTTCATCACGAGCGGCGGCGCCCTCATGAGGCTTGCTGAGAGGTATGGCGTGCCGGTGATCCCGGTTAGGGGCGATGTTCCGCCGAGATACGCGTTCCCAAGCATGCTCGGCGCCGCCCTAGGAGCGCTCGAGGCACTAGGGCTCATTAGAATCAGCCTTGACTATAATGGGTTGGAGCATCACCTAGCCGGGCTACGAGAGCACGTACCCTTGGAGGAAAACCCAGCCAAGAGGCTCGCGGAGAGGATAACATCATCATATCCAGTGATCTATGCCTATAACGAGGTCCGAGAGGCTGGATACAGGCTGAAGTGCCAGCTAAACGAGAACGCGAAGATGCACTGCTGCTACGCGGATTTCCCAGAGGCACTTCACAACGACCTCGAGGCGCTGCCCGACAACGCCCTCCTAATCATGCCTAGGAGCATGAGGGAGCCGCCGGAGATCTCGAGGACAATAGATGCCCTCAGCAGGCTCCTAGGCGAGGACATGATATTCTCGATAAGGGTTGATGCGCGGGATGAGGCAGAAGAGCTCCTAAAACTCTTCATCTTCATGGATTACGTCTCACTCTATGTCGCGGTTCTAAGAGGTGTTGACCCGCTCTCGGTCCCGCGAATGAGCCGCCTCAAGAGGCTGAACCCCGTCTACGGCGAGGTGATCGAGGAGGTGGAGAGGAGGGTTGCAGGCCGCTAAGCTCATAATGGAAAGGCTGAAGCTCGCCCTGATAATAATGGTGATCCTAATCATCCTGCTAATGGCCGGCGCATTCTTTCCCATGAGCGATGAGGAGGGGAAGATGATAGAGGAGAACATCGAGAGATTGGGCGAGGGTAACCTCGAGCTTGGAATCTTCTCAAACAACATGCTCGTGGCCCTCCTTGGGATCATACCATTCGCCGGCCCACCGCTAGCAGGCTACATAGTATTCAATACGGGAAGATTCCTCGGATGGGCCTCGATTCAAACGGGGATACCGGCAAACCTGATGATCGCCATGATGATACTCATCATACTCCTGACGGGCTATGGGGTCCTCGAGCTCCTAGGCTACGGCGTCGCGATCGCCGAATCAATCACGATGTCCCACATCATACTCCGCAGGAGATGGCTCCTGAGAGGGGAGCTGAAGATGCTCCTCATAGCAATCGCAATATCAGCCCTACTTCTCGCGATCGCGGCGGTTATAGAGGCCGCGCTGGTAAAAAGCCTCGGAGGCATAATGGAGTCCGCCGGGATAATCTAGGGGGATATGTGCGCCGGGGGTGGGATTTGAACCCACGCGCCCCGCGAAGGGGCATCGGCTAGCCCGTCATCCGACCAGCCCCTCACATGGGATCTCGAGGCCGACCCACTACCTGGCTATGGGACCCCGGCTCCCAGAAATCAAGCTCCATAAATCACTATTTGGCACTTTCCTCGAAAACATGATGGGATAAATGCCGGGAGGGGATACCCTATCCAGCCCTTCTACTCCTTCTTCGCCTCAACCTCCTTAAGCTCTTTCTCAAGCTCCTTCTCGATCTCCTCAATAGGCTTGGGCGGCGGCGTTGTCGCGAGCGTGTACCCTATCCACGCGAGTATCCCCAGGACACCGGCAACCGCGATGAAGCCCGTTATCTTGAGAAGTATTATGTCCCATGCCGTGAAGAACATTATCCAGCCGTAGATGATTATCCCGGCGATGGCGCAGAGCATTATCGCCGCCCCTATCAACTGATCCCGGCTCACCCATAAATCACCTCATCTTCTCGAGCACTGGACAGCTATATCCTTTTTGCGCCCCTAGGCCTGCTATGCGAATCATGCTTTATTTAGGCTCGTGATATGATCTCCTCTTCGGGGATTGAGGCTTATAGTGAAGACACCACTAGACTTGGAGGATATCGTGGCCACGAGGATAGTGGAGCTTGACCCAGTCGCGGAGGTTAGGGCGCGCCCAGGTGGGTTGAAGGGTCTCGTGATAGTCGAGTCCTGCCATGATGCCGAGATGCTCAAGGAGCTGATATTGAGGGAGATTCCGGAGGCGGAGTCGGTGATCAGGGTTGACGCGGTGGTCGAGGCAGATCTTGACAGGATCGTTGAGGCTGTAGTCAACCTCGCGAGGGACGTGATTAGGGAGGATGATAGCTTCGCGGTTAGAACCGTGAGAAGGGGCAAGCATGATTTCACAAGCCTCGACGTGAATGTAAGGGTTGGGGCGGCTGTACAGGCGGAGACCGGGGCGAGGGTTGACCTCGAGAACCCGGACGTGGTGATCTACGTTGAGATAGTCCTCGAGAGGGCTGGTATAAGCATCGTGAGGGGCGAGCGCGAGTGGAGGAAGATGACGCCGGAGAAGAGGCCGAGCTTCAGGATATTCAACAGGATCTCGATCGTCCAGATGCCGTATCTGGGCTCGGTCGAGGGCGCGAGGGAGATCGGCAGGAGGATAGGGCGGGCGGTCCAGTCATATGAGGTTGGGGAGCTGATTATCGCGCCGAATAAGCCGGTCGACGCGTTCGAGCTAGAGGCATTCATAGCCGGGGTGAGAGAGGGGGTTGAGAGCAGATACGCGATCCAGAAGAAGACGTATGCGCGGAGCGTCGAGAAGGTCCGCGTCCTGGTTCAAGATCTATACCAGCTCGTGAGGGAGAGGAGGGAGGAGCCCATGATAGTCCTCGAGCCCGAGGGCCTCCAGATAAGGGATGCCCTACCAAAGCTGAGGGAGCTATTCTCGAGAGGCGGCCGGGTAAACCTCCTCATAGGGTCGAGGGAGGGAATACCAAAGGGGGTCTACAGGATCGCGAGCCTGGTCCTCGACTTGGCGCCCGGGATAACATTATCCACGGAGCTCGCCGCGCCCTCAACGCTCGCAACAATCTACACGGCCCTCAACATTGCAGGAGACGCCTAGGAAAATGAGAATGAACTTATACGCCAAAATAATCATCTGCTCGCAGCGGCCATGAACACGCTGCCGAGCCTGATCTCCCTAGCTGAGGACGCCTTAGCCGATGAGGCCCTCGCCATAGAAATATACTCCACGGCCGCTAGGATGAGCCGGGACGAGAACACCCGGAGGAAGCTCCTAGAAATAGCCGAGATGGAGCGAAGACATCTAAACTTCTGGAGAAGCTTCCTAGAGAAGCGGGGAGCAGGATATAGAATACGGGTAAGCCCCCTCAAGGTGAGGCTCCACACCATCCTAATCAGGATTCTAGGCCTTGCGCTGGCCTTCAAGGTCATGGAGAGCGGTGAGCGTGACGCGATCAAGATGTATGCCATGATGCTCGAGCACTCGGATATGGCCGGGGATGAGAGGGAGAAACTGAAGGAGATATTTGTCGAGGAGTTGCTGCATGAACATGAGCTTTCAGAGGAGGAGTCGCGATTCACTGAGTTCCTAAGCCACGTAAGGGACATGGTCCTTGGGATGAATGACGGCCTAGTAGAGATACTCTCGGTCACAGCAGGTCTCGCGGGAGCATATGGAGACCCATTCACGGTGGGCTTAAGCGGGCTGGTCGTCGCGATAGCCGGCTCCCTCTCCATGGGGATAGGGGCATACGCCGCCGCAAAATCCCAGAAGCAAGTCCATGAGGGGGTCTTGGGGAGGGTTAGGCTGGCGGCCAGATACACGTCCCAACTCTTCATGAAGAGGATAAGATCCTTGATGATCAAGAAGGGGTATCGTGAGGAGACTGCTGACCTCATAGCAGGAGAGGTGGCCCGAGACCCGAGCCTGCTGGCGAGGACGATAGCGGAGGAGGAGCATGGGCTGAGGGAGGAGGCGATAGAGAAGCCGGCCTCCGCCGGGCTATACACGGGCATAGCATACTTCATTAGCTCGCTTATACCAGTAACACCCTACATGCTAGGCCTTCCGATACTAGCATCCCTGCTACTCTCGATAGTGGCGGCTGGAGCCGCCCTCGCAATAATAGGATTCATAATCGCCATCTCAGCGAACCTGCCAATCAAGAGAAAGATCCTCGAGATGATGTTGGCGGGATTCGGGTCGGCAGCCGCGACATACGCCCTAGGAAGAATATTCTCCGCGGTATTTGGGATAAGCGTTGAGTAAGGCTTTGAGTGATTGGATCAGGGCGCCAACCTCCTAGGCGGGGCAAAGCTTATTCATCAGATGATTATATCGTGTTCTTGAGGGGGAGGCAAATGCCAGTATATGCTTACGTCTTGTTGAGGTGTTCGAGGGCTAGGCTCCACGACGTCTTGGATCAGGTGAGGCGGATGGAGGGTGTCAAGTCGGCATCGCCGATAACGGGTAGATTCGATGCCGTCGTCGAGGCTGAGGCCGAGGATCTCAGAAAGCTGGCCGAGCTCGTGGTCGGGAGGATACAGGCAATAGAGGGCGTCGAGAGGACGGAGACACTAGTTGCGGTGGGGTGAGGAAGGGGATGCCGGCCCGGGCATATGTCTTCATAAGGGCCTTGAAGGGAAACGCGGCAGCGGTCGCGAAAGGCCTCACGCGCATAAAGAATGTCAAGTCCGCGAGGATCGTGAGCGGCAGATATGACGTCGTCGCACTAGTCGAGGCGGAGACAATAGAGGAGCTGGGAAACATAGTCCTTAAGAGGATACAGAGAGTACGGGGAGTCCAATCCACCGAGACGGCATTCATCACCGAATAGCCGGCACATCAAAACCCTCCATTTTTTCTGTAGCAATTCGTTATGCTGGCTGGGCAAGTTTTCCTAGGAGAAGTATATATAACTGGAGCGACCAATCTACCGGTAGGGTTGTCAATCGAGCACCAGAGGCTTAGGCTTATTGATGCTCACTTCTTCTCGTCCCTCTATGATGCTCTACGTAGGGGTGAACCTGTAGAGTTTAGGCCTAGGATCAGGCAGGGCATGGGGATAGTCTATGAGTTATTCGGCATAGAGGTCCCAGAGGAGAAAATGAGGACCTATTATGAGAGAGGCTTATTAGAAGCTACTGGAGAGATCTCGTTCCCATCATGCGCAGTATGCGGGACGGTCTGCCTCCACGTAGTCCTCAAATGTCCCGAATGTAATTCTAGGAATATCGAGAAAAGGGAGCTCATGATTCATTATGACTGTGGATACACCGGGGGGCTTGAGGATTTTCAGACGAGCAGCCCGGGAGTATACCGATGCCCGAAATGCGGCAAGGAGATGAAGAGGGTTGGCATAGATTATGGGAGGCCTGGGCTCGGATTCACGTGCATGGATTGTAAGGCCGTCTTCCAGGTGCCACTCGTGGAGATCGAGTGTGAGAAAGGACACGTGAACAGGATTCAGCAGCTCGATCTCAGGAAATACCCGGTATACCGATTATCGGAGGATGCTAGGCGGATCTCAGAGGTCTTAAGTGTCATAGAGGAGATAGCGCGGAGGCTGGAGGCCTTGGGACTTGACGTCGCAATGTTCACGCGGATAACCGGGTCAAGTGGCGTGATCTACAACGTGCCACTATATGTTAGAGGAGATCCATCCATCGTGATTGAGATCACGCCGGAGAGGATCGCTGACGAGACCTACCCCATATTGATGACGCTGAAGGCAGCGGACATCCCTAACTCCATAATGGTTATAATATTGCCATCAAGCTTTAAGCCGGAGCTCGAAAAGATATTCAACCCGGAGAAGATAAGGATAATCAAAGTGGACGATATCTCGAGCTCAGCGAGCAGGATAGCTGATGAGATTGCCAGGATAATTGGTGCCATAAGCTATGAGGAGGGTTAAGTCGGCGATTTTCATAGCATCCCTCGCCGCGATAATACTCTTGCTAATCATTTACCCGAGGCAGGTGCTCCTATTCATAGCATACGGCCTGACAATAATCTACATTTTCTGGGGTATCTACCACATGATCATACTTGCGGCCGGCGTGAAGAAGCCTGTAAACCCGGGCACGAGGCCTAGAACGTATCCGAGGATCTCCCTGATAATCCCGGCTAGAGATGAACCAATACTCCCAAGAACGATCGAAGTATGCCTAAACAGCGTAGAATATCCATTAGACAGGAAGGAGATAATAGTTGTAACTGAGGATCCGATTGGTGAGAGAGTTGCGACTTGGTATGCCCAGCTTTATCCGGGGAGGGTGCTGCCGCTAATCAGGAGGGAATATTTCCCTACGAAGCCGAGCGCGCTAAACGACTCGCTAGCACTCTGTAGGGGAGACGTGATAGGTATAGTTGACGTCGAGGATGTACCTGACGCTGACACATTCCTAAAAGTCGCATCAGCAATTGAGGATCACGGCATGGATTCCGTCCAGGCAATACTCAGGATAAGCAATGAGGCTGATAACTGGATAACGAGAATATTCTCCATGGAGTATGCCGGGTGGTTCAGGGTCATGTTGAATGGCAGGTCGAGGCTGGGTTTCTTCACCCCGCTCGGCGGCACGGGGAACTACATAAAAAGATCGGCAATAAGCGAGGTGGGCAGATGGGATCCATTAAATCTTGCCGAGGACGCCGAGATCACGGTCAGATTCTACTTATCCGGGAGAAGGGTGTTCGTCATAGATGCGAGGCACTGGGAGGAAGCCCCAACAACATTCAAGGCTTGGCTAAGGCAGAGAACGAGATGGTTTAGAGGATGGACTCAAAGTCTCGAGAAATACGCTAGGATACTCTTGAGGCCGCCCGTGATAAGGAGGCTCGGCCTTTTCAGATCCCTATCAATAATCTCGATGCTCATAGCGCCCATAATAGTTGTCTTAAACTGGGTGGCATATTCGCTCACTATATACTGGCTCCTAGAATATCTCGGGATAATCCCGCTCAACCTAACCGCGAACCTGTTCCCATGGTGGGCGATACTCCCTCTAGCATTCAACGCAATCTACTACTATACTTGGATAAAGGGGGCCATGCTCGAGGGAATGGGAACAGCGAAGACCCTTGTCAAATACCTGCCGCACATGATATTCTACATGAACTTCATGATGCCCCTCGCGGCGATAAGAGCATTCTACCAAGAAATATTCAGGGACGTATACTGGGAAAAGACTAAGCACGTCGGGAGAGGGGTCAGATGGGCGGCGGTGGAGAAACCAAGATAACCAACATACCAGGCCTCCCCAAGCACGATCACTCCACATAACTATATATTCCTCTCGGGGAATGCAGAGCTACAGGGTTGGGCCCGTAGCTCAGCCAGGATAGAGCACCGGGCTTTTAACGACTTTGGAAGAGACCCGGGGGTCGCGGGTTCAAAGCCCGCCGGGCCCGTAAAGATGTTTACCTAGAAATATGGGTGCATCGACTTTTCTCGTGACGATGATTTGAGTCCGGCTTCTGACTCGATGATGAGGCTTGAAAGGGATGAGTCGTCTTGCTAATTATTTAGAGGGCTGTGATAGCCTCCCATATCAGCTTCTCGGGGCTTTTTCTAAGGAACCTCGACTTCGCCCTAATGAGCCTAGCCAGTTCACCCCTTAGTATAATGATGTCCTCCGCCGGCTCCGCGTAGTTCAGCAGATTCCTCGAGACATCTGCAAGCCTTGCTCGATCAAACTGGACGTTATCTATGACCCTTATTCCCTCGAGCTCTAGGTCTCGCTTCACGTCTTCCGGGGTCCCGCATCTCGTTATCAGCAGCATCTCCCTCGGCCTATACAGCCTCATGTACATCTTCACGAGCTCGGGCTCCCT
>JAKCEV010000017.1 GCA_023539495.1 Candidatus Wolframiiraptor allenii
CCAGATCAGTTGAGAGAACTTGGAGCCAAATGGATTATTAAGCCCGTTCAGGCAAATCTTGACGCGGTGCTCGATTGCAACGGCTTCGATGCGATACTTCTTGACAGCAGCATGGGAAGGGGCTTGAAGCCTGACTGGAACATCTGCAGGAGGATCCGGGAGATGTCCAGGCTTCCCGTTATACTGGCTGGAGGTCTCAGCCCGTCAAATATCCGGGACGCGATCCGGATAGTCAGGCCATATGGTGTTGATGTCTCGAGTGGGGTCGAGTCATCTCCCGGGATAAAGGACGCGCATATGATAAGAGAGTTTGTTAGGAGGGTTAGGGGGGCCGAGCTTGATGAGGTATAATCTTCCGACGAGTGATGGGAGGTTTGGCAGGTTCGGTGGGCGATATGTCCCCGAGACGCTGATGGAGGCGCTAAGCGACCTTGAGGAGAGTTATCTCAGGCTGAGGGATGATCCGAGCTTCAGGCGCGAGCTAGATTATATGCTCAGGGAGTATGCTGGTAGGCCGACGCCGCTTTACTACGCGGAGAACCTTACGAGGATGGTGGGTGGGGCGAAGATATACCTCAAGCGCGAGGACTTGCTTCATGGGGGCGCTCACAAGATAAACAACACGCTAGGCCAGGGGCTGCTCGCTAAACGGATGGGGAAGAGGAGGGTGATAGCTGAGACCGGGGCCGGGCAACATGGTGTCGCGACCGCTATGGCCTGTGCGGTCCTCGGCCTGAGATGCGAGATCTACATGGGCGAGATAGACATGGAGAGGCAGAGGATGAACGTGCAGAGAATGAAGCTTCTTGGGGCCGAGGTCCACCCCGTCTCATCCGGATCGAAGACGCTGAAGGACGCGATAAACGAGGCGATAAGGGACTGGGTGACGAATGTCGAGACGACGTATTATCTGCTCGGATCATGTGTCGGCCCACATCCGTATCCGATGATTGTCCGGGATTTCCAGTCCGTTATAGGATTGGAGACAAAGAGGCAAATTCTTGAGAAGGAGGGAAGACTTCCGGACTACATCGTGGCATGTGTCGGCGGCGGGAGCAACGCGATAGGAATATTCCATCCATTCATCGAGGATCATGAAGTCAAGCTAATTGGCGTCGAGGCCGGTGGGGAGGGTGAGGCTCTCGGAAAACACTCAGCATCACTCGTAAGAGGTCTCGAGGGAATTCTACATGGCGCGCTAACATATGTCTTGCAGGATGAGGATGGGCAGATAGCCGGAACACATAGCATAGCAGCCGGCCTAGACTATCCCGCGGTCGGGCCGGAGCACGCCTACCTCAAGGAGACCGGAAGAGCCCAATACTTCACGGTAACAGATGAGGAGGCTCTCCAAGCATTCCTAGCGCTATCAAGGACTGAGGGGATTCTGCCAGCGCTCGAGTCCGCCCACGCACTAGCATATGCAATGAAGCTTGCTGAGAACATCGGGAAAGATGAGATAATAGTCGTGAACCTCTCAGGCAGGGGGGACAAGGATCTCGAGACGGTTTTAAGGAGGCTCGGGGGATGAATGGGATCGAGGAGAGGTTTAAGCGAGCGAGGAGGATAGGCCGATCACTCTTCATACCATATATTACGGGCGGATACCCGGATATGGAGACATGTAGGAGAATACTTGAGGTGATGGCGGAGACCGGGGTGGAGATAATTGAGCTGGGGATACCATTCTCTGATCCGATAGCGGACGGTGTAACGATCCAAGAGGCGACTTTTAAGGCGCTTCAGGCCGGGACGACCCCGAAGAAGGTCCTAGAGCTCGCCAAGGATATCTCATCAAAACATGATGTCTCGATCGTGATCCTGACGTATCTTAACCCAGTCTACCGGATGGGTTTGAGGAGGTTCATGGAGGAGGCCTCGAGTCATGGAGTCGGCGGAGTAATCATACCAGATCTACCCCTCGAGGAGGCCGGCCCCGTGAAGAGGATCGCTATGGAGCATGGCGTCTCACTTGTGCTCCTAGCAGCGCCGACGACGAGTGATGAAAGGCTCGCGAGAATCCTAGACGAGACTATGGGCTTCGCCTACCTCGTATCCCTCACCGGGACGACGGGTGAGAGAGAATCCCTCCCGCCGACAGCGATCCAGCTACTCCGGAGGAGCAGGGGCCTGAACCCTGAGAAGCCGGTGGCGGTGGGCTTTGGCGTCTCGAGGCCGGATCAAGCGGTTGAGCTTGCCAGGCTTGGTGCCGACGGCATTATAGTCGGGAGCAGGATAATCTCCGAGATAAAAAGAAGCACTTCGAATCCGGAGAAAGCTGTTGAGAGGCTTGTGAAGGGATTTGTGGAAGCGCTGAGTAATTCTGGCCAACGGCCTCCTCCCTGAGTAGGATTTGGTCGTCGGAGTGGAGAATTTGCGGAGGAATCTTTATAACGAGACTGGTATTTTCCGAGAAAGGGCTTCGTGGCCCAAGTTCCGCGTGGAAGGTCTCCGAAGAAACTTTGGAAGATCTCTAGAGATAGGCAAAGCAGGCTGATAATTGCCCTAGATCTCCATGATAATTCGGCAGGCAGACAACAGCTCATAAAGAGATGTATTAACCTTCTTGATGAAGTTCGAGAACTTGCTGTCGGGGTGAAGATCGGGCTACCGCTAAGCCTCTCGATAGGGTTCGATGGTGTATCTGAAATTCTAGACCGCTTCAAGGGAGAGTTTTACATGATCGCGGACTTCAAGCTCTCAGATATACCAAGCATAGTTCAGGCCGCACTTGAGGGCTTCTGGAGGATGGGATTCGACGCCGCGATAGCGCACCTGTTCCAAGGAGGGGTCAGTGAGGTGAGGCGTAGCATAGACCTCTTCGGGGTCGTTGCCATGAGCCATCCACAGGCACAGCTAATCCAGCAAAACTTCCATAGGCTGTTGGAGGAAGCTAAGGCGGCCAGCGTGGATGGCATAATAGTTGGGGCGACGCGGGGCGAGTTGATCACGGAGGCGAGAAGAATTCTCCCGGAGATGACCATCCTCTCGCCAGGCGTAGTTACACAGGGCGCAAGTCCGGCGCATGCGCTGAGAATGGGTGGAGACTTCGAGATAGTTGGGAGAGCACTAACGATGGCGGAGAAACCCCTTGAGACAGCTCGCATGATAGTGGAGGCTGAAAGAGATGTCCTATGCGTGTGAGGTTGCTGAGATATTGAGAAGCGCCAACTGCGTGAAGATCGGGAAATTCATCCTAAGCTCCGGCGGCGAGAGCACGATATACATAGATCTGAGATCCGTTATCTCACATCCAAGGGAGTTCAGGATGCTGGTAGAGCTATGTGCCCGGAGGATAAGGGAGCTGGACTTCGAGGTACTCGCAGGCGTCGAGTCGAGCGGGATACCACTTGCAACGGCGCTCGCGCTAATCATGGAGAGGCCGATGATTTATGTTAGGAAGGAGCAGAAGACCCATGGGATGCGGAAGCTGATCGAAGGCGACTTTATGCCTGGAATGAAGACCCTCATCGTTGATGATGTCGCGACGACTGGGTCATCGCTAGAGAAAGCCGTCTCAGCGCTGAGATCAGAGGATCTCGTGGTCGAGGATGCGTTCGTCGTGGTTGATCGGGAGGAGGGTGCCGGGGAGAGGCTGGAAAAGCTTGGCGTGAGGCTATATTCCATGATAACACTTAGCCAGCTAACCTCGCTACTCGAGGTAAAGCGGGGAGGTGATGCAAGATGCTGAGGGGTAGAGACATAATATCTGTGAACGATCTGAGTAGACATGACTTTGAGGAGATCTTCAGGATGGCTGATGAGATCCTCGAGGCACCGGATAGGTGGTCCTCTATTCTCAGGAGTAAGATAATGGCGACGGCATTTTTCGAGCCCAGCACTAGGACTAGGCTGAGCTTCCAGACAGCTATGCTGAGGCTGGGTGGAGAGGTGATAGACTTGGGCGAGGTTGAGAAGAGCTCTATAGCAAAGGGCGAAAACCTCTCTGACACTATAAGAATGCTGGATTCATATGCCGACGTGATAGTAATAAGACACAGGCTTGAGGGTGCGGCGAAGCTTGCAGCAGAGATCGCTGAGAAGCCGGTGATAAATGCCGGGGATGGTAGCAGAAACCACCCAACACAGGCAATGATAGACCTCTATACGATAAGGAGGCTCCACGGGAGGATAGATGGATTAACGATAGGTGTCTTGGGAGACCTAAAATACGGAAGGGCGACGAATTCCTTCATAGCTG
The DNA here is from genome assembly GCA_023539495.1 of Candidatus Wolframiiraptor allenii. Taxonomy (GTDB): domain Archaea; phylum Thermoproteota; class Nitrososphaeria_A; order Caldarchaeales; family Wolframiiraptoraceae; genus Wolframiiraptor; species Wolframiiraptor allenii. The sequence goes on from JAKCEV010000017.1 coordinate 4,202, forward strand.
CCCTGACGAGGTTTAGGATAGGAAAGCTCTACCTGATCTCGCCGCCCCAGCTAAGGGTCAGGGATGATACTCGTGAGCTCCTAGTGGAGGCGGGCATAGAGTTCAGGGAAGTTGAGAGGCTCGAGGAGGTGGTGGAAGACCTTGACGTCCTCTACGCGAGCAGGATACAGAAGGAGAGGTTTCCAGACCCAAGCGAGTATGAGATGGTGAGGGGAAGCTATGTGATAACAGGGGAGAGCCTTAGAGGGGCCAAGAAGAACTTGGTCATACTTCACCCGCTACCAAGGGTGGATGAAATAAGCTTCGAGGTTGACTCAACACCATATGCCAAGTACTTCGAGCAGGCAGCCCTCGGGGTTCCCGTGAGAATGGCCCTCCTCAAGCTAATACTCGTGGGGTGATGTGTGATGGCGGAGAAGCCCCTGCTCGTAGCAAAGATAAGAAATGGGACGATCATAGATCATATCCCGGCGGGCCGAGCTCTCAGTATATTGAGGCTCATGGGGATAACTGGTAAGGAGGGATTCACGGTAGCGATTGTCATGAATGTCGAGAGCAGGAAGCTCGGCAGGAAGGATATAATCAAGGTAGAGGGGCTAGAGCTAAGGCCCGAGGACACGGATAAGATCGCCCTCCTAGCCCCTATGGCGACGATAAACGTGGTAAAGGACTACGCGGTCGTTGAGAAGAGGAAGGCCGTTCCGCCCAAGATTGTTGAGGGATTCCTCAGATGCAAGAACCCGAACTGCATCACGAATCAAAAGAATGAGCCGGTTAAGCCAAGGTTCATAACCGCGAGCTATGATCCGCTCAAGCTCGTCTGTGACTACTGCAGCCTAGCCCTAACATTCGACGACATCGCACGGCAGCTGGAGTCGAGGCCATGAGCTACATTACAGGAGTGATAGAGAGGATAAGAAACCTGACCAAGAGCATCAAGGAATACGAGATCTTCTTGGAGGATTGCGTCAAGCCCGAGCCCGGCCAGTTCGTGATGCTCTGGATACCCCGCATCGGAGAGATACCATTAAGCTTCGCCGACGCAGAGGATAACATCATCAGGTTCATAGTGGCGAGGGTTGGAAGGGTCACGGGCTATATGCATGAGAGGCTCATGGCCGGTGATAAGGTCTTCATCCGAGGGCCTCTTGGAAGGGGGTTCAGGTGGGCTCCGAGCGGCCGCGCGCTCCTAGTCGCCGGCGGATACGGCCTCGCCCCACTACACTTCCTGGCGAAGAAGCTGAGGGCCGCGGGATGCGGTGTAAAGGCGCTCCTAGGCTTCAAGTCCGATGATGACGTATTCTATCGGGAGGAGTTCGAGAGGCTCGGCGAGGTTGAAATCTCGGTTGAGCATGGGTCATCCGGCTATCGCGGAACTGTCCTCGACCTATTCAGAAACGTGATCCAGGGCGAAATCTATGACATGGTTTATGTCTGCGGGAAGGAAGAGCTGAATCTAGCGGTGATGCGAGAATGCTTGATAGCTGGGCTGCCGGTTGAAGCATCGTTCGAGAGAAGGATAAGATGCGGTGCCGGAATATGCGGCTCATGCTCCATCGAGCCGCTTGGGCTTAGAGTCTGTAAGGATGGTCCGATCTTCGACGGAAGGATGATTATGCCGATGCTGGGGGCTGAGAGGATTGAGGGTTGATCTCGTGATTGAGGGTAAGGCGTATTTGGATGGCAGGCTGATCGAGGCAGCGGTCGCGATAGATGATGGTGTGATAGCGTCGATCTCGAGCCCGGCTCTCGCCCCAAGCTCCGATGAGAGGGTCGTGATGAGGCAGGGCCAGATAATGCTCCCAGGAATGGTGGATATGCACGTGCATCTAAGAGACTTTAGCCAGGCATATAAGGAGGACTGGTATACCGGGACGCTTGCGGCCCTGCGTGGAGGCGTAACATTGGTCGCCGACATGCCGAACAATGACCCATTCATAGACTCTCTCGAGAGGCTAATGGAGAAGCTCGAGATTGCAGCGAGAAAAGCCCTTGTAGACTTCACACTTTACTGCGGTGCGCCTAAGGACTTGCGCGAGATACCTGAGATCAGGAAGATAGCGTGCGGTCTCAAGATATACCCAGAGGATTATGGTAAGCTGCTCAGCATAATCAATCACCTCGAGGGGGATCTCGTTGTCGTCCACCCGGAAGACTTGGAGACGATAATGAGGGAGAGGAGGTTGATCGCCAAGCCGACAATCGAGGATCATGGGAGGATAAGGCCGAGGATAGCCGAGATAAGGGCTGTGGAGAACATGCTAAGGATCGCTGGGAGCGGGCGCATAAGGCTTCACCTCACCCACCTGACGACCAGCGACTCGATAATGATGATAGCATCATCAAAGCTCCATGGGGCAACTATCTCATGCGACGCAACCCTGCATCATGCGCTCCTATCATCGGATGCTATGAGGCGATTCGGCGGGATAGCAAAGGTAAATCCGCCCCTCAGGAGCAGGGAGGATGCGGACGCTGTTCTAAATGCGATACGGCTTGGGCTTGTTGACGCGATAGTATCGGATCATGCGCCGCACCTGCTCGAGGAGAAGCTCCGCAGTAGCTATGACGAGGTTCCACCCGGCTTCCCTGGCCTAGAGATCTATCTACCACTAATCATGACCCAGATAATGGATGGTGTTATACCGCTCAAGACCCTAGATCTCTATTCCCGCAGACCTGCAGAGATCTTGGGAGCTCGTAAGGGCGCGCTCGAGCCCGGCATGGATGGCGACGTAGTGATCGTTGAGCTTGGAAGAGAACATGTTATAGATCCCTCGAGATTCGCCTCGAAGGCCAAGTATTCCCCATTTGAGGGCTGGGTGGTGAGAGCCGAGGTTAGGATGGTTTTCCTGCGCGGCGTTCTAGCGCTGGAGGATGGTGAACCCCGGATCGGGATGGGGTTTGGGAGGCATGTCGCCAGATCTTGAGGTGGAGCTCGCTAGGCTCAGGCTGAGGAACCCGGCAATCCTCGCATCAGGGATCCTCGGATCATCTTATGGGCTGATGAGGAGGGTTGAGGAGGCTGGCGCCGGCGCGATAACTACCAAGACTATCACGCGTGAACCGAGGGAGGGCTACTTAAACCCGGTATTCGTGGATCTAGAATTCGGCTATCTCAACGCGATGGGGCTGCCGAACCCGGGGATAACAGCCTTCAAGATGGAGCTAAGAAGAGCTGCGGAGAACATCAGGATACCGGTGATCGTGAGTATAGGCGGCAGGGATGAGAGCGAGTTCATTGAGGTCGCGGAGCAGGCTCTGGATGCTGGATGTAACGCGATTGAGCTCAACCTCTCATGTCCACATGTGGGGGGATATGGGCTGGAGATAGGCTCAGACATCCGGCTCGCATGCAACATAATAAGATCGATCAAGAGCATATCGTCGAGACCCGTCTTTGCGAAGATCTCGGTCTATCAAGCCAGGCCGGATATAGTCTCCCGCTATATCGGCTCTGGGGCTGATGGAGTGACGGCGATAAACACGATCCGGGCGGCGGCGATAAGCGTGGAATCCATGACGCCGATATTATCCAACATCTTCGGAGGTCTCTCAGGGCCATGCATCAGGCCCATAGCCGTCGCGGCCGTATACGAGATTAGGCGGGAGCTCCCGGATGTGCCTATAATCGGCGTCGGCGGTGTGGATGGCTGGAGGGCCGCGTTAGAACTGATCCTCGCGGGAGCTAATGCTGTCGGGGTGGGCTCGGCGATAGCTAGGAAAGACCTCGAAATATTCAGGGAGATTATCGAGGGATTAAGGGGCTTTCTCGCCTCGAGAGGATTCAAATCCATCAAGGAGTTGGTGGGGTATGCTCAGAGATTATGAGAAGCATTCCTGGGGTGGATGAATTATGAGCGGCTCAAACACGAGATTCATCTTCGTCACTGGCGGCGTCTTGAGCGGCCTCGGAAAGGGCGTCGTAACAGCCTCGATCGGAAAGCTCCTTCAATTCAGGGGGTACACCGTCGATGCTGTGAAGATAGACCCGTATCTTAACGTTGATCCGGGGACGCTTAACCCCGTAGAGCATGGGGAGGTCTTCGTTTGCGAGGAGGTCTGGGAGTTCGAGGCCGCCCCCGGATACAGGTTCAGGATAGCCGAGATAGATCAGGACTTTGGGACCTATGAGCGCTTCCTCGAGATGAACATGCATCCATCGAATAACATTACCTCGGGCCAGGTTTATCTGAGCGTGATATTAAAGGAGAGGGTCGGCGAGTTCCTCGGAAAAACAATACAGGTCATACCGCATATAACTGATGAGATAAAGCGGAGGATACTCGGGGCCTCGCAAAGGCTTAAGCCAGATGTCCTGCTCGTCGAGATCGGCGGGACGGTTGGCGACATCGAGGTTATGCCATTCTTGGAGGCCCTGAGGCAACTAATGCTCGAGCTTGGAAAGGAGAGGATAATACTCGTGCACGTCACGCTCGTCCCGTATCTTGAGACTGTTGGGCAGCTCAAAACCAAGCCGACCCAGCATAGCGTAAAGCTCCTCCAGAGTATGGGCCTTCAACCAGACATCATAGTTGGAAGGAGCAGGATAGAGCTCCCGGAGGAGATCAAGGAGAAGATAAGCCTCTTTTGCAACGTGCCGAAGCATGCCGTGATCTCGGACCCGGATCTTGAGACGCCCTATGAGCTTCCTATGATCTTTGAGAGGCAGGGGCTTGGAGATCTGATATGCGGCCTCCTAGGACTTCCGAGGAGAAGGCCGGATGATGGGGCGGTGAGCGAGTGGAGCGAGCTGGTTAGGAGGTTTAAGGAGCCCTCGAGTTGTGTCAGGATAGCTATGCCGGGGAAATACTGCATGATCTCTGATAGTTATATCAGCATAATCGAGGCTCTCAAGTCATCTGCTGCATGGCTTGGACTGAAAGCAGAGCCAATTCTAATAGAGACCGAGGAATTTGAGCAAGATCCCGAGAAGCTTAGAATACTCGATGATGTTGATGGAATACTCCTCACGCCGGGGTTCGGTGCTAGGGGCGTTGAGGGAATGATAATGGCCGCGGAGCACGCGATAAGAAAGCAGATACCTCTACTCGGAATATGCTTCGGGGCCCAGCTCCTATTCGTCGCCCTCTCAAGGCTCATCCTAGGGCTGAGAGATGCCCACTCTACGGAGGTTGACCCAAATACCCCTCATCCAGTAGTGGATCTTCTTAGTGAGCAGCGGGAGATGAGCCTCAAAGGAGGAACGATGAAGCTCGGCGGAAGGCCCGTGAAACTAGTCGCCGGGACAAAGCTACACCAGGCATACAAGTCGGAGAGAATCATCGAGAGGTTTAGGCACAGGTATCACATAAGCCCGAGATACGCGGAGCTTGCCGTGGAGAAGGGTCTCATGATCTCGGCATATGATGAGCTTGATGGAACGATATGCGGGATAGAGTTCAGGGACGCTTGGATAGTTGGAGTCCAATTCCACCCGGAGTTCAAGAGCAGACCGAGAGAGCCATCACCACTCTTCATAGAATTCATAAGAGCATCATATGAGAATCGGAGAAAAAGGGGAGATGTTATGGACTAACCTCTTATCAGGGCTTTGTCTTTAATTGGCCCGGCGGTGTTACTGGCGCGCCCCTCTCCTTCTCACCCCGCTGAAGCTCCCTTCTAGGCGGAATCTTTTCCGGGCCATGTTTACCCATCTTCTCGGATGCTTTCTCGATGAGCTTCTCGGCATGTTTGATTAACCCCTTAGCAGAAGCGGCGGCGCCAGCAAGCTCGCTCAAGCTCAAGTTGCCAGATGCAAGCTTACCTTTAAGCGCCTCAAGCCCCATCATCTCCTCCTCTATCTCATTCACAAGATCCGTTAGGTTTAGCCTTAAAGCCTCATCCTTAAGCTCCTGAAACTTGTTAAGATACCTCTCAATCGTCTCATTCAACCTCTCAGCCCTCTCCCTCACTATTAATCCCAACTCCTCCCTAGCCCTCTCTCGCGTGATGTTCCCAAGCGGATGGCCCGCGGCCATCCTCTCGATCAGCTGCCTCAAGACCTCCCTCGCCGCCGCTATCCTCTCTATATTACGCTCTATCGCCTCGACAGCCCTCTCCGATGCATTAACCTCAATGAGCCTCTCCCTAACCCTCTCAAGGACCAATAGGACCTTGCTCGAAGCATTCAAGGCATTCATTAGGCCGAAGATAGCGCCGGATCCAGCCATCCTCTCGCTATAATTCATCGCCTCTTCAGAGAACATCGCGGCAAACCTATGCCTCAGCATCTCCCTAACGTTCTTCATGAGATGCGCGACATCCCTGACTGTCAGGTTCTCCCCAGCCCTTTCCCTGATCCACTCCCTAATCCTCTCCCTAACCTGCTCCACCTCGCCCGGCGTCAAGTTCATCCTCATCAAGCTCATGTTCAACCTCTCCCTAACCCTCTCAAGAAACCTCAGGGCAACACGCTCCTGGCTAAGAGTCACATTATATCTCGGGATTGATTCCCTGATCTCGGCTAGAAGAGCCTCGGCCTCCGAGATGAAGTCCCTAAGTTCCTTCTCTGATAGCGCGGAGATATTCATGGAAATGAGCGCCTTTACCTCCCCCTTCAAGGAATCAGAGATGTTCGTGACATTTGCGGCCCATCCCAGAACCCTCTGGAGAGCGTATGCGCGCAGCCTTAGCCTCTCAAGCTCTTTGCTGGGATTGTCGGGACTCACTTGGCCGGCGACCTGACCACATACAGCCATAATAGGAGATACTATGAGCAGGAGGAGGAGCGCGATGGCGATTGCCTGGAAGCTTAACCTTGCCCTCATCACCACACGATCACCGGATATTATAAAGTGGAGGTCATGATTTTAGGGAATCTCAGGAATTCCGGTTTCAAATGGTTTCATTCCTAGGAACTTGGCGAAAATCCCCGGCTAGGCTTTTTGAGAAGTATGAGCCTGTTCAACGTCCCCTCCTTCACGATCTGTATGTATCCGAGTTTTCCAAGTTTCTTAACATGCCTCCATAGCGTGGTCTTCGGGAGGCCGAGAGCCGCTTGGAGCTCCCCTTGGAGAATGGAGCCGCCCGCATTCTCGATAGACTCTAAAATCATCCTATCAAGCTTGGTTAGGGTATGATCTTCACCAGGCATCCCCCTGCCTCTTGACTTGGAGTAGGCGAGGATGGCTACAACCATAATTATTACTATCACGATTAAGCCCACTATTATGGCTGGATCAGTGAGCGAGATTCCTAGTTTCCCGGTGGACTCGGCCGCATGGGTACTCGTTGTCCCTGTCTGAGTAATTGTGATTACCATCTTAATGGTTTCTACCGTGGAAGTCGCGGTTTTCATCGTAGGAGTCATGGTCTCTGCCCGGGTTGTGGTGATTGTTGGCTGTGTGGTCGCCCCAGCCCTCACGGCATACTCTATCCTCTCCGGGCCATAGAACTCTATCACGAGATCACCCTCAACATACTCCATCCCAGTTATGTTCCTCGGAACCGTTAGTAGGATCACTTGGGGCGGCATTCTCAACCTTGTAAGATTTTCTCCGCCGATGTCGAAGCTGAGGATATTATTTCTCGCCGATATATTGACCATGTATGTTATTTCCGCGTCTCCGGGCATAGGCGAGAAAAAGTATAGAATCCCATTTTCATAGATTGCGGCGACATACTCGCTGCCAACGCGAACTTTAATGGTCTCGGGGATGGGCTCAACTGGCAGCCTAACCTCATTCAAGCCTTCAATAGTTTTCAAACTCAAATGTGCTTCAACAACCCCGCTCGAGTCTATTGTGATGAGCATCGTGGCGGGCTGTGAAGCCAGTAGGAGGAGCGCGAGAAGGGGGATGAGCTTCAAGGCTTTTTCTCAAGAACTGCCGGATGCTAGCAGATATTAAGCGTAGCGCTCATCGGAATATTCATTAAGCCTAATCTATGCATTATAACATTGAATGCAGATCCTTTGCCCGAGCTGTGGGGCGTTCACAAGTATTGAGAAGGTCTTTTGCGTGAGATGTGGTAGAAGAGTTGTCCCGCTGACGAAATATGATCTAAAGATATCGGACTTTATCTATCCGCCTGACCGCGATGCTATGGAGAACCTGAGAAGCTTCGAGGCTCTCTCTCGCCAATATTAGACGAGCTCATAGTTAAGCGCCATGTACAGCAGATTCTAACCAGGCTTCATAAATCTCTGAGGAGGATTGACTATTCATCCGAGCTCGGCTCGATGATCAGGGAATGCGGGATAATCCTCGGCCTCCATAGACTTCCAGAGGCTTATCTGCTGGAATCAAATGCGCCGATAGCATTCACATTCGGGTCTGAGGATGAATGGTTCCTCGTAATAAGCTCTGGCCTCCTCAAGATCCTTGACCATGATGAAGTTAAGGCGGCCATAGGTCATGAATGCGGTCACATGAAATGTCATCACATCAAGTACCATACCCTGGCGGAGATGCTCGTAAGGGGAGTTGAGTTCTCCCTCGACCTCGCTGGAGGATTATTGAATATGCTCTCACCGATCCTCCGGTTAATGTTGTTCTCATGGCACAGGGAGTCAGAGATATCAGCCGATAGAGCCGCGCTAATAGTCTCTAGAGATCCGGCGAAGCCTGTAAGCCTCTTACGAAAGCTTGCACGGGTCATTCCAGGGCTTAACAATCCGGTTCTAGAGCCGCTAAGCACACACCCGACACATGAGGAAAGGATTAACCGCCTCCTGGAGTTTTATCGAAGCCCGGAATATAGGGCTGTTAGGGGGAAGGTTGATTGGAGGCTGGCCATATCCAAGGCGATTTCGCCGATATGTAGGTTCTGCAGTGGGTCGAAGCCTACGTTAAGCCTTTTCTGCCCAAAATGCGGCAGAAGTCAGGTCTAGAACTCCTGACTTCCTCCCTACTTATGATGGGAAGGCTTGGGCTATATCTTCCCTCTTGGGGATTTAACCCGGGGCTGGCTCTCTAATGAATAAAGGCGGGCCCTGCGGGCGCCATATCCGGGGAGGGACATGGTCAGGGGTAGGAGAGGTCTCCCGAAAGGGAGAAGACAAACTAACTCTAGAATCATAAAATTATGGTTCTGGCTTAATGGTTCTAGAAGATTTTAGATGAGGATTGTGGTTGTCGCCGAGAAGCCAAGCGTCGCAAGGAGGATTAGGGAGGCTCTGGGGAGCAGCGATGTTATAGTGACATCTGTCAGGGGACATATACTCGATTCTGAGTTCTCCGAGGAGTATGGTTGGGGAAGATGTGATCCGCTCAAGCTCTTTGATGTCCGCGAGTTTAGGGATGAAGTGAGGGATGCAAGGGCCATTAGGGAGCTCAGGAAGCTGTTCAAGGAGGCTGACGTGCTCGTTATAGCAACTGACAATGACTCGGAGGGCGAGCTAATAGGTGCCGAGATACTGAAAATCTGGAGGGAAGTTAAGAGAGACGCTCCATATAAGCGGATGAGGTTCAATAGCACGGATCTGGGTGAGCTTAAGAGAGCATGGCAAAGTCTCGAGGATGACTTGAACTGGGGCTGGGTTATGAAAGCGCTTTTCAGGCAGAGATTCGACCTCATCGCCGGAGCGGCATTCACAAGGTTGTTAACGTTATCGACTAGGAAACATGATCGTGGCGTGAGGCTAATAAGCTGGGGGAGTTGCCAGGCTCCAACACTCTGGTTCATAGTTAAGCGTGAGCTTGAGCGGATAAACTTTAAGCCTAAATTCTTCTGGACTATTAAAGCGACGCTTGAGACGGGGCTTGGGGAGAGATTTGAGGCGGAGAGCGATAGGTTCTGGAATCATGACGAAGCCCGGAGAGCATTTGAGAAGGCATCCAGCGCCAAATACGCTGTGGTCGAGAAGTTTGATGAGAGGATCGTGGAGGTTGCGAGGCCGACGCCGATTAGAACAGACGACCTGCTGAGGGATCTATCGAGGATAACAGGCCAGCCGGCTGCCAAGATACTACAAGTAGCCGAGAGCCTCTATGCCGAGGGATACATCTCGTATCCTAGGACGGATACGAACAGGTATAGGTCTGGATTCGACTTCGAACAACCCCTCCATGCAGCGGCTCGGGGACTTGGCGTGAAGCCTCCTCTTGCTCGTCCAGATCCTAGGCAAGGCAGCCTTGACGATGGCGCTCATACGCCTATTTACCCGATAGCCCCCTACACAGGCTCAGGCCTCAGCTTAGATGTCTGGAGATACATCGCGAAGAGATTCCTTGCCAATGCATTCTACACCGATGCGGTGAAGAGGCTAAGATCCGCGGAGCTCAGCATTGCGGACATAAAGCTAAAGGCCTCGGGATCCGAGCTGATGGAGCCGGGGTTCTTCGAGGTATATGAGTACTTCAGACCTGAGGATAACCCAATTCCGGAGCTCATGATTGGCGAGAGGCTGAGGATAGTGTCCATCAGGCTTCATGAGGGCAAGACCAAGCCTCCTGATAGGCTAACTGAGGCAGAACTTCTAAGACTCATGGAGGAGCATGGAATAGGAACCGATGCCACAAGGGCGAGCTTCCCACAGCTCATCAGGGAGAGGGGGTATGCTGTCAAGGAGAAGGGTGTATTCAAACCTACATCCTTGGGTATGAAGCTGATCGAGGTTCTCGAGTCAATAGACCCGAAGCTCGTGACGCCCGAGACTAGGAGGAGGATCGAGGAGATGATGAGCAGAATTGAGAGAGGTGAGATAACATACGAGGAAGCTCTCGAGAGGGCGACCCTCGAGTATAAGGGACTATTCAAGAAACTGGTGGAAAGGATCGATGAGAAGGCGGCAGAGCTTGCATCAGCAATATCATCCGCGCTTCCCATGAAATGACCTCCTCCCCCATACAAAGATGGAAGATGGGGAGGTTTGTGTTACATTACTCCCTTTTTGAGAGTTTAGCCCTTGGCCGGGTCTCCGGCCATTACCCCTACCCCTCCCGGGGCTCGGGGTTACCGGCATTATCGGGGTATTATTCGGCATTATTTAAAGCATTGTATGATCATATAGAGGTTGCCGAAAAGTTCCTGAGAAGCCAGCCCATGGAAGAGGATATATCGGCGTCTGGAACCTTGATCCGCCGGGATGTCGGAGCTGGATAAGCTGAGGAGGATGATAGATGAGGTGGATTCCGAGATCCTTCGACTCGTCGCGAGGAGGATCGAGATAGCCCGGAGGATAGGTGAGCTGAAGAAGGTTAGCGGGTTACCGGTGACTGACTTGGAGCGCGAGGAGGAGGTCTTGAGGCGTGGCGGGGAGCTCGCTGAGTCTCTCAGGATAGATAAGGAGCTGGCTCTGATCGCGCTTAGAGCGCTAATCGGGATATGTAAGAGGGCGCAAAGCCCAGGAAGGGTATCCTACCTCGGCCCTAGGGGATCATTCAGCGAGGAGGCGGCCTTCAAGGCTCTACTCAGCAGGGGGCTTGAGCCATATCCCATGCCGACGATAAAAGATGTCTTTAGGGCTGTCGAGTCCGGCGACGCGCAGTATGGTGTTGTGCCTGTTGAGAACTCGATCGAGGGAGGAGTGAGAGAGACGTTAGACTTACTCGTCGAGACGCCACTAAAAGTCTGTGGGGAGGTTCAGGTTAGGATAAGCCTCAACTTGATAGCTAAGCCCGGGACGAGGCTTGAGGACATACGCGTTGTCATGAGTCATCCAACCGCTCTAGCGCAGTGTAGGGGGTTCCTGAGTAGAGCCCTGAAGAATGTTAGGGTTGAGGATTGCCCGAGCACGGCGGAGGCCGTGAGAAGGGCTCTGGAGCATGATGGCGCGGCCGCGATAGCATCCAAGATGGCCGCGGTGGTGTATGGTGGCGAGATCCTCGCAAGCGATATACAGGATGTAAAGGATGATGTGACTAGGTTCTTCATAATTGGATGGGAGCGGTTAGCGGGCTCGGGTAGGAGAAAGACCTCGATAATCTTCAGGCTTCAGCATAGACCCGGCTCGCTCCATGAAGCTCTCTCAATCCTAGCCTCGAAGAAGATTAACCTGACGAGGATAGAATCGAGACCCGTGAAGGAGAGACCATGGGAATATCTCTTCCATGTTGACTTCGAGGGCGATGGAGAGGCTGAAGAGAGATGCATTGAGGCGTTGAGGGAGCTGGGTGAGAAGGCCCTCTTTCTCAAGATCCTCGGATCATATGAGGAGCTCGGGTGAGATCTTGGAGAAGCCACTTGATCTGAGACTCGCGATAATTGGGGCCGGCGGGATGGCGAGGATTCTCACAAGGATCTTCAAGGGCAGGGTATCGGAGGTGGCTATAGTATCGAGGAGCCTTGAGAAGGCGAGAAAGTTCTCAAGGATAATGGGGGTAAGCTGCTCGGCGATGGAGTCCATCGGGGAATATGATGCGGTAATATTGACGACGCCATCACAGCATATCCCGGAAATGGTGGGAAAGATCTCACCCCTCCTTCGGGATGGATCCCTCCTCATGGACATCTCATCAGTTAAGCTCGGCATCATCGAGAAAGTGCTGGAGCTTCTCCCAAGCGGCGTCGAGTATCTGAGCATCCACCCGCTCCTCGGGCCTGCTGCCAGAAAGCTTGCAGGCAACCGCGTAATACTCATTCCTGTTAAAGGCTCATCCTACATCGAGATGATCAAGATGATCTTCGAGGATGCTGGGCTGAGAGTGGCCCTCTCAACCCCAGAGAAGCATGATGAGATAATGGCCTACGTCCAGGTCGCTCATCACTTCTCCTACTTGGCCCTAGCCCTCACGCTCCATGATAGGGGGCCGGAGATGCTGGAGAGCTACGCGACCAGATCCCTGAGAAAGACAATGCAGATGCTAAGAATGCTTTACGGCAACCTGAGGGTGATTAGGGAGATAGCGGAGTCGAACCGCTATGCTGGGAGGGCTGTCGAGGACCTGAAGAGGTCGATTGACGAACTTGCCCGCGGTGGCGATGATGTTTGGCGTAGGGTTGAGGAGGCGCTGAAGATCCTGCCGGTGAAGGCGGCTTAATCCCCGCGCCTGAGGACCGGTGGTATAAATCCGGCTCTGATCGCGTGATCGGCAAGCACTATTGCCATCATCGCCTCGACGACCGCCACCGCCCTCGGGACGATGCATGGATCATGTCTGCCGCGTATCCTCAGCCTCGCCTCACTGAGATCCCTAAGATCAACGGTCCTCTGCTCCAAGGGTATAGAGCTCGTTGGCTTGAAGGCAACCCTGACTATTATCGGCATGCCTGTCGAGATGCCCCCAATCACGCCTCCAGCATCATTCTTCTCCGAGACGATCCTGCCACCCTTCACAATTAATGGATCGTTGTGCTGTGAGCCGGTCATCCTAGCAGCGGCGAATCCGGCCCCAAACTCAACCCCCTTTGCCCCGGGAATCGCCATCATAGCTTTCGCGATATCAGCGTCCAAGGCATCGAATACCGGTTCACCCAATCCTATGGGGACATTCACGGCTACACACTCCACTATCCCACCGACACTATCCCCCCTCTCCCTCGCTTCCAGAATCTTCTTCCTCATCCTCTCAGCAGCTTCCGGGGTCGGGGCCCTAACATCATTTTCATACCTGTTTCTCTCCGCATCCTCCAAAGTGAACTCGCCGGCCCTCACTCCACCGATCTCAAGCGAGTATCCAATGATCCTGATTCCAAGGGCATCTCTCAGGAGCTTCTTCGCGACGGCCCCAGCCATCACGAATCCGGCGGTTATCCTTCCCGAGAACCTGCCGCCGCCACGATAATCATTGAAGCCCTCATACTTGACATGGGCATAATAATCGGCATGGCCCGGCCTAGGCTTATACCTGATCTCCGCGTAGTCCTCGCCCTTAACATCCCTATTCCAAGTAAGCATACATATTGGCGCTCCGGTTGTATACCCCTCAAAGACGCCTGAAAGTATCTCGACAACATCTTCCTCCCTTCTCTCGGTCGAGATAAGCGGGCTTGAGGGCCTCCTCAAATCCAGCTCACGCTGAACATCCTCCTCCCGGAGGGCTAGGCCGGCGGGGCAGCCATCAACAACAGCTCCAACACATCTTCCATGGCTCTCGCCGAAGCTCAGGACTATGAATCTCTCGCCGATAATATTGCCCCTCATTCTTCAAGCACCTCCGCATTTAATCCTAAACCGATCGCGTGTTCGAGGAACTGGGGATACGAGACCTCAGCGACCTCCGGGTCCTTCACGATGCATCCCCTCTCAGTAGAAGCCGCGAGCATTGCGAGAGCCATGAATACCCGATGATCACCATGGGGATCCAATATGCACCCTCCCTCAATACTATCTCTTCCACGGATTCTTAAGCCGTCTGGGAGGGGTTCGGCCTCAATGCCGAGCTTGGTGAGCTCATGCATCATGACCATGATCCTATCACTCTCTTTGAACCTTGCATGAGCGACGCCCCTCAAGACTACTTCCTCCGAGCACTTGGCAGCGATGCAGGCGAGTATCGGGAGGAGGTCCGGCGAGTCCCTTAGATCAAATTCTCCCCCACATGCTCTCCCAGCGCGATAGACCCTGACAGCATTCTCCATCACCTCCACGTGGCATCCAAGCATCCTCAGGAAATTGATTATCGCGGCGTCGGCCTGTGGAAGATCTAAGCTCAGGTTTCTTATGGTTATGTCTCCACTTGTCAGACATGCCCCTGCCATTAGAAAGGCGGCTGAACCAAAGTCCCCCGGAACCATGAATTCGCATGCCGCCCCATGCTGCCCGCCCTCAACCTCGAAGAAGTAATATTCCTCGTGCTCCACGCGGAACCCGAATCTCGTGAGAACAGCTAGGCTCGCGTCAATATATGGTCGCGAGACCATCTCACCCTCGACAATTATCCTCGCACCTCTCCTAGACTTAGTCGACGCATAGATTAAGGCTGAGATGAACTGGGATGAGATCCCGCCCTCTATCCTAGCCTCGCCGCCCTCTATCCCACCACCCCTAACTATTATCGGTGCCGTCCCATTCAGCTTGCTCGACCAACACTCGACACCAAGCATCCTAAGAGCCTTTAAGAGAGGCTCCATAGGTCTCCTCCTAATCGAGTCATCCCCGGTCAAGATCACGTAGCCGACGGGAGCATGAGCCGAGATTGCCGTGAAGAACCTAAGAGTGGTCCCGGAATTCTCAACATCAATAACGTTATCTGGGGTCCTGAATTCTCCACTCCTAACCGAGACATGATTTTCTTCCTCCTCGATCTCCGCGCCCAAGTGAATGCAGGCTCTCTTAGTCGCATTAGTATCCCGGGATTTGAGGGGGTTGATGATCCTGCTGACGCCACTAGAGAGGAGGGCGGCTGCATAAGCCCGATGTGTATAGGACTTGCTCGGCGGAGCCTCAACCACGCCCCTAAGCACCGACGGTTTCACAAATATCATCCTGCTCATCCAAGCACCTCCCAACTCGCCTCGAGATTATTCACCCCGCATACGAGAAGATCCCCATAATCCCTCAAAGCTTTCCGAACATCATCAATCCTCTTAGGCGGGGTGATCGCTGCTATTGCGGGCCCGGTTCCGGAAACCCCAGCAGCTATGGCCCCAGCCCTAAGCGCGTCAAGGATGGGTGATGGATCGAGGTCTAAGGCGGAGGCGATCGCCAGCCCATTCAAGATCATCGCGTCCCAGAATTTTTCCTGGAGCGCGAGCCTCGCCGCCTTAAGGCAAACTTCCCTAAAAGTACTAAGCCTCCCAACATCCACAGACCTCGTATAGATCTTCTCTTCAGGCACAGATATTACCACGACCACGTCCTCCGGCGCCATCCTCCTCAACAGAACCTTTCTCGATTTGTTATCCGTGATATTTATCCCACCATAATAACATGTGTAGGCGTCATCATATGCTCCGGTGATCGTGACGCCCGCTCTGATCGAGGCCTCGACAGCGAGTCTCACAATCTCCTCGCTATCGCACTCAAGACCAACAAGTCTCGCGACCGCTAGGGCTACGGCATCCGAGGCAGCGCTCGAGCTCTTAAGCCCCCTCCCTATTGGAATATTCGACCTAGTCCTCACTCGGAGGCCGAGATCGCTTCTCTCAGTCCGCTGGAGAATGAGTCTCACGGTCTCGATTACGAGGTTTGGATCCTCCCCACTTGGTATTTCCGTCTCGATCCTCCCGGGCTCATCGATAACCCAGGCCTCCGCCTTCGTCCAGAGATCAACCCCAAGAGCCCCTCCAATCCATGTTGGGATCGCGTTTAGGATGCTTACCGCACCATGGACCACGGCCCTAACGCCTATCATCCCTCCTGTATCCCTCCAGCGCCTTGACCACAGCCCTTCTCATAACCTCGATAGGCGGATCCATATTGGTCCAGAGCCTGAAAGCTTCAGCCCCTTGATAAACTAGGACATCGAGGCCAGAGATAGGTACTGCTCCAGCCTTTTCTGCCTCCTCCAAGAGCCTAGTCCTAGGGGGATTATACACGAGATCAAGGATTATCATTCCTCTCCGCATCTCCTTGGCCACGAGCGGGGTGACGCCGGTGTCCGGGTACATGCCAATTGGAGTTGCATTAACCACAACCCCGCATTTGATAGCCCTCCGCCTACCCTCCTCGAGATCTAGAGCCTCTGCCGAGGCTCCGAGCGAACGCGCAAACTCAACCAATGCCAAGCCCCTCTCAAGAGTCCTATTAGCTATGAGAATTCTCCGGAAGCCGAGATCTATGAGGGCGGCCACCGCAGCCCTTGCAGCGCCACCAGCGCCGATCACGAGAGCTGGCATTGAGAGGGGGAGATCCCGGCCCTCCAGTACCCTTCGAATACCGTGAAGATCAGTATTATAACCTCTCAAGGCTCCATGATTATTCACGACGGTGTTGACAGCGCCCGTCCTCTCCGCTGAGGGATCAAGCTCATCGAGCAACTTCATTACAGCTACTTTATGAGGTATCGTCACGTTGAAACCGGCGGCGCAGAGAGCCCTTAACCCCCTCACGGCATCAACTAGCATCTCAGGCGGGATATCGAACGCGAGGTAGACATAGTTTAGCCCAAGAGCGTTGAAGGCGGCATTATGCATCTGGGGCGAGACCGAGTGGCCGACCGGATGCCCTATGAGACAGCAGAGCCTCGTCGAGGCATCTATCAACGCGGCATCACCATCTCTAGGATCCTCTTAAGATGGATTATACTCAGCTGGCCTAGGGCAACCTCCTCGCCCGGGAGACACGAGTATGCTATCGGCGACCCTAGGATAGGCGCGATGATTCTCGTCACCACTCCAGCCTCACCCATGGCGAATGCTATCAGTCTCTCAGCCGGTATGCCATCCAGCCGGTAAAGCCGCATGATCACGAGGTTATCATCCATCCCCCTCGAGAGTGTTACAATCTTCGCGAAGTCACCATATCTCAGGGCTTCTTGAGCTCGTGACACCAGTTCCCCCTCATGGGGTGTTCCCGAGAAATCGTGAAAGGATACTATGAGCCGCGAATTTCTTCTAAGCTCTCTGGAGATCTCAGCGAGGTTCTTCGCCGCGAGCTCGAGATCTATATAGGCGGGCTTCAGGTCAGATAACATAATCAATAGCTCAATTCTCTCCTCCTCGCTCCCACTATAGCGACCTCCTTCCCAGCTCGGCCTAAGCGTTATTATGACCTTGTCAGCGAAGCTCGAGATTACATCTCCTAGGTGGCTAATATCGAACTTGTGGAGAAAGTCTAGCCTGAGCTCAACAAGGTCTCCGCCAAGGTTCAGCGCCCGCTCCATCTTACTCTCGAGTTCAGTTTCATTTCTACCTATGATGCTGACGCATATAAGCGGTTTCAAAGACAGGTCACCTCTCTATTATGAACTCGTCCACGGCTCTCCCGAAGTGCCTCGCCTTGGTCCTCGGCGTGTGTGCAAGGATCCTGTCACCTGGCTTGATCTTGGTCGCGGGTATAAGCGCCTCGTCGGGCGCGAGGAGCATTATCGTCTCCGCGTTTTGGACTATTACCGAGCCCTCAACATCCCCCATCCTGACCCTTATGAGCCGCAGCGGTCTTCGTTCGATCTTCACCCTTCCAATAGACACGACCCTAGCCCCCCTCTTAGAGACTACAAGAATCCTGTCACCAGCCCTCAGCTCCGAGAGATATCTGGTAGAGCCGTCGGGCGCTAGCGTATACGAGTGTATCGCCCCAGCATTAACCCTAAAGGGCCTCGGAGCCGTGAGCGCGGATCCCGGGCTCTCATTATGTATAAGGGCTAGCAGGCTCGAAGTGCTCCCGACCAGCATGCCCTCGCCGGCGACGAGGATTGACGTCGTATCTATGCACGCTCTCTCACCCAGCCCAACATCCCTGACCTCAACAACCTCCGCCTCGCCCAATTCTAGCTTACTGGGGGCCGAGACTTGATCCACCATGAGATCAACCTCATCCGGGCTGTTAACAGGAACTAGAATTCCGTCAACACCTTTCTCGAGGACTCCTGAGAGGGTCTCGATCTCGAGCGGCGATGCAATTGCGATAATTCTGGTCCCCAGCGGCGCCAAGTCGGCTATCAAGTTCTCAAGCGCTATTATCTTCAAGTCCTCAGCCCTTACTATGATGCTCTTGACACCCATCTTCGCCGCCATGATTATCTTCTCATAATCTTCGGGAGCCCTAAGCACTATCTCGAGGACAACGTTCTCCGAGACTCTTGACAAATCCCTGACAATTCTCCAATCAGCCAACTCAGATTCGTGGTAGACCTCGATCTTGCTGCGAAATCTCTCAGGGATCTTTTCAGGATCAATGTAGACTGCCTTAATGCCTCTCGCAACCGCTCTCTCGAGGATCCCCTCATCAGGCTTGGATGGTGCAATGATTATCTCCTTCCTCATCACCGCTCCCTCAGAATCCTCATGGCATCCTCGACACTTTTGCCCTCGATCACAACAGCCCTAAGCGCTCTGGCGATAGCATCCGGTCTTTCATGCTGGAAGACGTTTCTCCCAAAGGTGACACCGGCTCCACCAGCATCCACAACAACTTTCGCAAGTTCTAAGACCTTCCTGTCATCATCCATCTTCGGGCCTCCAGCAGCGACAACCGGAACCGGGCAGCTCTCGGTTATCACTCGAATATCATCCGGATTGAAGGATGGCATTGGCACCTTGACTATGTCGGCGCCGAGCTCTGCGCCAACCCTTGCGACATGAGCTATCACTTGCGGGTCGTTTGGGTCCTTGATATTTTCGCCACGTGGATACATCATCGCTATCAATGGAACTCCCCATGCATCGCACTCGTCGGCGATTGCGCCGAGCTTTCTCAACATATCCTGCTCATCTCTGTTCCCAATGTTTATATGGACTGAGATGGCGTCGGCCCCAAGTCTGATGGCCTCCTCGACAGATGCAACCTTCACCTTCCAGTTCGGCGAGGTGGAGAGGTTCGTGCTAGCGGATGCATGCATTATTAAGCCCGTCCTCGGAGGCTCATTCAAGCTCTTGATAATCCCTTTGTGGACCAGTATGGCAGTAACGCCTGCAGATTCTAGCATTCTTATTGTCTCTTTTATCCTGTCGATGCCCTTCAATGGCCCGGAGCTGACTCCATGATCCATTGGCACGCAGACCATCCTGCCCGACTCCATTATCCTGCTTAACCTAACTTTCTTACCCCAAACCATACCCATCACCTCCCAAAAAACCATAGGACATAAACTATAGGCGCGTCAGGCCCAAACCAATACTCCGGAGAATCTATAGAGTGGACCCCGGGCATGCAAAACACCTCCAAAAACCAAAAAGTTATGCGCGGGGCCCTGGCCTTACGCCAGGGCAAAATAATAGAATTCAAAATAACTCCAGAGGCCATTGAAGCCGCTTAAGTAAACATGTCCAGCGTGATCCATTATTATTCGCCCCTGGAGCGCTTGGATAATCACCTTGCAGATGATATATAAGATTTGCTCGGGGGAGGCTGGGGGCGGAGAATGGTCCGCCCCTGGAGCGCTCGAGGAGGTTGGGTTGTTAAGCTTATCTCCAGCTACTTTGACCTCCTCCCCTAGTTGGGTGGGGGAGGTTTGGGCTACATCCCTCCT
>JAKCEV010000090.1 GCA_023539495.1 Candidatus Wolframiiraptor allenii
GCATCTCTTATTTCGTTTCTCTTGATCGCCTCTAAGGCTTCCTCGATGCTGAGCTCTACGACCGATAAGTCCTCGTCTATCTCGAGGCTCTGAGAGCCCTTCCTCAGTCCCCTAGCTAAGTAGATGTAAAGCCTTTCGCTGCTATAGCCAGGACATGGATATATTGTGAGCAGGTGGATGAACTCGTCGGCAATATAGCCTGTCTCCTCCTCGAGCTCTCTCCTAGCGCAGACCTCGGGATCCTCGCCGGGCTTAAGAGTTCCAGCTGGAATCTCGAGAATATAATCGCCAATTGGGTGTCTATATTGCCTGACTAATACAATCTTCCCATCAGGTGTTACGGGGACTATGGCCGAGGCACCGCTATGCTCCACGACCTCGCGATAAAACCTCTTACCTGATGGCAGCTCAACAAGCTCCCTCCTCAGAGAGATCGCCCTACCCTGATAAACCTGCTCACTCGCGACAATTCTCGCCCGCATCTCCTAAAGCCCTAATAGAGGTAACCTCATTAAATTTAATAATTTAAGGAACGGTGTCCCACGCCAAACCTAAGCCAAAGGGGATCTTTAGGCTGCTTAAGATCTCTCCTTATATTCTCCTTGTATGAGGAATTTATGTGAAATGGTATGAGCTCTGATTCTCATCGAGATGTCTATGAATCCCTCATGGAAGCTTGGAGGATTGAAAGGGGTGAGGAGGGGCCTGCCAAGCTCCCCGAGGAGCTCTTAGAGGATATTCGGAAGTATATTGGGGGTCTCAAGCATCAGCTTAGGGTCTCCGATAGAGGGACGCTTACATCGGAGCTGAGAGAGGTTTTTCTCGAGGCGGTTATGAGGATTGTGCAGGAGCTTTTCGAGCTAAGGCTGAGGAAGCTTGTCGAGGCGGCGGTCGAGGAGAAGCCCCTCGAGAACCTCATTGGATTTGAGCGCCGAATCTATCCAAGGCTCGTATCACTTATCAAGGAGTATAGGGATTGCATCGGGGAGCTTATCGAGGCTGTTGCCTACCAGAACTGGGAGAGGATACCATCGAGATATGAGCTTGTATGCTTCCTAAAGGACGTGCCGGAGTTCATTGGAATAGACTTGGAATCGTATGGACCATTTAGGGCCGGGGATATTGCCGCGCTACCATCCGAGAATGCTAGAAACTTGGAGCTAGCCGGGGTCGTGAGGGTAATAAAGGTGCTTCAGCCTAGAGCCGGGAAGGACTGACATCTTCTCTTGTTCAGCTGATGTTACTCAGCATGATGATCTTGGGGTTTGAGTAAACCTCCTCGCCTTGAATTGATAATAGTATTGCACCGACGATGACATGTCTGATAGTCCCCTTGTATGGTGTTAGGATCCTGATGTAGCCCTCTCTAGTGTTAAAGTCTATGAGCAGCCCTATGCCCACGAAGACCTCATCAGGATTCTTTAGATAGCTTAGCACGCCGACCCCGTTCTTGGCTAGCTCGTTTAAAGCCTTCTCAGCATCCTGTTCAATGGGCTCGAAGGACTCCTCAGCATAGCCTTGGATAATTGCCTCAATATGCCTCTTCACATCTCTCAGATCCGTCCCATCAGTTATAGTGCTGAGATTTATCCAACTTATGGGAATCCTCCTAACAACAGACTTTCTTAGGAATCTCTCGTAAGATAGCTCGCGGAGTTTGCGTCGAGCAGATTGATCCCTCCTTCTAACCTCTCGGGGTGGCGGGAGCGCCTCATATGCTGTGCTGAGCCTCTCGCATTCCTCTCGAATCTCATCCGGGATCTCTCCTATCGAGGCGAGATAATCGGGCTTGAGGATTCTTATCAGCTCCCTCTTATGCTCTATCGCCTTATCACCTGAAATCCATCCATCCAGATCTATTGACGTGGCCACGCCTCCATATTTCTTTGCGAGTTTCCCGACCAGCTTTCCAACAGCTTTGAGATGCGCCTCGGCTATGGGGGTTGGAGACGTGTATCCGACAACCTCACCACCTTCCATCCTATGATAGGAGATGTCGAAAGTCGGCGCCCTTAGAGAGACGTAGCCTATTGTCGTCGGCGGGCAGATGCTTGACTGGCCAAGATCTAAGTCAACATATACGGCTAGCTTCAGCCTCTTGATCATGCTGTTGAGAATGAGGGTTGCCAGCGTGGTCTTACCAGAGTCAACGCCGCCGTAGACGCAGACCTTGCTCGGCTTCTCTGACGCCTTCTCGGCTAAAGCCTTCCACTCCTCCGGAATCGTATCGCCCTCGATGATATCATAGCCACCACTCTCGCCATAAGCGATATCCGCCACGAAGTCCCTCTCCGCGTATATGGGTCTAGATCTCCAGCTTTTCACGATCAGCCTGCTTCTAGGATTCAAAGGGCAGCCGAGCACAGATGCCCTACCCTCAACTAGGAGCGCTGAGGCCGGACCATAGAGCATCAGCGTATCACCTTTCTTCACCCTAACCACGGGCATGATGAATCACCTACCCTAGGCCGAGAACACTCTTAAGGGAAAGCATTAGAGCTGAGTATTCATCCTTGCTCATGCCCCTTATCTTAGGGAGGATGCCCCTACTCGTAAAAGACTCATCGCAGACCACTATCGTCGCCCCAACGCCGCTAATAGCCTCCTCAAGACTCTTCATAAGGGATTTTACAGCGCTCATGTTTGTAGCCGCCCCCAGAACCACATATCTTCTTCCCGCATCCCGATGCCTATGCAGGAAGCGTTTTACATCATTTACAAGCTCATCGGGGGAGCCATATTTCCTGGTCTTCAAGACAAAGTTATCTAGGAGGAATGCGGCGCCAGGGCTTTTACCTGGATCAATGGCGACTACCACCATTCTCCTGCCAAGCCTGCCCATGGAGAGCTCCAGCGCCCGTTCTAAGCACTCATCCAATGACTTAAAATCCTCGCAGTAAATAACTCTCCTGTCATCAAGGTGTACCTCCTCGTTTCTTGACGCTATAATTACGTCCACGTCAAGGGGGAGGCTTTCGGCGTCTATAGAGTGCACTAGCTCAACACCATATTCCCGGGAGATTTCCCTAAGTCTTGCTGCCAGCTTCATATCCAAGGTTACCAGCCCGATCCTCACCCGCCCCCTCATATAGCCTTCTAGCTTCGTATCCAAGGTTTTAGTAAATAAATATTAGACCGAACCTCATGGAAAGCCTAGGTGAGGTGAGGAAGAAGGCTCTGACCTCCTCCCCATTTGGTGTGGGGAGGTTTGGGCTACATTCCTCCCTTTTGGG
>JAKCEV010000018.1 GCA_023539495.1 Candidatus Wolframiiraptor allenii
CCCCGGCCCAGGGGGTCCCGGATGAGGGGCAGCTCCTGCATCACCTGCGGCCATCGCCCCCCAGGCCCCCGGGCCGCAGGCTCATCGGAAAACGGGGGCCTCTACTAGGAAGCGTCAAGACGCTGGCATATAAACAGGGTAGAGGTAGGGGAAGTGGATGGGGAAAGGTGGCTCAAGAAAAAAGTTTATAAGCCCATCCTATCGTGACCCCTCTTCTTGTTCTTCACCTCTTCATCAGCAACGATAGTTGACAAAATCCATTAGGAGCTAAGCCAGATATTAGACAGGACAGGATCTTCTTGAGGGAGGTTGTTTACAGGAACTGGGACGAGGAAAACCATGAACTGTCATGTAACGTGGATGAGAGGAAGGGCTTCGAAAGTATACAAGAGGACTTACTTGGAAAGTCAAAGCAATAAGCCCCCTCGGAAAGGAAGGATATTTTAATGGTGATAAGAGGGTTGTCGAGGGAGAAGCTCAATAAACTATAGTCCTTTGAGCTGGATGACTTGGAGAAAATCCCATGCTTTTCTATTACAAGGCGGACGATAGGCGAGATATTGGATTACGTGAGGTCTATGGCTCTGGATATTCTGCCAAGAAGGTAGTGGAAGTGTAGAGCGTATAACCTAGCTTCGGCAGGCCTGTATCGGGGGATAGTATGGAGGTGAAGAGTATTACTGATAATTTTTCATTAGATCTCCGGGCTTTCTCCAAAAGTCTATTGTTTCAAAGCATCTATTAAAACATAAAAGGCGGATTAGGCTTACTGGCTGTCTCTTCGCTATCTTAGAGTTATCTTAGCCAGTCTTTGCGTGAAAATTTGCTTCCATGTGATCATAATCTTCATGTTATTAGTTGCATGTTTTCACGTGATATACGTGGATCTTATCCGCGGTTGAGCGTGTTTTTCGGATCGCTTTTCGGAATCCGAATATCCGATGGTATACGTGGAGGTTTTTCATGAATTATTTTCTGGCCATTTCAAGCCGAATGGATAAAGCTATTGATTCAAGCGCGTCACTGCCTTGCAGGCCACATGCCTTCTAAGCTATGAGATCGCCGATTCTTGGAAGCGGGCGAGGGATGGCTGGGGCATCGCGCTCCACAGGATCTGCTCTAGGACTGGAAGCTTTCCACCAGCCCTCGCATATTACTTCATCATGAAATACTCGCGGCTCGGGGATATAGTCCTTGACCCCTTCAGCGGGAAGGGAACCGCGCCGCTTGAGGCGTGCCTCAATGGGAGGATCGGGGTGGGCAATGATCTCTCGCCGGAAGCCTATGTCCTGACGAGGGCGAAGGTTAGACCCGTCAACCGCAGGCAGGTCCTCGAATGGATAGAGTGGGCCGAGTCAAGGATTAATCCATCAGGCTATGACGTGTCAGGGGTAAACGAGGATGTAAGGGCATTTTTCAGCAATTGTACGCTGAGGCAAATTCTCGCAGTCCGCGATCTGATTGATGAGACGAAGGATGAGGATCTCGCCAACTTCATGAGAGCTCTCATGCTCGGGATACTCCACGGCCCGACTAGAATGCATCTAAGCGTCAGGTGTTCACACTCCTTCTCCATGGCCCCGGGCTACGTGAAGCGGTATGTGAGGGAAAATGGTGTGAGGAAGCCGAGGAGAAACGTATTGAGATGCTTGAGGATGAAGGCCGAGCGGGTCTTCAGGGATGGGATACCGGCGATCAGGGGTGAGGCATACATGGAGGATGCTAGGAAGCTTCCAATAGAGGATGAGTCCATAGATTTCGTTATAACTTCACCGCCATATTTCAACATGCAGACATATGCCTGGGATAACTGGCTTAGGCTCTGGTTCCTAGGATATGAGTATGAGGATGTGGCGAGGAGGCTCTTCCACACGGAATCTGTGGAAAGGTTCAAGCTCTTCATCAGGGATGTATTGAAGGAGATTTTCAGAGTTCTCAAGTGGAATAGGGCTGCGGTGATAGTCCTCGGGAGGGTTAAGCTGAAGGGCAGGATAATAGATATGGCGGAGGTTACAGCGCCGATCGCCGAGGAGGTGGGCTTCAAGGTCGCCGGGATAATCTCGGACTCGATCCCGAAGTCTAACAAGTATCTCTGGTATCTGAGGGAGGATGATGGTGTCAGTAGGGAGGTGATTTTAGAGCTTCATAAGGGGTGCTTTGAGCCGAACCCGGTAGTCATAGACTGGGAGAGGGCAAGACCTCTTACAGTCATGAGGGAGGAGGTGTCTGGATGATACTCGAGGCTCATGGTGACATCTGTCGGCTCGGATACCTTAGGATAATACCATGTCTACTTGAGGATGATTCCCCGAAGACATTCGACTTCCTCGCATCGGTTCTATACGAGATTGTTAAGGGCGTCGGTGATAGGGATTTCCTGGCGGGGCGACCGATAGGGCTCATCACAAGCCCGGTGAATGCTAGGAACTATGTGACACTCGCAGCGGAACTTGACCTGATAGATAGGAAGAACCAGAAGCTCGGCATATTTGGAAAGCTCTACCTCTGCTCTAGGAGCGCGTCGAGGTTCAGGAGGCTCGTGGAGGGAGATAGGTCTCTGAGGTTGATAGATCTCCTGATGCTAAATGATGCCGAGAAGCTCTTCTTCCTCTGGAACATCTTTGCAAAGGACTATCCATTCATCCAGATGATAACAAGCTGGGCGATAGGGAGGGGGAAGTTCAGGAGGCAGGAGGCGATGATATATGCGATGGAGGAGGCCTATCCGCAGGCGTTGAAGCGCATCCTGCCGAAGAGCAGGATAAAGGAGGTTCAGGAGGCTGAGAGGTTCAGGGAGCGGAGGCTCATGATAAGGGACAAGATCGAGTGGATAAGGAGCAGCCAATATGCGAAATACAGGCACATAGCGCCCCCGAGGTTCGAGTGGCTCGTGGACTGCGGTATACTCAAGCGAAGCGGCAGGGGGAAATACGAGGTAAATGCTCAGATGATCTATGACCCTGATAGGATCCTCAAGCTGGCATCACTGTCGCTGGAGAAGCTCGAGCACTACCTCTTCGGAGACTTCCTGAAGCCCCTCGAGAAGCTGTATAGGCCGGCTGACAGGTATGAGGCCTCGAGAATGCTTCTCGAGACATATAATCTCATGAGCCGATACTTCGGGGAGAATGTTGATCTCCTGAAGCTCGAGTGCATGACGGTGATATCTCTGATGGAGTCGGGCTCGATAGCGGATCTAAGCATGATCCATGATGCATTCAATAGCCTCGCAATACAATTCCCCGACAAGGTCTATGTCACGCCAGGCACTAAGGGCGGCCCGCCTCTAGCCTACATAGATGCCAAGAACCTCGAGCTCTAAAATCGCGTAGGATACCCCACTATACGTCGAAGTATTTCTCATACTCCCAGTCAGTTATCTTTCTAGTCGCATATTCCTCCCATTCCTGCCTCTTTAGCTTGATGAAGTTCTCGCCAGCCAGCCCTAAAGCATCTCTGAGCAGCTTATCCTCCTCCAAGGCTTCTAGGGCCCTCTCAAGCGTCGAGGGTAACGTTGGAAGCTCCCGATACAGCCCATACTCATAGATATCCTTCTCGATCGGCTTGGGCGGTTCTAGGTTCCTCCTGATCCCATCCATCCCGGCGGCGAGCAGGACCGTGAACAGGAGATACGGGTTTGCCGACGGGTCGGGGGCGCGGTACTCTATCCTCGCCCCAGCCTTCAAGCGGAACTCCGGTATCCTTATCAAGGCATCTCTATTCTTCATTCCCCAGTAAACATATTTCGGAGCCTCGAACTCTCCCAGCCTCTTATAGGAATTCACGGTCGGGTTCGCTATCGCCGTGATACCACCTACATGCTCGAAGATGCCGGCTATGAAGTTCTTCGCCAGATTCGAGAGACAGTATGGGTCGCGCTCATCATAGAATAGGTTATCATCACCGGCCCAGAGGCTCATGTGAATGTGGAACCCGTTCCCGGGCTTGCCGTAGAATGGTTTTGGCATGAATGATGCCTTCAAGTCCATGGACTCGCAGACAAGCTTGATGATATTCTTCGTTAGGAGGGTTTTATCAGCAATTCTCAATCCTTGGTCATGGAGTATATCCACCTCATTTTGGCCCGGCCCGACTTCATGATGGCTGGTGCTCCAGTCTATCCCAGCCTCGGAGAGCTTCTCAGCTATCCTAACCTTAATCAGGTTGGCCTTATCCCTTGGGGATACATCAAAGTAACTTCCACTATCGAGGGGCTCCCCTCCCCTGAGTATATAGAACTCGAGCTCTCCGGCGGCAATGAACGTGAAGCCCTCATTCTTCTCAATTCCCTTGAGAAGATTCTTTAGGACCGTTCTCGGGTCTCCTTCGAATGGGGCGCCATTCCTGTAAACATCACAGAAATAGGTCTTAATACCGTTAAGGGTATAACATGCGCTCGTATCAACAACGAGCATCATATCGCTCTCGAATCTCCTTGCGAATCCCTCTATCGATGAGCCGTCAAACCAGATCCCCCTCGATACGGCCTTCTCAAACTCCCTCTCGGAGATCAATACCTCCTTTAGAACGCCGTTAATATCCGAGAACCTGAGGCTGATAATGGAGCTCAAGTCCACGCAACGGGCTAGATAAGAGCTCCTTAAAGATTTTGATGGTGCTGGATGGTGCCTCGGCCGGGGTCCTGCGGAGAACACCTTATATACGCGGATTGGAGAGGGGTGGGCACATGTTATACCTCACAGAAATAGGTCTAACACATGCTCTCGGGAGAACCGATCAACGTTCTGGGCTTTTGGCCCTTCCTCCCTCTTCTCATTGGGAGGCTTTCGGGGGGAACGCGGGCTCCCCACATCTATCTGGCGCCGACAATCAAAAGAGGTTTTAGGGAGTTTTGGCATCCATGCACTCCTCGTAGTAGCGTTTTGTTAGATTCTTTACTGCTATCACATCCCTGTCCTCCTCTAAGCCGCATCTCTGACATCTCTTAAGCCTACGTCCATTCGGACTTAAATCCAGCCCACCCCCGCATACTGGGCATACACTTGACGTATACGCTGGATCAACGTACTTCACATCGAGCCCATGAAGCCTCGCCTGATACTCTAGTATTTGCTGGAACCTCCTATAACTCCATCTATGTATCCGCCCATTAAGCTCCTTGGAGTCCTTATCCTCTTTATAGACCTCGAGATCCTCCATCACAATTACTGCCGCGCCAACCTCCCTAGCCTTATTGATTATCCCCTTGGCCGCCCTATAGTAGATCTCCCTGATCCTCCGCCATTCACGGCCCCTATACTTTCCCAGCAGCCTCGCCCGCAGCCCTCTGCCGCGAATCCTTGATTGTATCTGTCTACGTTTGAGGAAGTATCGAGTTCTAATAATCCCCTCATCGGTCTCAAACCTCTCGATGAAGTCATCGTTTCCATATACGATGGCGTTCTCGTTAACGTCAACGGCGATAACCTTGGCATCCGCGCCCACCTCTGGCAACGCAACGGCCCGGCGAAATGCGACGTTCAGGTAAAGGTTGCCATCATCCCTCAGCACCAGCTGCGCCTCACCCAGCTTCATGTCCTTGAACTTATCGTGATACCTTCCGTGAAGTAGCCTTAATGTAACCCATCCCCCTCCATGGACCGCTATTGAAGCCCTCCAGCCCTCGACATCAAGCTTGAATAAATGATTATCCAGCCATATCGTCCGCCCCTTGAATATCGGCTTCTCCCTTTCACACATCCCCAGCTTCTTCAACTCTAAAAAGGACTTGTAGATGCTGGCGGCATGCCGGCAAGCCGTATCAATGTAATGCGATGGTAACGTTGGGTATCTTTGACGTAGCTCGTAATATTTTGCATAATGCAGGCTGGTGAAGCTGGTGGTTCTATGCGAGTGGGCGTATTCTATGAGCTCATTCACGATTTTCCTATACTCCGCGAACAGGCGATGTATCTCGGAGATCGCCGCCTCATCAGCATCTGTGAGATCTATTTTGAAGCTTGCTGTGAGTGAAATCTCCTCAACCGGCATCATCACTCACTCCCGGAATCCTCGCCCTCCTCGAAGACCTCGTAGAGGAGGCTTCTCAGCTCCATGCAGACATAGTCCATCACCTTTCCAACATGTCCGCGGTACTCCCTGGCGAAGTCATCGAGCCTGTTAATACTATCATAGACGAACGTCCTTATGAGGACAGATGGTAGCCCATGCCCATCAGCGATAACCAGCGTCGAATCAATGTCACCCACAATCTCAGTGAACTCCTTTAGGATGCCCGCCCCCGATCCCCGGATCATAGGCCGCAGCATACTCATCCCACCAACTTGGCCGCCCACACCCATACTTCCACAGCAGCCTGCCTTTATTCGTTGAGGGGTAGCCTGAAAATGCGGAAAACCCTCAATAAGGGGATGAAAATAAGGGTCACTCTTCGGGGAAACCTGTCCCTCAGGCCCTCTACCAGCTTCCATTAGGCGGGCTTGTGTCAGGGAAGGCTGTGAAGAATGGCTGAGTGGGAGAAAGGGGACTGTGGAGGCTAATGGCCGGAAATGCCCGAAATGCGGGGCCATGATAGAGTATCTATGTTACTGGGAGAAGGCGGTGAATTCGGGGGAGTATTGGCCGGATGGATTCCACGACATAAGGGTTGATTATGTCATAGAGTTCTATTTCATGTGCCCAGAATGCGGAAAAATATTATTCAGCCACAAGGAGGCCGCTAGAAAGTTCCTGAGAGGCCAGCCCATAAAAGAGGAGGAGATATGCCCGGAGGATTATTAGCCCCGCATAACGCCCCACCCTTTATTTTTCCACTCTCGGGGAGAGCCCAAGAAATAAAGGCGGGTTTTTATGAGAGGTTTATCATGAGGTGGTGTATTTAAGTGGTCAAGTGGAGGTTATGATGGTTAAGAGTTAAATCAGGGAGCATGAGCCTTTATACGAGAAGCATGAGCAAGCCTGCCGAGCTCGGCTCCCTTAAAGTCGGCCATAATATCGTGATCGACGGCGAGCCTTGCAGGATCGTGGAGCTTGAGAAGAGTAAGCCGGGAAAGCATGGGTCAGCTAAAGTTAGGGTTGTGGCTATAGGTATATTCGATAACGTTAAGCGAACGCTCGTGGGGCCGGCTGATAGCAAGGTCGAGGTGCCGATAATTGAGAAGAGGAATGGCCAGGTCGTCTCAATAGGGGATATGGTCAGCGTGATGGATAACGAGACATATGAGATTGTAGAGATACCGATGCCGCAGGACGAGAAGCTCCGGGAGAAGCTCGAGCCCGGGGCAAACGTCGAGTATTGGAGGATCATGGGAAGATGCATGATAGTCAACGTGAGGACAGGCAGCTAGCTATCATTTCTCGGCGAGCCTTGCCTCCCTAACCAAGAGCATGCCACTGTATCCACTCCACCTTATCTCATATTCTAGGATCTTGATCCTTTTCTTGAAGAGAGGCGAGTCTAGCACGAGGGTCTCGAACTCGCCTCCCTCACCAAGCACGTTCACATCATATCTCTCAGAGAGGGAGTTTAGTAGACTGATCAGCTCATGGTCTATGATTCTTCCCAAGAGCTCTCTTCCGAGACCCATGGCGGCGACCCCGACAATCATTGCGGTGATTCCGCTTGAAACAACCCCCTCGAGGACCTCTCGTGGATCGCGCATCCAGAGGGGTGTGAGGAACTTCAACCCAAGCTCATCGCATATCCGCTGGAAGGAGTCATGCTGGGATCTGCTCCTATTTACGCCTGAAAGGAGACCGTCCACCTCATCCGAGATGAGCTCGACGGCGTCCCGCAGGGCTCGAAGCTCATCATCCCTTGACGCGGATCTCGCTGATACCATGATCTGCCTCCTACCCATGGCCCTCGCTTGGAGGCTTGTCACCCATATATTGGGGTAGTGGAAGTAGTAGGATTCCTCTGATGCCGCCTTAACCGTGATCAGATAATCCACGTGATGGCCCATCGCCTCTGCGAGTTGTATCGCGAGGGTCGAGTCCTTCCCACCGCTGAAGAGTGCCGCCAGTCTCATAGCGCCCAAGGATCGCCTCCGGTTAAAAGGTAAGGGAGGTCGGAAAGCTTTATACTATCATCCCTAGCGCCTCTTTCAGAGGAGTTGGGGATGGGGATCTTACGTATAATAGAAGAGAAGGGGACTGAGAGGTTGAAGCGTGGATTCGCGAAGATGGTTAAGGGAGGGGTTATCATGGATGTCACGAGCGTGGAGCAGGCGATTATCGCGGAGGAGGCTGGCGCGGTCGCGGTCATGGCCCTCGAGAAGGTTCCAGCGGATATCAGGCAGGCTGGTGGGGTTGCTAGGATGGCCGACCCGAAGAAGATCCAAGAAATAATGGACGCGGTCACGATCCCGGTCATGGCTAAGGTTAGGATAGGCCATTATGCTGAGGCGCTCGCCCTAGAGGCCCTTGGCGTGGACATGATCGATGAGAGCGAGGTTCTAACGCCGGCCGACATATACTTCCATATAGATAAGAGGAAATTTAATGTCCCATTTGTCTGCGGAGCCCGGGACTTGGGGGAGGCTGTAAGGCGCATATGGGAAGGAGCAGCCATGATAAGGACCAAAGGTGAGGCTGGGACCGGAAACATAGTCGAGGCGGTCAAACATGTTAGGCTTGTGAACCATGGCATTCGTCTTCTCAAACATTTGACGGATGACGAGGTGTACAGAGTCGCAGAGGAGTTCTCCAAGCCATA
This sequence comes from Candidatus Wolframiiraptor allenii, assembly GCA_023539495.1. Lineage (GTDB taxonomy): Archaea > Thermoproteota > Nitrososphaeria_A > Caldarchaeales > Wolframiiraptoraceae > Wolframiiraptor > Wolframiiraptor allenii. Next base: position 8,678 of record JAKCEV010000018.1, read on the forward strand.
TCTCAGGCTTAGCATGGAGGTTAAGGAGAAATGCAGTCTACCTCGTGAGATTCTCAAGAATGAGCCAGTCTATGAGGAGTATACCTTTGATGAGATAGTCGAGGGGATTTACAAGATCCTCCTAGAGGTTAAGAGTCTTCAAAGGTTGCCCGTCGTGAATTTCGCCGCTGGCGGGATTGCAACCCCAGCAGACGCAGCGCTGATGATGCGAATGGGTATGGACGGTGTCTTCGTTGGAAGCGGGATATTCAAGAGTTCAAACCCTGAGAGGATGGCGAGAGCGATAGTCGAGGCGGTAAATCATTACGATGAACCTGACGTCATCGTGGAGGTGAGCAGGGATCTAGGAGAGCCCATGAAGGGATTAGAGATAGATAAGCTCCTAGTTAGAATGGAAGAAAGAGGGTTATGAAGATAGGGGTTATAGGCGTTCAAGGCGCGGTGACAGAGCATATAGAGGCTCTCCATATAACCCTAGCCAAAATAGGTGTTCATGGGGACGTAATGTGGGTTAGGCGCCTAGATCAATTAAGGGAGGTCTCGGCACTTGTAATACCTGGTGGGGAGAGCACGACAATCTCAAAGCTCATGTGCTGGAATGGGCTCTTCGACGAGGTTAAGAGACTTGGCGAGGAGGGTCTCCCAATAATGGGGACGTGCGCCGGGCTCATAATCCTTGCAAAGAAGGTCTTGGGGGCAGCAATTGGCCAAAGATTCTTGGAACTTCTCGACGTTGAGGTGCAGAGAAACGCCTATGGGAGGCAAGTGAATTCCTTCGAGGCCCCGATCACGCTAAGCTTCAGCCCAGATCCGTTTCCAGGGATCTTCATCAGGGCGCCTAGGATACTAAAGGTCCATGGCAGAGCCAGGCCAATCGCATTCTATAAGGAGGAGGTCGTCGGCGTGGAGCAGGACAACCTACTAGGCCTCACATTCCACCCAGAACTATCCAACGACACAAGAATCCACGAATATTTCATAGAGAAGGTGAGATGACCCCATCCCTAACCTAATACACTAGGTCGCTCAACCTTCCGAGTTCGACGGCTTTCTTGATCTCTCTGGCTATTCTCCTTCCCATGGACATGGGCTCATCATAATAGTATGGGGAGTAGGGTGAGCCCATTGGATACAGATTTGTCCCCGCGACAATCCTCGCCGAGATCTCGAAGACTGTGAAGCCGCGATTCGGATGGTATATCGTCTCGAGGCAGAATGGTCCTATGAGGCCCGGGCTGAAGAGCCTCCGCGCCGCTGAGGAGATCCTAGCAGCCGCCTCTAACAGATCCACGATAAACTTCTCCCTGACGATGACCGGCACATTCCCGACCACAGTATAGTCTAGGTAGTCCTCAATTATCTCCGGGAGACCTCGATACACCTCGTCTATGATCTCGAGCCTACGATCCATACCAAGAAGCTCCAGCCTCCCATGCTCGAGCCCAGGTAGATTCGGCGCCTCGAGGGGCGAGAGGAAGAAGTGGGGATAAAACCTAACCCCGGGGATAAACTCCTCTATAATATATTCCTCCCCGCCGCTTATGATGCCTTTCACCTTGAGCTCCTCAAGTCTCTTCCTGAACTCGCTAGGGCTTGATGCTCTAAAGTATCCTCTCCCACCTTTTGCGCCATGAAGCTTCACCATCACCGGGCCATTTATCTCATCGGGCGAGGAGTATCTTCTTGGAACCCTGACGCCGGCCTCCATGATCCACCTCCTCTGCCTCTCTCTATCGCCCTCCCAGTAGAGGGTGAGCCTATTACCGAACATCGGGACCCTGAATCTCTCAAGGATATTCTCTGCGCCAACATACTCGACGAAGGAGCCGTGAGGTATAATCAGCGCGTTCTCGGATATCAGTCTCTCCTGAAACTCCTCCCTTAAGACGTCCTTGTAGCTCTCGACCTCCAGCGTTATCTCAGGGCTGGCCCTCGGGAAGCTCTCATAATACGGCTTATTCCCCCTCAAAGCTATTCCTATCGTTCCGAAGCCCTCGAGCCTCGCACCATGAAATATCTGGAGAGCCGAGTGCGAACAGATAGTCGCGATCTTAATATCCCGCTCATCGTATTGCGAGAGTACCATCAGCAGCTCCTCTCTCGATATCATGTTAGTGAAGCTCATGTACGCCTCACGAAGACCATTCCAAGATTTTAACATGTTCTGCTCAGGGGTGATAGGACTTATAAAGCGATAATAAGTCTGGTTGATCGAGCAAGGAGAGAACGTCTCATGCGCATTTTCTATCCACAGTAATAAGTATACTTCCTTCTACATAATAGAGGAGGCATTTCTAGAGCCTATGAATGAGAGGGGATGAGGAGGCTTGTTAAGGAGGCCGAGAGAAGGGGAGAGGGAGCTAAGGAGGATGAAAGGTTTACTGATGTTGTCATGCCGGGGGATTACCTGTATATAAGGGTTGAGACGCACGATTGTGAGCCGGGGGGTTGAGCATGTATTCGCTATACCGTTTTATGATTTGAGGTGAGCGGGCATACTTCATGGTGAAGGGTGGGGGGAGGGGAGAGATACCAATATGCGATGAGGTCTGGGTAGCGGATAGGATGAGGCTACTAGACCACCTAGACAACGTGTGGAGCAATATATGAGACCTGATCATGATGGAGGTTGATAAGCTGAGAAACATAATACCCCCAGAATAACACCCCATTTTTATTCCTCCATTTTCAGGATAATCTCCTTCAGCTGATTTAGCGGGAGCTTCCTTCTCAGAACATACGTATCAATATGGAAGTAGTGAAGTGTATTCTCATCACTTCGCATCATTAACGATTATGGCGTAGCCCAGCTCAACCCTGCATACAAGCCTACCACTCTCCCTCACATAGTATGCTAGATCCCGCTCGGGATCACAATCGGGGCCATCCCCGTGAAAATGGGAAAAATGGGAGATAAAAATGTAGGGTGTTGTGATGTTTATGGCATGTTTGTCTCAGTAATCTTCAGCTTGAATAGTAGCGTCGCGTCCCACATCTCCCCCCAATCCACGTAACTAACCATGCCTCCACAATACCATCCCAATACGCGCCTGCTCTTATTTCTTGGGGACCTGCCTGAAAGTGGAAAGATTACTGTGATGATATCGAGATGCCGAGAAGCCGGCTAAAAATAGAATTCTATGGCGATAGAGGGACCTCGGAGCAGATACTCATGATATCGTTCAGGGACGGGGGAAGATGTCAAATATTTCATGGTGGGGGCGTGAGAGAAGGCGATAGGCGTGTAACAAGATGCGACATGGTCAGGATAATGGGCTGGGATCAATTAATCGAGTATCTCGGGGATGATGCCTTCGAGAAAGGCCAGCCTCCTTCAGGAGTTCACTGGCACCTTGGATGACGTAAACTCGGCGCTTGCTATTACTGGGAGATATAGGCCACCGTCTGCTATTGTTAGGACGCTTGTCCATGATGGCCTCAGAATGCTCGACGACTTCACTAGAGAACATCGTGGATATGTCGGTAAGGTGATGGACTATGTCTGCGGGGAGCTTCGAGACCTACTCTACGAGGTTTTCGAGGAGGGCGAGGATTTCGGGGTGAAGGAAGCGTCCACAGTCTGGACATACAGATACTTGTTGAAGCGAATAGCAGAGTTTGCGGAAGAATATGGGATAGACGTGGTTTACGTGGATGAGGCCTATACTTCGTCGAGGTGTCCATTGCATGGCGATGGCTGTGGTGTCAGGGTAGCCAAGGGATTATTCAAGTACACGAAGCTGAACAAGGTCTTCAACGCCGACATCGTTGCAACACACAACATTTTAATGACGCAGACAATCCCGAGCCCAGGAGGGGTAGGGTAATAGGCCGAAGACCCGGCCTAGGGCTAAACCCTCAAAAAAAGAGGGGTTATAGCCTAAACCTCCCCACATCAAATGGGGAGAAGGTCGTCATGTTATGAGATCAAGGAGCTTATCCTGCTTTAAGGATTCCTTGATCTCGAGCGCGATCCTCCTCCCGACGCTCATCGAGAAGCCCCAAAGGTTCTCGGAGTAGGGCGTGAACTTCGTCCCAGGCGATCCTGGGACCCTGACGCTCAGATCATAGACGATTATCTCCTCATGCGGCGGGCCGGGCACAATCATCCCCTGCAGCGCGAATGGGCCTATTATTCCCGGTGGATATTCCTTCCTCGCCGCCTCCACAAGTTTTTCAGCAAGCTCGAAGGCCCTCTCGAGAAGAGACTCCCTAACGGTGCAGGCTATGTGGCCGACCTCTATCGTCTTAAGCTCCAGATACTTAAGGGCCTCGGCCTGATATGGTGTGGGAAGCCTCATAATCCCCTCAAGATTCGTCTGCCTCCGGGTATCAACGCCGAGAAGCTCCACCTCGCCTGTGAGCGGTGAGTAGAAGAAGTTGAAGTTGAATGGTGCGCCGACTATGAATTCCTCGATAACCGCTCTCTCAAGCCCCTCCCTAGTCAGAACACCTTTTCGGATAAGCTCCTCAGCCTTCTCCTCAAACTCCCTCGGCGACGATGCTAGGAAGAACGCCCTCTCAAACCCTCTTGCGGCCTCCGGAGCCTTAACAAGAACAAGACAATCAATCTCAGATGGATTCTTGAATATCCTCGGATGCGGTATGCCAGCCTTCTCCATCAGATAGTACTGGTTGCGTTCAACATCACGCTCCTCGACTTTGAGGAGGAACCTGTTACCGAACATAGGCACCCTGAAATCCTCCTCTAGAGCCCTGTAGCCAACATAGACGCAGAGAGACCTGTGAGGGATGAAGATCGTGTTCCTCGACCTAAGCTCCCCCTGCACATCATCGCGCAGGATCTCCCTAAACTTATCGAGAATAATCACCTCATCGACAACGCCAACCTCGCGGCCGAAGATATGTCTAACCCTGTAGTATCTCGCATATGTTTTCTCCCTCCCCCTCTCGCAGACTACGATGGTCTTGAAGCCCTCATCCCTCGCGCCCCTACATATTTCAAGTGCCGAGTGGCTTCCCAGAACACCGATTCTTAGATCATCCCTGTGATAACCCTCAATTATCGAGGCGATCTCATCCCTGCTGATCATGGCTCGGGTATAGGGTCTCTTGGGGCTTAATTAAGGATGATCCGTGGAAAAGAAGCTAAATTAACTGCCCCCATTAAAGACATGAGGATTGGATGAGCGAGGTTTACGCCATAGTCTATACCGAGAGGAATCCGGCGGCGAAGGAGGCTGCGGAGAGGGTTAAGAGAACCTTGGAGAACCGGGGATTGGCCGCTGAGATATACAGCGCATCAAACCTCATCTATAGCTCTCTCCCAGAAAGCGTCTCGCTCGTTATCACGCTGGGCGGGGATGGGACGATATTAAAGACTGTAGGAGCTTTGGGGAACCCTGAGGCCGCGATCTTAGGCGTGAACTTCGGCAGGGGAGGATATCTCACGGAAGTAGAGGCCGAGGACCTTGATAAGGCCTTAGAGAGGGTTCTCGTGAAGGACTATATCGTGGAGCGCAAGATGATGCTCTCTATAACTGTGGATGGCGAAAGTGTGGGCGACGCGCTGAACGAGGCATATATAGCATCCCAGATCTTGGGAAAGACTCTCAGCTTCGTGGTAAGGAGGGATGATGAGGTTATTGCTGAGGGGTCGGCTGATGGCCTGATAATAGCATCGCCGATCGGCTCAACCGCTTATAGCTTCTCAGCCGGAGGCCCTATAGTAGACGATGACTTAGAAGTCGTTATCCTCACACCAGTATGCCCTATCAGCGGCCTCAAGCCCATGGTGCTATCCCTCAATCATAGGATAGATGTTTTAGCGGGCAGCGACTATGGCTTCTCTATGGTGATAGATGGCTACCGAATGAGGAAATTTTACAAGAGGTCGCTAATGATCAACGTGCGTAGGTCGAGTAGGAGTGTCGCCTTTCTCAGGCTGGGGCCGGGTGGAGGCCTTGCAAGGCGGATTAGAAAAAAACTTGCCTAAGAGGGCGATTGTGCTGGACGCAGCTGCCCTAATCCTTGGCTTCACGGAGATTGAGGATGCGGTTGCGGTAACATCCAGCAAGGTGCTAGAGGAAGCTAGGGATCGAGACGCGAGATATAGGGCTCTTGCGGCGCGGGAGGGCGGGCTGATAAAGGTAATAGAGCCAGAGCCAGCATACGTTAGCGAGGTCCGAGAGGTGGCGCGCAGGCTCGGCGAGATCGAACTCTCTGATGCAGATGTAAGCGTCATAGCGCTCGCGTTGCAGCTCTCTAGGCAAGGTTGGGACACATGCATCCTCACATCGGACTACTCGATCCAGAATCTGGCCTCGAGGCTGGGGCTCATGGTTAAGCCAATATTACATAAGGGCATAAGGAGGATGATAAGCTGGGAGGTTTATTGCGGGGCATGCGGCTGGTCTGGGGATGGTAAGCCTGGCAACCCATGCCCAAAATGCGGCCACGCGCTGAAGAGAAGACCTCGGAGGGAGAGTGGATGAGGATAAGGGTGATCTCGGAGTACGTGGATGGGGAGGCGCTTGAGGAGGTAGCTGAGGCGCTTAGAGATGTTTATGGTGGTGAGGTCGAGATACAGATTGCGGAGAACCTTGTCGATGATAAGTTCCTCGACTATGAGAGAGGCCAGTATGATGCGTGGAGGATTGTCCAGCATTATCGCGGAATACTCGGTGAGGATGAATACATCCTCCTAGTGACCGATAAGGATCTTTATGCAGCGGGGCTGAACTTTGTCTTCGGCCTCGCGTGGAGGGGGGTTGCGATAATATCCGTACACAGGCTCTTCCCCGAGTTCTATGGCCAGCCGCCGGACCGCGCCCTATTCAAGGAGAGGATAATAAAAGAGGCCGTACACGAGGTTGGCCATCTCCACGGTCTAATGCACTGCAGCGACCGAAGATGCGTAATGGCTTTCAGCAACTCGATAGCTGACACGGACTATAAGGATAGCAGGCCATGTAAGAAATGCCTCGCGAAGCTACATGTCCCCTGAGCTGCCCCTCGCCTCAAGCTCCTTGAGAAATCTCTTCACATAAGATTTCGGGAGGACCTCAGCCTCGACGAGGTTTACTATGGAGTTGGGCGACGCCTTGCCAGAGACCCTTCCAATAGTCCCTTTAACCTGCCTCCAGATTAAGTTCGTGTTCCCGCTCTTGGAATTGTATATTATCCCGAGAACCTCGTAAGCCCTGACAAACCTTATTTCCCTAACCGTTTCTAGGTTGAGCTTAGAGAGGGCCTCCACGTGAATCCTCCCAGGAGGATCTCTCTCTGGGAAGATGGAGGGGTCCTTCAAGTAGCCCTTGGGTATGAAGGAATAACACGTATTTAGGATCATGAACCTCCTAAATTTCTCGAGCGTCGTCTTGACATCGATCTCCACAGACATCCACCATCCGCTCTCGTGAGTTTCCTTCTCCAATAAAGGAGGCGGCGCGTCTTAAAATAGCTTTTACCGCGGGGCTCTAGGGCTATTGGAGTATTCCAGAGAAATTTTCTTAGGAATGTTTTCAGCATCTCGCGAGCATATCCCTTAATATGAGGGCTCTTCATCACCATGGGGAGAATGGCTTCGGATGAAAAGTCCGCTGGTGCATTGGAGGAAGCATCCAAGCCTACTGGCACCTATATCCGCGAGGTTATTCTTGAGAACTTCATGAGTCACGAGTATTCCAGGGTCACGCTCTCCCCGGGTTTGAACGTGATCACGGGGCCTAATGGCGCGGGAAAGTCCTCAATCCTCTTAGGCATAGCGGTGGCCCTCGGTCAGACATACACGGATAGGGCCGGGAAGTTGAGTGACCTGATAAGGAGGGGGGAGAAAGCGGCGAGGCTCACGGTAGTCTTTGACAACACGGAGGTTGATGGGAAGAGGCCTATCCCATGGCTCCAATCCGATCAGCTCGTGATAACGAGATACTTGAAGAGGACCGGTGAATATTGGCATTACGTTAACAATAGGCTGAAGACGAAGGCTGAGGTGGATCATCTCCTGAGAAGGCTGGGAATCAATCCCAACAACATGTTGATAATAATGCATCAGAACATGATCGAAGAGTTCGCCTCTAAGAACAACGTCGAGAAGCTTAGGATGGTTGAGGATGCCGTCGGAGCGTCACAGTTCAGGCAGAGGATAGTGGAGGCGGAAGCGAGGCTCAGGGACATAGAGGCGCAGGAGAAGAGCTTGAAGAGGGCGTTGGAGGAGGCAAGGGCCGCGGTCGAATACTGGAAGGAGCAGTACGAGAAGCTCATGACGAAGAGGAGGCTCGAGGAGGAGAAGAGGAGGCTAGAGTTAGAGTATGCCTGGACGCTCGTCTCGGAGGCCGAGGCGTCGGCGAACAAGCTCAGGGAGAGGATCGAGGCCCTCATGCTCGAGGAGAAGAAGCTCCTAGGTGAGATAGAGTATCATGAGGGCGAGGTTGAGAGGATTAGACGAAAGCTCCTAGATCTTGTTGATGCGATTAAGCGCGGTGAGCTCGTTAATCTTGAGGGCTTTGGAAAGGACTTGGATATATTGTTGGAGGAAAAAGGGCTTGCGGAGGTTGCAAAGTACAAGCTTCAGGAGAACAGATCGGAGCAGAGAAGGCTCGGTTATGAGCTTAACAGGATTGAGAAGGATCTCGCGGAGAAGCTTAGGAATGCCTCCACCCTTGGCGAGAGAGTTAAGTCTTCGAGAAAGCCCTCGGAAATACTCGAGGACATCCGGGCTATAGGGCTCCAGATAGCATCCCTCGGAGAAGTATTCGAGGAGGCCGAGGATATGTATCTCGTCGCCGACGCGAGGTATAGGGAGACCGAGCAGAGATCCATGGAGCTCGAGGAGAACTTGAAGAAGGCGATGGAGGAGCTTGAGTACAGGAAGGAGCTTTGGAGAAGATTCCTAAGGGAGCTTGTGAAGGACGTGGAGCCCAAGTTCAACTCCATACTCTCGATAGTTGATGGTAGGGGCAGCATAGTGCTGAGGAACTTGGAGGACCCGGAAAAGGCTAGCATAGAGCTCCATGTCGGGTTCCGGGGGGCCGAGCCCGTCATACTCGACGCCCAGACTCATAGCGGAGGCGAGAGGATCGTTGGCACACTCGCATTCCTCCTAGCACTCCAGAGATATATCAAGTCGCCCTTCAGAGCCGTGGACGAGTTCGACGTCCATTTAGACCCCCTCAATCGCGAGAGAATGATAAAGCTCCTGATGAATGTGGCTGAGCAGGAGCCGCGGTCCCAGTACATAATAATCACGCCGGGGAAGATCCCGGTGAAGGAGGGCGTGAACGTGATCTTAGTGCAGAATGTAGGTGGAAAATCCGTAATAGGGAGGCCGGAGTGATGTCCTCGAAATTATTTAAAGTCTCGAGGGAGGAGCTTGAGAGGATAATACAGATTTGCGAGAATATCGAGAAGAGGGGTCTCGACCCATTTACAGTTAACGTGAGGGCGCTTCTGGAGAAGCTTAGAAAGCTCCTTGAGGAGGGCGGCGATCTCGAGCACTATATACTCGACGCCGAGACAATGTATAGGATAGCAACCCTGATAGCCCTCCAGCATAAGTGGCTTAGGGAGAGAGCTCAATCCCTCTTTATAGACGCGCAGATGGTTCAGACGAGGCTCATGGCACTTGACAACAAGTCGATAGTCAGGGCATTCCTTAAGGCGTGGAGGCCCATAATATCACTAGAGCAGGTAACGATCTATAGGCTTAGTCAGGGCATCGAGCACTTCCTCAGCCTACCTCCAAGGGCGGGCGGTAGAAGCATAGGATGGAAGATCTCCCAGAAGGAGGTTGAACATGCTAGGGGAAGCCTAGAGCTTGAAGAGGGGCTATCAGAGAAACTTGAGCAGCTGCATCGTGAGCTAATCCAGAGATATGAGCTCGAGGGCGAGATAGATTACTGGGGGTTCGTGCGGGGAAAGAACTTTGAGGAGACCTTTGAGCGAGCATACCTCCTAAGCTTCCTGATAACAAATGGTTATGTCGACGTCAGGAGGAACCCATTGAAGGGTGAACTGAAGCTCGTGCCTAAGAGGGAGAAGTCGGAGAGAAAGCGCCCATCATCCCTTGTAATAACCCTGAGGAGTTGAGGTGGCCATGAGCAGCGATGAAGCCTTCTCGAGAAAGTTGGCAACCGCCGCGGCAATGCTCCTCTTCAGAAGCCACCGGAAACCCGGAGTCAAGGGATGGGAGCTGAAGCAGAAGCTCGGCAAAAACTACGTGAAGATAATAGACGCCTTAAACTCCTATCTCAGAAGAATAGGGCTCGAGGTTAAGACTGTTCTTGAGGAGGGTGAGGACCTTGATAAGGCTAGGTTCTACATCGTCCTCTCGCACCAGTTAACCCTCTCGGATCTAGTGGCCGCCGGGTGGAGCATAGACGAGGTCGCGGCCCTAGCCATAGCCCTTTCCATCCTAGCTAGTAGGGGTGGCAAGGCGCCCCTAAGAGATGTTCTAGAAGTTCTAGAGGCGAAGTTGCCGAGATGGAAGGCTGAGACGTATATCGAGAGGGCGATCCGCCGAGGCTACTTAGAGAAGACAGAGGATGATGTCTTAGTGATGGGATGGCGGACTAGAGTCGAGGTGGATCAGCAGGAGCTCCTGAAAACAGTTCTCGAGCTCCGCCTCGAGGAGCCGGCACAGGGCGAGGAGAAGGAGCGAGACCAGGGGGAAGAATAGGCAAGGCGCCGAGAACTCTCTAGAATTACTGGAATATGTTCCAGAATATGGGCGTCCTAGCTCTAGAATCGCAAGGATTAAACCGGGCCATGGAGCATATTCCTCTTGGAGATGGAGCAGGAGACCTTATTTTCCTGGGTGAAGATCACGGCCCTAATAGCCCTAGACATATTGCTAGTGGCGATACTCTTTTTCATAGCCTTTCTTTAAAAAAGGGCAAGTCCGCCGAGACGTTTTTCTATCAGCGTTCGCTTCTATTATTTGAGGTGAGCCATTAAGCTTGGCTTTGGTAAAAATAGGTCTCATAGGCAAGACGAATACCGGTAAGACCACGTTCTTCAACGCCGCGACCCTTGGAACGGCAGAGGTCTCAACTTATCCCTTCACAACCAAGGAGCCCAACTATGGAACTGCTCACGTTGTGACATTATGCGTCTGCAGGGAGTTCAATATCCAAGATAATCCTAGGAACTCTAAGTGCATTGATGGCTGGAGGCATATCCCGATAGAGCTCATAGATCTTCCTGGCCTGATTAAGGGCGCCTGGGCTGGAAAGGGCTTGGGAAACCAGTTCCTCTCGGTTGCATCCCAGTCAGACGCGCTTCTTCATGTTGTTGATGCTAGTGGGAGTGTTGATGAGGAGGGGAGGCTTGCTGAGCCCGGGACAGGAGATCCGCTCGCCGACTATTATGATATCGAGGAGGAGCTGATAATGTGGTTCATCAAGCTGCTTGAGCGCTCCGAGGAGAGGATAATCAAGGGATTGAGGAAGGGTCTCGAGCTACCGGCTGCTATGGAGGAGGTTTTCAGGGGGGTGAAGGTGACCATTCGAGATATCAAAAGGGCTCTTGAGGTCACGGGGCTGGATAAGAAGGATTTCGAGAACTGGACACCCTCGGATGACCGGAAGTTCGCAACGGCGCTCCGCGAGATCTCGAAGCCGACGATCGTGGTCGCCAACAAAATGGATCTCGATACTGCTCCCGAGAACTTTAGGAGGCTTAGGGATAACTTGGTTGATAAAATAGTGGTTCCATGCAGTGCGGAGGCCGAGTTGATACTTAGGAGGGCTGAGCAGAGGGGTCTGATAAAATACGTGCCGGGGGAGGAGAAGTTCGAGATCCTCAATGAAGCGGCCTTAACAGATAAGCAGAGGTGGGCTCTCGAGATAATTAGGCGCAAGGTTCTTGACGAGTACATGAGGACGGGAGTCCAGTTCGCGCTAAACGTCGCGGTCTTTAAGCTCCTTAAGATGAGCGCTGTCTACCCGGTCTACGACATCAAGAAGCTGTCGGATCATAAGGGCAATATCCTCCCAGATGTATACTTGATGCCTGAGGGCGCGACTGTCGAGGATCTCGCAAGAGAGATACACAGCGACTTGGCAAAGGGAATTCTTTACGCGGTTGACGCCCGGACCGGCCTTAGGCTCCCAGCAAGCTATAAGCTCAAGGATAGAGATGTGCTCTCAATAGTATCTGGGCGAAAGAAGGCGTAATCTCACTTCATAATCTTTGCCTTTATCCTTCGGTTGGGGTTAGCTGATAGAATGGGATGCCGCTTCCCCTCATCTTATCTATCTCGAGCCTTACCCGCATTCCCCGCTTCAGCCTCTTCGGATTATCGCACTTAATCCATGCTAGAACTTTAAATCCATCATCCATCTCAGCAACCCCGATGATATAGTCCTCATACTGCTGATAACTTTCTGGCTTAATATTGACGACAGCATGGGCAAGCAATCTCCCCTCCCTAGAGATCTTGACCCACTCCACATCACTCGACCCACAATGTGAACACTCGGGCCTCGGGGGGAAGTATCTCGCCCCACACTTGGGGCATTGAGTCCCGTAGAGAACTCCCTTAGCGATTCCCTCATAAAACCTCTTCAGCCTGCCAACGGGGATCATGTATTGGAGCGTTATGGCTCTAAGATCCCTCCAAAGCATCGCGCCGGACTTCTCATCTGTGATAATCGGGAAGAGCTTGGATAGATCTTCGCCCCCGCTCATCGGATATTCTCATGTTTCAGCCATTTAATAAAGGAGAATTGCGCGGCTGAGAAGCAACATGATAAAAAGGAGGCTGAGTAGTTCAGCTCTGTATGGCTAAGGAGGCTAGGTTCGTGGTGAGGGTTGAGAGGGCTGAGAAGCCCCTAAAGGTTGAGAAGGAGGTATCTGAGGCCTTGAAGGCGCTTGCAGGGAGAAGGCTTCTAGATAGGCGGGAGTATGTTAAGTGTCCGGTGAAGGGCGAGGATGTGGCATTCCTAAGGTGTTTCGTCTGCGCATCCTTCATTAGGAGGATTAAGGGTTTCGTCCACTGTTCTGGCGAGCGCTTCGAGATAAGGTCTTGAGAGCCTTGAATCGGGGGAAAACATAAATTTGGATTAAGGTAGATGCGCTTGAGATCAATGAGGGAATTTGGCGGCAGGTTGGCCAGCGCGGTAAAGAGGGTTTTCCGGGGCAGGCTAATCCTCGTCGAGATCTTTCTTCTGATATCCATACTCTTCCTTGGCTTTATGATCAGGATTCTCCCCATGAGATGGGGTATCTACCTCACGGAATTCGACCCGTGGATGCAGTTCAAGGAAATGAGCTATGTCATCGAGAGGGGTTGGAGGGGCTTCATAGATTTCTTCAACTGGCATGATTATACTTCATGGTATCCATATGGGAGGGATGTTGGCAGGACAGCCTTCCCAGGTCTACCATTCATGGCCGCTTTCATCTACCATATCCTCCACGGAATAGGAATTGAGGTGAACGCGCTCGAGCTCGCGGCGATGTTCCCACCAATAATGGCCGTGATCGCGATTCTCTTCGCATATCTCTTGGGAAGGGAGCTCGGTGGGAGGCCCGCGGGGCTCCTCTCAGCATTCTTTCTAGCGATTAGCAGCGGGCATATTGAGAGAAGCCTCTTCGGCTGGTTTGACGACGAGAGCATAGGCATCCCCCTCATGCTGATAGGCCTCTGGGCCTATATTCAAGCGTTGAAGGAGGGTAGGAGCCAGAAGGGAGTCGTGGCCTATGCCGTCATAGCTGGATTATCCCTCGGATACATGACGGCGAGCTGGGGTGCTGCGAGATTCCCGCTAGCCTTCATCCCTCTAATATCCGTTCTACTAGCACTCCTCGGGAGATATCGAAGGGAGCTGCTAACAGCCTTCACGATAACATTCTCAACATATACACTAATAGCCTTGATGGTCCCGAAGCTGGGCCCGGGATATCTCAGGGAGATAACGATACTCGCTGGGTTCGCGGCATTCATAATACTCCTATCTTTCGAGGCCTCGAAGTTCCTCCCAGCTAACATACATGCTAAGAGGCTGCCATACTACGTGATATTGGCCGGGATAGCCGGTTTCGCGGTCCTCGCGGCATTGGGCGCCGCCGGGCTCCCTGGATTCAAGTTCCTCAGTGTTCTCATCCCATCACTTAGACACGATCTTCCAATATTCGTATCCGTCGCCGAGAACCAGCTCTCAACATGGAGCATACTCTTCAGGGATCTGGGATTTCAGTCCATGCTAATGATCATTGGCATATATTACGCGCTTAGACGGAGGAGAGACGAGGATATAATACTCTCAGTATTCACGATCCTCAGCGTATACTTCTCCTCGACGATGGTTAGGCTCTCGACTCTGGCGGCGCCATCCGTTGCGATCCTAGCGGGCTTAGGGCTAGCAGAGCTGCTCATAGGTTTCGCGAGGAGCCTTAGGGTCGTGGCCCTGAAGCCTAGGACCCGTGCTGTCGGTATAGAATACTATCTCCTAACCCCATTGCTTATTGGCGCCATCCTCCTCTTCTCATTCACGCCCGGCGCGTATGGGATAAGGTACCCGCTATCCGGGATAGACGCGGCATATGCGCCTCCCACGATAGTCTCATCCTCAATCCCGGTTAGGGCGGAGGTCCCGGCATGGCTCAAGGCGCTGGAGTGGATGAGGGAGAACCTTCCAGAAGATGCCGTGGTTGCCTCTTGGTGGGATTACGGTTATTGGATAACGGTTCTTGGTAATAGGACCAGCATAGTGGATAACGCCACCCTTAACTCAACCCAGATAGGTGAGGTGGGTTATGCATTCATGTCCAATGAGGAGACGGCCTACATGGTCTTCAGAAAGCTCGGAGCCACACATGTCCTAATATTCGTGACGCATATCCCATATGGGCAGCAGGCTGGAGTCCTCCTTGGATACGGCGATGAGGGTAAGTGGATCTGGATGCTGAGGATAGCGGTGCAGGAGGGGCATCAGTTAAACGAGAGCGAGTACATGAGCCCCGAGGGTAGTCCGACGAACAAGTTCTGGACCGAGACGACGCTCGGCCAGCTAATCCCATTCAAGCCCTACCAGATCAGCGGCCAGACATACCACGTCTATAGCCCGTCAGGCCTCAAGCACTTCAAACTTGTCTATGCATCAGATGAACCTTACACGAGCTATGCCTATGTCTACATCTACGAGCTTGTTGACTAGC
>JAKCEV010000091.1 GCA_023539495.1 Candidatus Wolframiiraptor allenii
TATAAGCATCATCTCCGGTGGGGCGACTACAATGGCCATAGCCATATTAGGGCGACGATCATCGGGCCAAGCCTCGAGGTGCCCGTGAGGGATGGGAAGCTCCTTCTCGGGACCTGGCAGCAGATAGTCTTCATAGAACTCGACGTGAGGGCTAGGAGTAGGAGGGTTATCGTCACGGTTATGGGCGAATAATCATTACCTCGCCTCGCTTGCCACAGTCTCGAGAGTCCACCTGACAGCGTTGACTATCTCCCTCAGCCTATATTCCTCCCTAAAGTTCCTCACAACTATCTCCTTAACCCTATCTCCCTCATAGATTACGTCGTATTCGAGTTCGTGGCCCGGCGGTATCAAGCCCTTATCAACGCGCTCTCGATCCGCCTTGCTCATGGATTCAAGAACCTTCTTCAGCAGGAATGACTGGAGGGGCCTCGAGTCCTTCGTCAAGTTTATCCCGGGCTCAATCAGGAACCTCACCTCATTAGGCGAGATAGCTACCCTCGCGAGGACCTCGCCGGACCTCGACTTGAGAGCCCTAAGCCTCTCCGCCTCTGGTTGTGGGGCTGGCGCCGGCGCTGGTGCCGGTGGCTTGGCGGGCCTTGCCTCAGCCGCCTTCTTGAAGCTTATGCTCGCCAGCTCCTCATCTACAAAGCTCCTTATGTTCTCGAGGATCTCAAGCTCATCCTGAAGCTCCTTTATCCTCTTCTCGACATACTCCTTTATCGCGGCCAGCATTCGTGCTCTTTCAGAATCATCACTCATGCACCGGCTACACCTCCATCAGCGGCCTCAGCCACCTTCTTCAACTGCCTCCTATACATCTCGATGAGCTCGTCAACGGTCGTTGCATCCTCCGGAGCCTTATCAAACCTATACTTGCCCGTGAATCTCGGGAACCTTATCGCCAAGCCGAACCCCTCCTTAATAACGCCCCACGCCGCGCTATGTATCGGGCTTATCGTTATTTCGTCTCCAATTATCTCCAGCACAAGCTTCGGCTCAAACCAGACATCGGCCTCCATACCGGTCTCCACCCTCGGATGCTTACGCGGTATCTCGTACGGCTTCAACATCTCCGGGAGCTTCCTGAGATCCTCATCCGTGAACCCGCTCCCAACCTTGCAAACCGATTGGAAGACATCCCTATCCTTGTGATAGGCGGCCATAAGCAACGCGCCGTAAGTTCCACTCCTCTTACCCCTCCCATGGAATGCCCCAACGACCACGAGGTCAACAGTATCCACCATCTCGCTCTTATAACTCTGTTTTAACTTTATCCAGAGCCAACCTCTCGCGCCCGCCCTATATATGGCTTCTTTGCCAAGCGCTTTAACCACAAGTCCCTCGCAACCATTCTCTATAGCCTCATGGAAGAATCTCTCAAGTTCTCTCGGGTCGCTTGTTATAATCGCCTTGCTCAGCTTAACCCTCTCACCTTCCACGATTATCTGCTCCAGCACCCTTCTCCTCTCCTCTAAGGGCTGGAGTGTTAGATCCATACCATCTACGTAAAGGGCGTCGAAGAAGTGTACCCTCACGGGGTACTGCTCGATCGCTTTATGGATGTCATGCTTCCTCTTTCTATGCATCAGCTCTTGGAACGGCAGCATGTCGCCGGTGTCCGGGTCTATCGCGACGCACTCGCACTCCAGTATAGCCTCATTCGCCTTGACATGGTCCCTGACGAGTTCCACGACATCCGGATACTGGGACGTGATGTTTTCAAGCCTTCTCGAGAATATTATAACCTCATCGCCCTTCTTATGTATCTGCATCCTCTCGCCATCATACTTGTACTCGGCCATGCATTTTCCACCAAGCTTCTGAAGTATCTCCTCTGCTGATGCCAGCCTCTCCGCGAGCATTGGCCTTATGGGCCTGCCAATTGTTATCTTGATCTGCTTCAGGCCTTCGATCCCGCTCGTCGCCGCGACCTTAGCCACATAGCCTATATCAGACGTGAGATTATATGCTCTCTCGAAGAGCTCCCTCCATTCTTTACCGCCCCCATAGAGTATCGCGAGCGCGTCAAGTATTGTCATGTCCGCTATACCAAGCCTCATCTTCCCGGTCACGATCCTGAGGATGTACTTCGCCTCCTTGGGTTGGGCCGATGCAAGGAGGCCGCTGAGTATCTGGACCTTTGTCTCCATCGCGCCCTCGCCGGTCTCCCTCGCGATCCTCTCCAGCGCCGAGTAGACGTCTTGGACAGTTAGCTGCTGCATGAAGAGGGTTACTTGGCTCCTCTTAGCGAGCATCCTCTCGCCGACGAGGCCGACGTCGCCCAACTCCTTGTACGCCTTCTCAACCTCCCTCTCAGTCGCCCCTGACGCCAGCTTGACAGCCCTCAGGGCAAGCCTATCAGCGACGCCAAGCTCGATGCCGACGAACGGTGGATAAACCTCGCCAAGAGTCAAGTAGACAACCTTGTCTATTATCTCGGGCGGCGTCTTCCTGAGAAGCTGGACAAGAAGGTTAGTCATCTCTATTCTCCCGCTAATCGCCTCAATCTTCTCATAGAACTCCACTAGCTCGGAGAAGAACATTCCATACAAAAGCCCGTTAATCGACTAATTAAGCGTTCGCGGCACAATAACTTCTGAATAATCGCGAGTCATACGGCTGAATTGCAAAGCTTATATAAGGTCCCCGAGGTCTCCCTCATATCGAAGATGCAGTTTGCGAGGGATCTCTCAAAGATCGGCATCCTGCTCATAGGAGTCGCCCTGATAGTGATCGCGGTCATCGCCATGCACTTTTACACTACATATGTTATCCCACAGATATCTCGGCCGTGGCTAGTTCCACAATTCTACGCATACTGCCGCTACAAGACCATAGTAATTCACGCGGATCGTGACCTCGCAGACATAAAAGTGCTCGATAACAGGTCAAACCAGCTCTGCCTCTTCGAGAAAATCCCTGCAGCTCAGAAGAGATCTGCAATGTCGAGAGTTACGGGATATACATTGTCCAAGTTGGAGACCATAAGCGCGTCGTCGAATGTGTGGAGGAGAAGGTGATTCGCTA
>JAKCEV010000092.1 GCA_023539495.1 Candidatus Wolframiiraptor allenii
CATTCCTCAGCAAGATCGTCTGAGCCGTAGCCGAGCCTATCAACGGCTTATACCTCTCGTAAAACTCCCTATACGTCCCCTCAAAGTCAATGCCTTTCTTCTCGAGGAACATCCCCAACCTGGCATAATTAACCTCGTTCCAAAGCTTCGAAGAGAGGTCGCAGAGCTGTCTCAGTCTCCTCTCGGTCCCCTCATCAACTACTAGCTCCACCACGCATGTCCTCTTCATCTTCATTCACCTCCGAGGGCCTCATAGAGTAGGCCACATAGCTCCCTGCAGACATGGTCCATCACCTTGCCAACGTATCCGCGATACCCTCCGGCGAAGCCGTTGAGCATGCTAAGGCCATCGTGGACAAGCGTCCTAGCGATGACTGATAGCGGCCTGCATCTCTCAACAATGGCAAGCGCCGAGTCCACGTAATCCAAGACCCCGATAAACCCCATCAGGAGGCCGGCCTCCTCGAAGACATCCACGCAGCCAGTCATGCCCCCACAATACCATCCCAATACGTGCCTCCCCTTATTTCTTAGGGACCCGCCTGAAAATGAAAGACTATGATGATGCCTAGATGCCGGGAAGCCGGCTAAACATGGGATTCCATTGCAATAGAGGGGGCCTCGGAGCAGATACTCATGATACCGTTCAGGGATGGGGACGAGGTCAAATATTTCGTGGTCAGGGGCGTATGTGAGGGCGACAGGCGCGTAACAAGATATGATAATGGTCAGAGTGATGGGGCTGGGATCAATTGATCGAGTATCTCGGGGATGCCTGGGAGGAGATGTGGGACACAATGCTATTCAAGCTGAAAGCCGCTTAGATGAACACGCTACAGAGCCGAAGCCCGCATCACAACACCCCACTTTTATTTCTCCTCCATTCTTCTCAGGATAGATAGTGTCCAAATGACGGGTTTATATAGCTGAAGACCTACCATAATAGCCTTGCGAGTAGAAATGGTCACCCTAAAGCCTAAAGAGTATTTAAAGCCTTATTTGGGCACTATCTCAGCCGGGGTAGAAGCTTTTTATCCACGCGCGGAGGCCTTTAAAGCGTGCCGACGAGATGTCAGGAGAATACCAGATTCCTGAAGGATACTACTACACAAGAGATCACATCTGGCTCAAGCCCGAGGATAACGTGGTTACCTTAGGGGTAACCGATTATGGTCAGAAGAAGCTCAGAGATGTTGTTCACATCGAGTTGCCAAGTATAGGCCAGTCCATCGAAGAAGGTGAAACGCTCGCTGTGATAGAGTCGATCAAGGCATCAGTTGAGATACATTCACCGGTCTCCGGGAGGATTGTTGAGGTGAATTCCAAGCTCATAGATAACCCGGAGCTGATAAACGAGGATCCATATGGAAGCGGCTGGATAGCGAAGATAGAGCTAGCCGAGGAGCTAAAAACTGAGGACCTAATGGAGGCCGATGAATACTCTAAATACATCGAGGATCTAGAAGAGTCAGTTTAGAAGGTCTGTGAAATGGTGCTTGTCAGGGTTCATAGGGTTTCGAGCGTGAGAGACCCCGAGACCGGCAGATATGGCAAGATGATAGAGCTTATTGAGGAGAAGCGTGTCCAAGCATCGCCTAGGATCCCAGGGGCGCCTGAGACGCTGATGATCCAGTCCATGCTACAGGATCTTGCGAGCTACTTCCAGTCTATGGGGCTTGTACTCGCGCCGCCCGCAAAGACCAAGATGATATTATTCCTGACTGAGGAGGAATATGAAATGCTTGGGGTAAAGCTGGACGTGAACGAGGTTTATGAACTGGTCTTCGAGAAGGGTGCGATAAGGTTTAGGAGCGCGTATGACTAGAAGGATTTTTAGAGGAATCGATTTAGAAGATTTGCGAAAACTTACTGAGGGGGTCTAGGAGCGCCTATAACTACGCATGCCTAATGCTTGGATGGCGTACAGCATTCTCCAAGCTACAGTCATCATCGCGAGCACGGCTATTAAGATCATGGAGACCTCTAGGGCCTGCTTAATGAACGGCGTTATTATTGTCGCGATGATCAGTAGTATTGTGCGCTCCGCTCGCTCCATGAACCCGACTCCCTTGAGATCTACTCCAAGGGGCTCTGCCCTATGTCTTACATAGCTAACCATGAGCGATGAAGTTAGGGCAAGCGCCCCCCAGAAGACACTAACGGCTTCTGAGGCTATTATCGCTATGTATATCGCTGCTTCTCCCAGCTTATCGAAAACCGAGTCTAAGAATGCGCCTAAGTCACTTGTCATCTTAAGCCTCCTAGCAACAGCCCCGTCCACGGCGTCGAAGAACCCGGAGAGCGCTAGGAATACGACGGCGAGAAAGTAGCTCGCTGAGATGACAGCTCCTAGATAATAAAATGCGGCTGAGACCAGAGCCGTGATGAAAGCCAGAACTGTTATGATCATGGGCTTTATCCTGAACCTAGACAGCCTCTCGATGAATCCCGCGGAAAATTTCTCGAAAACTTCCTCCTCAAGCTTACGCCTTCTAGACGCCATTTCCCAAGCATTAGCCCGGAGTCCTTAAATTTTAAATCTCCGCGGAATTTGAGCAGCCCTTATATAGCGCCAAAAACAATAACATGGTAATGATCAATAAGGAGCAACTAAGGAGCAAGGTTATAGCAGCTCTTAGAGAGGCTTATGACCCCGAGATACCCGTGAACGTTTATGATCTCGGGCTGGTCTACGGAATTGATGTTGATGATGAGGGGAATGTCGAGATAAGCATGACCTTGACGGCTGTTGGATGCCCGATGGCCGGTCTTATCATCTATAGGATTGAGGAGGAGGTTAGGAGCAAAGTGCCGGAAGCCAAGAGTGTTAAGGTTAAGCTTGTCTGGGAGCCCGTGTGGAGCCCCGAGAGGATTACCCCCGAGGGTAGAGAAATGCTGAAAAAGCTTTACGGCTATGATGTCGTGGAGGAGTGGATCAAAAGGT
>JAKCEV010000019.1 GCA_023539495.1 Candidatus Wolframiiraptor allenii
AGGTTTGTTTTAAACATAATTTGGGTTTTTGATATTGTTTGTGTGATGGTTGATATATCCGGCTTTCATAATCACATGTCGGGTTGAGGGTTTATAAGGTTGTTAGATGCCCTAGGTGCGGCTTCTTACAACTGACCACTGCGTCGAGGTCTGTTAGATGCTTTGGCTGTGGGCTCTCGTGGTCTCTCGAGCCTGACTCGATACTCTTCTCGAGCAAGGATTTGGAGGTGGCGAGAAACTTTCTCCTGAGATTAAAGCGTGGTGAGAGTATCGGGTTCAAGAAGGCCTCAGAGGCCGATTGATGATGTGGTCATAAAGATTTAAGGCTGGATTGGAAGTGTTTTAATGAATGCTTCTGGGAGCGCATGTCTCGATCTCGGGCTCGATTGATAAGGCTGTTGATAGGGCTGTCGAACTCGGGTGTACGACTTTTCAGATCTTCACGAGGAACCCGCGAGGCTGGGAGGCCAAGCCCTTAACGAAGAAAGAGGTTGAGGAGTTTAGGAGGAAGTTTGAGGAGAGGGGGTTTAAGGTCGCGGTAGCGCATATGCCATACTTGCCAAATATCTCATCCCCAGATAAGACGGCTCATAAGAGATCAACGAAATCCCTCATCCAGGAGCTCAGGAGATCTGGCGAGCTTGGTCTCCAGTATCTCGTCGTCCATGTTGGAAGTCATATGGGTAAAGGGGTTGAAGTTGGAATAAGGCAGGCCGCGGAGGCCGTGAACACGGCCCTCTCACAGGTCGAGAACGATGTCATGATCCTCCTCGAGAACATGGCCGGCCAGAGGAATAGCGTAGGCTCAACATTTGAGAACATTAGAAGCATACTTGACTTGGTCAAGGACGGTGATAGGGTTGGGGTATGCCTCGATACGTGCCATGCATTCGCAGCCGGATACGATCTCAGGGCTAGGGAGGCGATAGATGAGACGCTGAAGAGGTTTGACGAGATAATAGGCCTCGATAAGCTCAAGGTAATCCACGTAAATGATTCTAAAGGAGATTTGGGGAGTGGGATAGATCGGCATGAACATATCGGCATGGGGAAGATAGGCGAGAGGGGGTTCTTCGAGCTCTTTCACCACCCAGTAATCAGGCCCCTCCCGCTGATACTCGAAACCCCCGTCGATTCTCGCGGGAACTTCGCGACAAACATGGCCAAGCTAAAGGAGCTATACCTGAAGGAGAGG
Organism: Candidatus Wolframiiraptor allenii; assembly: GCA_023539495.1. GTDB lineage: Archaea > Thermoproteota > Nitrososphaeria_A > Caldarchaeales > Wolframiiraptoraceae > Wolframiiraptor > Wolframiiraptor allenii. The sequence continues at coordinate 1,196 of JAKCEV010000019.1, forward strand.
CTCTAGTAAGATGAGCGCGATCAGGAGGATCTTGGAATGGGTTAGAAGGAAGATATTCTCGATAACATTCCTCAAGTTCGGCGTAGTGGGCGCCAGCGGCGTGGTCGTTAATTATGGTGTTTCATATGCATGCTATATCGCCGGGCTGAGCGATATAATTTCGCTTGCCATAGGGGTGGAGACAGCAATAATTAGCAACTTCATCTGGAACGATCTCTGGACATTCAGGAACAGGAGAACACTGAAGCTCCACCTAAGAATACTATACTTCCATGTATCGAGGTTGTTGGGCTTCCTCGCAACCATGGCTTCCCACTACCTCTTCGCATATATCCTCGGCATACCGATCGCAATATCATACATACTCGCAATAGGTGTTGGAACGCTGACGAACTTCTTTACAAGTGATCTTTTTGTTTGGCCTGAATTGCCGCTTGAAGCCCGAGTATCCGACTCATAACGCCAATCCTATCCAAGGCCAGCAATACTAGGTAGCCCGCGACAGAGCCTGGGATCGAGCTTAACGCCCAGCCCGACCAGAAGACTGGGAGGAAGCGCCAGAGCCCGTACTGCTCCACTGCGCCGAGGAGCCGCGGATCCCCGATGATCGGGGCTATCACGGCGAGCGATAGTGTCCCGCCTATCAGCACCGTTCCTATGGGCTCTGCGAGGGCTGCGAGATACCTTATCGCCGGCCTCTTGGATCTGCGGGTCACGAGGTAGACGAGGCCGACCACGACCCCTCCCGGGATTCCTCCCGGGAAGGCGTAAATGGTCCCGATTCCGAGGATATTTCTTACGATGCCTATCAGGATGGCGGCGGCCGCCGCCCACCATGGCCCAAGCATCACCCCGGCGAGAGCATTTATCAGGTGCTGGCCGGGATAAGCCTTCGTAGTGAAGAACGGGAACCAGAGCAAGGGTGCTATGATGATGCCGAGAGACACGATCACGATGAAGAGCGAGATCCTCTTCGTTGCCGAGACGCTCAAGACCGCTCCTTCGCGAAAACATTGTTATAACCATTATTTTAACCATTATTTGGTCCCAGGCTCTCGAGATGGGGAGAAGCATGAACTTTGACAAGCTCCTTGGTAGAAGGGTTCTCATATGCGGCGAGGTGGGCGTCGGCAAGACAAGGCTATTGACAAGCTTTCTCAGTTTTCTTGTTGAGAGAGGGTTAAAGGACGAGGTAACAGTGATAGATCTAGCGCCAGAGTATGGTGGTGTCGGGAGATCCATGGAATCATACTATCCCATGGTTCGGGAGCTAAGATACCTGAGGCCCAGCAGGGTTTATCCACCGAGGCTTCTCGGCAGAGATGCGCACGAGGTCCTTCATTACGCAGAGATGAATCTAATAGAGGCGAGAAGGCTCCTCGAAGATTATGCTCGAAGATTCACAAGAATATTCCTGATCAACGACCTGACAATCTATCTTCATGTGGGCGACCCAGATGATATATTGCATCTCTTCGATCTATGCGAGACGTTTGCAGCGACTGCCTATGAAGGCGCGTCACTCGAGGATGATAAGGGCTCCGGGGTGACAATACGGGAAAGGCATGGGCTTTTGAGAATCAAAGAGTACATGGACTTCATCATTAATCTCTAAAGCTTAAAGCCTTGGATCGTTGGACTTATCCTTGATGATACCGAGAGCCTTGACTATCGCTGGTTCCGACTCAGGTGGTGGCGCTGGTATACAAGCTGATCTTAAGACCTTCGCAGCACTCGGAGTCCATGGGATGAGCGCGATAACCTCGATAACAGCACAGAACACGGTTGAAGTAACAATGGTCTATGACTTGCCCGTGGAGCTGATAAGGGAACAGATAAGGGTCGTGGTCAGGGATATCGGCGTTGACGCAGTCAAGACGGGGATGCTTCACACGCCCGAGATCATAGGCGCTGTCGCGTCTGAGCTAAGGGGCATCAGCACGCCAATCGTCGTTGATCCCGTGATGATCGCGAAGAGCGGTGCGCGTCTCCTGAGAGAGGATGCCGTCAAGACGCTGGTCGAGGAGCTCATACCACTCGCATACGTCATCACGCCTAATGCGCTCGAAGCTGAAGCATTATCCGGGATCAGGATCAGGGATCTAGAGTCTCAGAAGAAGGCGGCGAAGATCATCTCGGAGCTCGGGGCGAGGGGCGTGGTTGTCAAGGGAGGGCATATCGAGGGGGAGAGGGCCGCCGACGTCCTCTACTTCGAGGGCGAGTTCAGGATCTATGAGGCTGAGAGGATCGAGGCGAGGACGACGCATGGAACTGGGTGCACGTTTGCCTCCGCCATAGCCGCCGAGCTCGCCAAGAGGAGGAGCATATTCGAGGCAGTGGAGAACGCGAAGAGGTTTGTAACGGATGCCATCAAGTATGGCTTTCAGGTTGGTGCTGGGAGCGGCCCCGTAAACCCTGTTGGGAAGCTTCTGAGGGATGCTGAGAGATTTAGGGTCTTAGAGGTTATGAGAGAGGCTGTTAGGAGAATTGAGAAGAATAGGATCTTCATGGAGGCTATACCGGAATGTCAGATGAATCTCTGCATGGCTATCCCGGGCGCGAGGGATCTCGAGGATGTGGCTGGAGTCCCTGGAAGGATCGTGAGGCACCCGGATGGACCGAGGGCCTCTGACCACCCATGGTTCTCAGCCTCGCGGCATGTTGCGAGAGCCTTGTTAAAGGCGCTTGAATATGATCCAGAAATGAGGGCGGCGATGAATATGAGATATAATCCGAAGTTTATAGATGCAGCAAGGAGGCTCGGCTGGATAGTCAGCTACTATGATAGGAGGCTGGAGCCGGAGGATGTTAAGAGGATTGAGGGCGGCACGATACCATGGGGCGTCGGGGAAGCAATTAAGAATGCTGGGGGAAAGGTCCCGGATATCGTTTATCATGAGGGCGACTGGGGCAAGGAGCCCATGATAATAATCTTTGGGAGAGATGCTTTCGAGGTCTTGGAGAAGGCTGAAAAGCTGCTGAGGGTGGTTCTTGAGGAAGGAGAAGAATAAGCCTTGAATGAGCACGGGAAGATTCTCCGAGAGGCTGTCAAAGTGCCTAGATGCAAGGCTGAGGAGCTCAGGAGAAAACTTATCGTAATGGGGGCTCTGGATAGGGCTCTAAAGCCCTTCGAGGAAAATGGATTTGTCTTCTTTCCCTTGAAGAAGGCTGAAGGAGCGCGCAGGCTTTTGGAAGAGCTTGGCGGTGAGCTTACTCAAGCATTATTTGAGATGAGGGCGAGAAAGCCAAGATCCCTTAAAGAGCATCTCGCCGGAAAGCTTCCAAACAGCATCCTCGACAAGCTTCCATCATCCTATGACATCGTAGGAGACCTGATACTCGTTGATCTGGATGAGGACTTAAGGAATTATGCTCGTGAAATAGGTGAGGCGCTACTACGCCTACATCCTAGGGCTAGGATGGTCTTGACAAAAGGCGAGACTATCGGCGATTATAGGATAAGGAATATTGAGGTTATCGCGGGCTCGGGCAGCACAGAGACGATTTACAGGGAGCATGGATGCGTCTATAAGCTCGACTTAAGGAAGGTCTTCTTTAACCCTAGACTCTCTGGGGAGAGACTTCGTGTCGCTAGGCAGGTCGCGGCCGGTGAGAGGGTACTAGATATGTTCGCGGGTGTAGGCCCATTTTCGATACTCATAGCAAAACTCCAGCCATCCGTGAGGATCGTCGCTGTGGAGATCAACCCTGATGCATACAAGTATCTCCTTGAGAACCTGAGGCTGAATAGAGTTGAGGATCGAGTGAAGCCCATTCTCGGCGATGCCCGGAAGGTGCTCGAGAATTCTCGCGAAGAGTATGATCGCGTAATAATGGACCTGCCATATCGTTCCCTAGAGTTTCTCGATGTGGGGCTTAGAGTCTGCAAGAACCGCGGAATCCTACACCTCTATACGGTCTCCCGGTCTCTCGAGGAAGCATCTCGTGCCGTGGTGGATAGGGTGGCGAAGCTGAAACATGTAGTGGAAATAGAGTTTAGCAGAGAGGTCATGGAAGTTGCCCCGAGGAGGAGCATCTTCACCTTAGATCTGAGAAAAGTAGAGTAAAAGAGGTCTAAGAAAAGGGGGAAGGAAATTGCTCTGGGAAGTCTTTCTACGGCCTTGCGAGTATTATTCATCCGGAAAAATAATTGTTAAAATTGTTGATGAAAGAAGTTATCAAGAAGCTTAAATGGTATATAACTTGAGGTAGCTGGGATGGGGGTTAAAATCAGGGAGATAATCCCGGAGGCCGCGGTTGAGACTGTTACCTTAGAGTCTCTTGGCGGCAAGGCAATAGCTCTCGACGCGTATAATGCGCTCTACCAGTTCATCACAATTATCCGCGGCCAGGACGGGAGACCTCTCATGGATAGGCATGGGAGGATCACGAGCCATCTAAGTGGATTGTTCTTCAGGACGATAAACCTCCTCAAGATCGGGATAAAGCCGATCTTCGTCTACGATGGAAGGCCTCCAGAGCTGAAAAGGGCGACTGTCGAGGAGAGAAGTGAGAGGAGGCTGGAGGCGCAGAAGCTCTATGAGCAGGCTCTCGCTGAGGGCAGGCTCGAAGAGGCCCAGAAATACGCTAAGCAGGCCGCGACCCTCAACGAGTTCATAGTCGAGAGTTCGAAAAAGCTCCTGAACCTTATGGGGATCCCCGTAGTGCAGGCCCCGAGCGAGGGGGAGGCCCAAGCAGCATATATAGCGATGAGGGGAGATGCTTATGCATCCGGCTCACAGGATTTCGACTCACTCCTTTTCGGGTCGCCGAGGCTCGTGAGGAACCTATCAATCGTGGGGAGAAGAAAGCTTCCCGGGAGAAAGGAGTATGTGGAGGTTGAGCCTGAGCTAATATATCTCGATAAGCTGCTTCAGGGACTTGGAATAACTAGGGAGCAGCTGATAGATGTTGCGATACTCGTTGGAACCGATTACTGTGAGGGGGTTAAGGGTGTTGGACCAAAGACCGCGCTGAAGCTAATAAAGACCTATGGATCGGCTGAGAAGGCTTTAAAGGCCATCGGGAAAACCCTTGAGGTGGATCCCGAGGAGATTAGGCGCATATTCCTAAACCCGGATGTCACAGGAGATTACAGGGTCGAATGGAGGGAAATCGATTGCGAGGGCGTTAAGAAAATGCTCTGCGACGAGCACGATTTCTCTGAGGAAAGAGTTGAAAAAGCCTTGAAGGAGCTTGAGGAAGCTCTCAAGAAGACTAAGGGTGTCACGAGCCTTGATCAATGGTTTTAGGCTTTCTCTAGGCCTCTAAGCCTCACTAGTAGCTCGACAACCCTCCTCTCCTCATCGAGGCTGAGAACCCTAACTTTATCTCTTATCTCGAGCTTCATCAGCATATTCCTCAGCTCGGGTAGGCTGACATCAAAGCCCCTCTTCCTAAGCTCCTCTAGGAGGTTCGACTCCATCGCCTTCCCGCCAAGCTTCTCCAAAACCTCTATTATCCTCGAGTAGATCTCGCTCCCAGGCCTAACTAGTTTCCTATTCGTCCGTGAGGCAGTATCCTTCGATCCTCTCATAATAATCGCCCCGGAAGACCCTACACCTCATCATGACCCCCTATAGGTCTAAGAATAAGGAACTTGCTTTTATTTCTTGGGCTCTATCCTGAAACCTGAAAAATGAGAAATAAACAAGGAAGAGAGGCTATTCAAATGCATGTGGCTGAACAAGGCATCCACGCCGATCTCACCGTAGCACATCGTTTAAATAATGCCGAATAATATTTGATAATGCCAGTAACCCCCGAGCCCCGAAAGGGGAGGGGGTAATGGCCGGAGACCCGGCCAAGGGCTGAACCTCCAGAAGGAGGGATGTAGCCCAAACCTCCCCACACCAAATGGGGAGGAGGTCAGAATCCCTTCCGGACATGTTCTCCTCCCCCTCCTCATCCTATCATCGTCAGCTGCTCTTTCCTGTATCTAATCACCTCGCTCATCCGCTCATACTCCTTCAGGAGCTGCGGCGTTATGCTGGGCTTAACTATCTCTAGGGCCTGCTCAAAGTCCTGTCTCGTCACATACTCGGCGTCTAGATTCCTCCTAAGCGCGTTCATCGCCGCCTCCCTGCATAGGGCCGCCAAATCAGCCCCACTATACATCTCAGTCCTCATGGCCAGCTCCTTGAGCGAGACATCCGGGGCGAGCGGCATTTTCCTCGTGTATATTTTCAAGATCTGATATCTCGACTTCTCATCTGGTGGAGGCACATAGATTAGCTTATCAAATCTCCCGGGTCTTAGTATTGCAGGGTCGAGCAGGTCAGGCCTATTCGTCGCTCCTATGACTATTACATCAGTCAGCTCCTCGATACCATCCATCTCCGCAAGGATCTGGCTTGTCACCCTGCTGGAGACGCCGGATGAATCCTCCACAAGATCCTTCCTCGTTACGACGGATTCTATCTCGTCGAAGAAAATTATGCATGGCGCCGCCTGCCTAGCCTTCCTAAATATCTCCCTAACGGCCTTCTCCGACTCCCCAACCCACTTGTTGAAGATCTCGGGCCCCTTAACCGAGATGAAGTTGGCCTCGGCTTCCGTAGCGACAGCCTTCGCGAGCATCGTCTTACCGCATCCAGGCGGCCCATATAACAGGATCCCCTTTGGCGGCTTTATCCCCATTCTCTCGAACTTCTCCGGATACTTCAGCGGCCACTCTATCGACTCCACAAGCTGGCGCTTTACATCCTCTAGCCCGCCGATATCCTCCCAGCGGACATTCGGTATCTCGATCTCTATCTCCCTGAGTGCCGTCGGCGTTATCTCCTTGAAAGCGTCTAGGAAGTCCTTCATGGTAACCACGAGCTTGTCCAGTATCTCCGGTGGTATCCTCTCCTCCGAGAAATCTATGCTCGGTAGAATCCTCCTGATGGCCTTCATAGCTGCCTCTCTGCAGAGGGCAGCTAGATCAGCGCCTGTATAACCCTTGGTGATCTCAGCGAGCCTATCGAGATCAACATCCTCTGCCAGCGGCATGCCCCGAGTATGTATCTGGAGTATCTCCCTCCTAGCATTCCTATCCGGAATCCCTATCTCGATCTCACGGTCGAATCTCCCAGGTCTCCTGAGGGCCGGGTCAAGGGCGTTAGGTCTATTCGTCGCCCCTATGACTATTACTTGGCCCCTGCTCTCGAGGCCGTCCATCAGGGCTAGAAGCTGGGCTACAACCCTTTTCTCAACCTCACCGGTAACTTCACTCCTCTTTGGAGCAATGGCGTCAATTTCATCGATGAATATTATTGATGGAGCATTCTCCTCGGCCTTTCTAAATATCTCCCTAAGCCTCGCCTCACTCTCGCCATAATACTTGTTCATTATCTCCGGGCCATTCACGAGTATGAAGTTAGCCTCGGCCTCCGTGGCCACAGCCTTAGCTAGGAGCGTCTTACCACATCCGGGCGGGCCATAAAGGAGAACCCCTTTCGGCGGTTCTATCCCCAGCTTCTGGAATAACTCTGGATAGCGGAGCGGCAGCTCTATCATCTCCCTTATCCTCTGTATCTGCTCATGCAATCCTCCTATGTCTTCATAGGTGACGGTGGTCTTCAGGACCTTCTCCTGCATCGCTCTCGAGTGTATTATGAGCCTTGTTCTCGGGGTTATCTTGACGACGCCCTGAGGCTTGGTCTGCAAGACCGCGAACGTGAAAAGATTTCCGAAGAACATTACAGGGATCACGTTCTTCTGCACTATTGGGTACTCGATCAGCCTGCTCTTAACAAGCCTCGTGAAGTTCTCATCAGGCTTTATCGAGGAGTTCACCGGGGCGAGGACGACGAGCTGGGCCTCACTAACCTTGGCCTCGCGGATCGTGACCCACTCATTCAAGGATACCCCGGCATTATTCCTGATATAGCCATCAATCCTGATCGCGTCCTTCTCATCCTCCATGTAGCCGAGCCAGAGGGTCGCCGCGGTAACCTTCCTCCCAATAATCTCCACGACATCTCCTGTCTGGAACCCCGCCGAGGCCCCGACTTCCCGGTCAATTCTCGCTATCCCATATCCTACATCTCTTTGGCGGGCCTCAACTACTCTCAGGCGCAGCTCGCGTGGACTCATTTATTCCGCATCATCAACGGATGCTCAGCTACTATTTAAGTCACAATAGTACGTTCTAGAGCAGGCTAAATCCTAGTTGACGCCACTATATTTACTTCCTGAACCCCCTCCACTTGGCTTAAGACCTTCTCGAGAATCTCTGATGAGCCCTCCCTCTCAGGGAGTATGAACATAGCTCGTACCAGTTTTAGGCCGAACGCGACAGGCTTAGTCTCAACTTGCTTTAGCTCGAAGTCCTGGGGAAGACTGCTTCTTATCCTCTCGACGAGCTGGTCTAGGTCTATCTCAGGATCCTCAGGCATTATCTCCGCTATAATTGCCACCTTAGCCATATACGGATCACCTCATGGTCCTGTGAATCCGCATGATGGACAGATATAGGGTTTCGCGAGCTCTCTGCATAACCTACATCGCCAAATAATAACTTTGCCGCAGTTAGGGCATGGGAACTTAACTGCGTGCTCATGTGGTTCGATGGGTTTCTTACATGATGTGCAGAGCGGCAGTACTATCTCTTCACCGCTACTCATTGTGGGGAAGCCTCTATATCCATAATATAAGCCTCCCGCCTTCAACGATGATCGCAAAAGTTATTTTCATGGCTGTAAACTATGTTGGAGGGCTTATCATGAGATTTCCCGAGATCCTGAGACTTCCTGAGAAGCTTGAGGTTAGGGATGTCATGGTCAAGCCGATGGAATCCGCTTTACTGATAATAGATGTTCAGAATGATTTCGCGAACCCTTCTGGGAGGCTTTATGCGAGGGGCGCCGAGGGGGTTATTCAGCCCATTAAGCGCCTCCTGTTATCCGCGAGGAGAGCTGGTGCCACCGTGATCTATACCCAAGATTGGCATGTTAGAGATGACCCAGAGTTCAAGATATGGGGTGAACATGCTGTTGAAGGAACATGGGGGGCTGAGATCGTTGAGGAACTCAAGCCTGCTGATGGCGAGATAAGAATTAGGAAGCCGAGCTATGACGCCTTCTACTCGACCCCGCTTGACCATATCCTCAGATCGAGAAACATTAGGACGCTGATACTAGCGGGGCTATTGGGGAATGTATGCGTCCTCTGTACCGCCATTGGTGGTGCCATGAGGGGATATAAGCTGGTAGTGCCGGTTGACGCGATATTCACGATCCAAGAGTTTGACAATGTCGCATCTCTCAGGTTTATGAGCGCGATCCTTAAGGCAGAGCTCACCACAGTAGATAGGCTAAGATTCGAAGTCGTAGAGAGCACTCTCTGAAACTCCTCATCATTAACCTCATAGGCCTCGGATTAGACGTCATAGTTACCCCCCTAAACCAGCCTACAACAACCCTCATACTCCCACAGCTTAATGTGATTAAGAGTCTGCCCTTATTCGTTGGGGAGGTCTTTGAAAATGTGAAATAAAATGTGGAATGTTGTGATGGGCTTCGGCTTTATGGCATGCTTGTCTCGGCGGTCTTCAGCTTGAATAGCATGGCACCCCACATCTCCTCCCAGACATCCCGAGATATTCTATCAATTGATCCCAGTCATTAGTCGCATCTTGTTATGCGCCTATCGCCCCCGCATATACCCCTGACCATGAAATACCTGACATTCTCCCCCTCCCTGAACGGCATCATGAAGACCTGCTCCGAGGCCCTCCTATCGCCATAATGTGAATCGAATCTTGTGTTGAGCTGGCTTCCCGGCATCTCAACGTCATCATAATAACCTTTCCACTTTCAGGCTACCCCCAACGAATAAGGGATCAGCGTAATCTACGTGGATGAGTCCTATACTTCGTCGAGGTGTCCATTACATGGTGATGGATGCGGCGTTAGAATTAGCAGGGGATTATTCAAGTGCACGACGATGAACAAGGTGTTTAATGCGGATCTCGCAGCGGCACGCAACATTTTAATGACAGCGACGTCGAACAATACCTCGATGACATCAATAACCCCGAGCCCCGAGAGGGATAGGGGTAATGGGTCGGAGACCCGGCCAAGGGCTAAACCTCCTAAGGAGGAGGGATGTAGCCCAAACCTCCCCACCCCAACTAGGGGAGGGGGTCTTAGGAAGCTATACATGGCCTCTGAAGAGGAAATCTTGGCGGGCAGGGTTACTGATGTCTACTTTGCTAGAACTAAGGAGGTCTTGGAGAAGTCCGGTAAAGCGAATACTAGAGCATATGCTGAGATACACGCATATGGTCTTCCAAAGGGATATGATTGGGCGATAGCCGCGGGCATCAACGAGGTTGCGGCGCTCTTTGAAGGAAGGGATGTCGATATTTATGCGGTTGAGGAAGGTGAGCTCTTCAGGGTCTATGAGCCGGTGATGGCGATAGATGGAAGATACATCGAGTACGGCATATACGAGTCCAGCCTTCTCGGGATACTCAGGCATGCTACGAGCATAGCGACGAAGGCGGCAAGGCTTAAGATTGCCGCGAACGGAAAGATGCTCATCTTTTTCGGGATAAGATCCATCCATCCCGCGATAGCCCCGATGGCAGATGTCTATGCATTGATAGGCGGATGCGATGCGGTCTCGAATATATTAGGCGCGGAGCTCGCCGGCGTTAAGCCTGTCGGCACGATGCCCCACGCCCTCATCCTCCTATTCGGGAGCCAGCCCGATGCATGGAAGGCCTTTGACAAGGTTATGCCGCCAGATGTCCCAAGGATAGCATTATGTGACACCCTCTCCGACGAGCGCTTCGAGGCCCTTATGGCGGCTGAAACTCTAGGCGAGAGGCTTTACGGCGTCAGATTCGACACCCCGGGGTCTAGGAGGGGCAGCATGAGGAAAATTGTAGAGGAGGCGAGATGGGCCCTTGACCTAGCGGGCTACAAGCATGTCAAGATATTTGTGAGTGGTGGGCTGGATGAGGAACAGGTTCGAGAGCTCGCCGACATCGCTGACGGCTTCGGCGTCGGGACCTCAATAGCTTTCCCACCCTCAATCGACCTGGCCATGGATATAGTTGAGGTGGATGGGAAGCCGTTCTCGAAGAAGGGTAAGCTTCCAGGCAGGAAGCAGGTCTATAGATGCGGGAGACTACATGACATGATAACACCATTTAACGTGAGGCTTGATAAGTGTCCCTTATGCGGCGATAGTGTCGAGCCCCTCCTCAAACCCCTAGTAAAGGGTGGGAGGATCGTGAGGGAGAGAATGAAGCCCATAGAGATCCGTGAGAAGGTTCTAAAAAGACTTGAACAGATAATGAAAATTGAAGAGTTTCGTAAGGAGCCCTTCTTCTACGTCCCCTAGAAGTCTGGTTTATTTGATGCCGGCTGAACGGTGATTCACAATGCCCGGGATCGTGATCTGCATCAGCGGCTTCGCAGGATCAGGAAAAAGTACGCTCGGAAGAAGACTCGCCGAGGCGTTGAGCCTCACTTACGTCTCAGGTGGAGATGGATTGAAGCTGCTGGCAATAAAGCGCGGATACAGGCCAGGTGGCGTGGAGTGGTGGGAAACCCCTGATGGGCTAAGATTCCTTGAGGAGAGGCTGAGAAACCCGGACTTCGATAAGGAAGTTGATCAACAGCTCGTGGAGCTCGCTGAGAGGGGCAACATCGTCATTGATAGCTGGGTTCTACCATGGCTCTATAGAGGTGGATTCAACATATGGCTCAAAGCAAGCCTTGAGGTTAGGGCTAGGAGAGTGTCGAGGCGCAGCGGCATATCATTTGATGAGGCTCTAGAGATGTTAAAGAGGCGGGATAGGGAGAGCTCCGAGCTTTACCAGAGGATCTATGGGATAGAGCTTGGGAAAGATTTTGAGCCATTTCACCTAGTCCTCGACACGAGTAACTTGGATGAAGATTCGGTGTTCAGAATAGCGCTCACGGCTGTTAAGGAGTTTTTCAGGCTTGTGTAATAGTCTCCCATTCCCTAGCAATCTGAATCCTAATCAGCTCCTCCAAACAATTCTGGCAGAGGACGCCGCCATAATACCTTTCAACAGTCCTCTCGCTATGTGTGAGCTTGAAATCCTTTTCCCTCGGTATCCCATGAATTATGCCGCCGCATCTAGCGCAGTGATGATGATCCCTCTTCTCGTCAACATAGTGGATCACGGTCCTGCCGCCCGGAGTCCTCACATACTTCCTCTTTCTACTCCTCGTTCTGAGGTATCTCCGAGGCAAACTATCCACCTCCAGCTCGGGAGGCAAAATTCATGGTTCATGGGCATTAAATAAACCTCACTTCTCGTGTAGAGTGCTGGATTCTGCAAGCTCGACTATCTCTAGAGCTCTTCTCTTCAAGGCTTTATCCACTTTCACGTAGACGCTTCCGGCTCCTGGCTGGCCGTAGATTATCACGGAACCTTCTGGAGCGGAGATTATCGTGGCTAGTGTGAGCAGGTCCTCCTCCCCCCTCACGAGAAGAACCGTGTCCTTGATATTGGGCTCTGCGAGGAGTTCATGGAGCTTTAAGGCCGCCTCGGGGCATATCGTCCCAGGCTCATTTATACACTCGATCACCCTGAGCCCTAATGTATTGAAGATCTGGCGTGGCCTTCTCTCAACTCTTCCATCAATGATGTAGATGTTTACCCGTGCTCCATATTCTCTGAGCTTGGCCGAGGTGTAGTCGCCAACCGCGATGACCAATGGCGGGTTATCCGCCTCAATCAGCCGCTTAACCTCTTTTATCACCTGATCCGGGTCTCCTGATATCAGCCTACCTGCTGGCTCCTTCAGGAGTCTCTTGACATCCTCGGAGAAGATTAGCCTGTGCCTCGGAGGCCATTTAGGCGACTCTGACCGCATAGGCTCCCTTCTTCCTTATCCCGAGATCATGTGCTAGCTCAGACTTCTCCTCGTCCAAGATTATTATCATGCCGTAGAATGATTGCGTGAGATTTGTTGAGCCGCAGTTCTCGCATTTATCCCTTGACGTTGTTATAAACTTACAATCCCTACATGCTCGGAGGGCTGCGGGCAATCACTCCTCACCCGCCATGGCCTTTGCCTTCTTCGGCTCGGGCATGGCCTTCTCCAAGCTCTTCTTAATCCACTCAAGCTTTCCGAGATATGGCTGTCTCGTCGTAACCCCTATCTTCCCGGTCGTGCCATGTGTTAGAGAGACCGCGACTACCCTGAACCTGACATCATCCCCTACCTCGAGCTTGTTGCCCGTCTTCTTGCCCACCAAGACCGAGTGTCTCTCATCATAGGTTATATAATCGTCCATGATCTGGGAAATATGTAGGAGGGCGTCCAGTGGGCCGACCCTGATGAATGCTCCGAATTCCGTGATCTCGACAACCTCTCCTTCGCCAACTTCCTGTATCCTCGGATGGAAGCAGAGGAGCTTCGCCTTGGCCTTATGATATGTTGCTCCATCCCTTGGGAGGAGCACGCCGACGGGATCGGCCTCAACATCCACAACCATGACAACGTATCCAAGATCCTCTAGGATCTTACCCTCATAAGCGTCCTTAACTCTCTCTAATACCACCTTCTTAAGAGGCCTGCCAAAATCCCTTGGGGGAATCGCGACAACATCCTCTATCTCCACGAGGTAGAACATTTTCCTAACCCTTCAAAAGTCAGTAAAATTTAGATATTTTGTTCCCGATTTAAGGATTACTCTCTCGCCTCCTTAGGGTGGGAGGAGGTCAGAGCCTAACACCCTCAAAGATCACCCTCATATCCGATCCAACACTTATTACAGGTATCCCTAAGGATCTAGCCCTTCTTATCAGGTTAATGTCCATCGTGGCTATAGCCGCCTTGAGACGCGTGGCCTCTTGGAGAAGCCTCATGTCCGCGGGCATCCTATCTCCTCCCCCAATAACATTCATCCTACTCGCTATCTCTAGGGCGATGGATGCGAGCTGCCCCCTCCTGCCACCCCTCCCAGCAATGCTCCTCAATTCATTGAGAACTTCTTCTGTTACATATGGTTCAATGGGTTCTCCAATAACATCCTCCGCCAGCCGTATGAAGTCTCTGCCAGCCTCCGCGCATAGAATTAGGAAGCTGGCATCAACTAGGACCCTCATTTTAGAGAATCCTTCCGTATCCTATTAGCCTCCAAGCCGATCCCATGATCCTTGAAATCGCGACCTTATCACCATCCTCGGCGACTATTGGCCTCTTTAGCTCCAGCTCTATTCTATCGCTCGTCCTTCTCGTGACTATGCCACTCGTGACAGCGGAGTAGACGTTTATCACAAGGGCTTCCCGCTCCCTTATTGGGGCGACCGTAACATCCTCACTCAGTCCAACGACCTTCTCGAAGAGCTTGTACTCCAATTCTAGGTGGTTTCGGATAGGCGGCAGGGTTCCGGGCTTCCCAGCCATGTTCCCGGTCATCCCATCAGCCTTCGTTAAGGCTGGATCGAGCTTCGTTTCTATCCCTGTTAGCCCACCGCTCCTAGCCTCCTCAACATTCCTGCCCCCAGCCCTGATATTTACGGCCTCGGTGATTATCGGCTCGCATTTCCCATCTATGAGCGGGCCTGGAGCGATCTCTATTTCATCGCCAACCCTGACAACCCCCCTTATTATCGAGCCCCCTATCACGCCACCCCTCAGATTCTGCGCCGGTGTTCCAGGGGGATTGATGTCGAATGACCTTAGGATCGGCATGCGGAATGGCTTATCCAGCTCCCGCGGAGGAGTTGGGATGAACTTTTCCATAGCCCAGAGAAGCACATCTATCCCAACACCCTGCTGGCCTGAGACCGGGATTATCGGCGCCCTCTCAACAATAGTCCCCCTAACATGGTTCCTGATCTCCTCATAGTTCTCTATTGCCCTCTCCTTCGTCGAGACATCTATCTTATTCTGGGCGAATATCATGTTCTTGACCCCCAGGATTAATGCTGCCTGTAGATGTTCTCGATCCTGCGGTTGTGGGAACTTATGCCTGACGTCCGCGACGAATATCGCTCCATCGAAGAGGGCCGCGCCGGATAGCATGGTTATCATCAGAGAGTGGTGGCCTGGACAATCTATGAACGAGATCGCTCTCACGAACTCCGTCTTCGAGCCACATCTAGGACATTTTTCCTGAGTGGTGTAATTGTGGGGTTCCTCGCAGCTGGGGCACCTATAGATCGCCGCATCAGCATATCCTATCTTGATCGTGATCCCCCTCTTCAGCTCCTCCGAGTGTCTCGCGGGCCATATCCCGGTTATTGCCTGAACTATCGTGCTCTTGCCATTATCAACGTGGCCTAGAGTCCCGATATTCACTTCCGGCTGGGCTGGAAGAGGCTTAATGGCCGACAACCTCCTTAAGGGGCTTATAGCCTCCAACTCTTAACATTTATGGTTTGATTATGGGTGTTATCATGTCTCAAGCTCTTCCTCTGTAAAGAATATCCTGTGCTCGCGCTCATAGGATTCAGGACTGTCGGAGGCGTGGATTAGGTTGTCCGTCAGATCTATTGCAAGGTCTCCTCTAATAGTGCCTGCCTCGGCCTGTGCGGGATCCGTCGCGCCTATCAACTTTCTTACGACGCTTATCGCCCTCCTGCCCTCAAGAACCATCAAGGCCACCGTCTTGCCTGATATCGCGTTTATCAGGCCCTGGTAGAATGGCTTACCCTCATGAACTCTGTAAAGCTCCTCTGCTTTCTCCCTAGGCATTTTCATGATCTTTATCTGGAGTATCTTGAGCCCCTTCTTCTCAAATCTTGAGATAACCTCACCCATGAGCCCCCTCTGAATACAGCTTGGCTTGAGCATTACAAATGTCCTCTCAATCTCGCTTCTCTCGCTCATGTCACGTGCCCGGATAAGCAACAATATATGGATGTTCTTCGAGCAGCGGCTTTACCGGATCCACTTTACAGATTTACGGTGCTTCTCCCCGCACCAGCTGGAACCCTTACCCTTCAGGGTGGGGAGAGGGTCAGCGCGCCCTAACGGCCTCAGGCGCGTATTTCTCCGTCCACTTAAATTTTCGCGGATCCCTCTTGAAGTCTATCATGCTGATCCTGCATTTCCGTGAGCAGAACCAGAGCTGAGTTCCATCATTCCTAACGTACAGTATGCCCCTGCCATGGAGAAACTCCCTACCACAGAAGGCACATCTATGCTTTGTCGGCATGCCCCGGGTCACCTCACCTTATCTTCTCGGCCTCGCGCTCCGTGTCGAGGAGCATTAGGATATCCCCGACCCTTACAGGGCCCTTGACATTCCTCGAGATAACCCTGCCGGCATCCCTTCCCTCGAGTATCCTAACCCTGACTTGGGTGACCTCGCCGGTCACGCCCGTCCTCCCCACTATCTGCTCGACGACCGCTGGGACAGGCTCCTCGATCTTCTCAACCCTTTTGCTCATCGCCAGCCTCCTCAACCGAGGGGGGATATTCTCCTCTTCATAAACTTCTCCCGCTCAATTTCACCTTGTATTCCTCTAAGGTCTATTCTAAAAATGAGAGAAAAATAAAGGGGTTAGGGTTTTTACTCTTACTTGAGCCTTTTTGAGCATTCTTGAGGGATATGGGTAATGGAAGGCTGAAATTCTTAGCATGTATTGGCTGGATTTTCGGTTCATTATTCTTACCTCATTCAGGGCTCGGGGTTAATCTATGTTCCCGGGAGCCTTATCTCGACCGCCGCATATCCGACGACGGAGCTATAGTCACCAGCCACATCGCCACTTGTAGCATATTTCAGGACCTCAGCCCACTCAGCCCCAATTTTCCTGCATGCGTGGAGGACGGCTGCCACCGGCCCATAGCCGCACATTGATATATCATGCTCAAATATGGCCTCATAGAGCCCCTCAACATCCAGCCTGCTTATCCTCTCCAATGCTATCGAGTCCTTCCTGCTCGCACGCTCATGGGGCTCATAATGAGTCATATCGCTCGAGGCTATCAAGACGACATTCTCCCTCCGTCTGAGGATCTCGGCTAGGGCCTCGCCAACTCTCACCGCGGCCTCGATACTCTGATCCAGCATGCATATTGGGACAAGCCTGAAGCTCCCTACCACATATTGGAGGAATGGCAACTGAACCTCTATCGAGTGCTCATGCTCATGCGATACCTCATCCAACGAGAATATGTCTGATAGCCTCGAGAGCCCCATGGCCAACTCCGTGTCTATCGGTATCTCGCCGAGCGGTGTAACCCAGACACCCTCGGGGAAGATTGAGACAGGCGTCCCGACGCCATAATGGTTTGGGCCCAACACTATGGCTACCTCAACATTACATCCATCAAGCCTAGCATATGCATGAGCCGCGACGGGCCCAGAGTACATGTAGCCCGCATGGGGCGAGATCAGGGCGTTCGGCCTCCTATCTCCCTTAACCCTCCTCGGAAGGCTCCCCGGCCCAAGCCTGTGAAGGAAGCAGGACTCTATCTCCCTTAACAGGTTCTCCCGCCCCGATGGATAGAACATTCCCGAGACCGCGGGCCTTCTTCTAGCCAAGGTCGGGCAACTAGTATCACTAACACATGAGCTATATATTATTTTGTTCCCCGTTCCGGAGAGGCATGGGGGATATCGAGGAGAGGAAAAGGGATCACATCAGCCTGTGTCTAGATTTGGGCGATGAGGCTGAGTTCGCGGAGAAGACAACATGGTTCGAGCATGTTGAGCTTATCCATGACGCCCTACCCGAGCTGAGCTGGGATGAGGTTTCCCTTGAGGCAAGCCTCCTTGGAAGGAGGTTCTCGTACCCGATCTTGATCGAGGGGATGACCGGCGGGACTCGCGAGGCCTATGAAATCAATAGAAGCTTGGCTGAGGCAGCTGAGAAGCTCAATATACCCATGGAGGTTGGGAGCCAGCGTGCTGGGATAGAGAACCCATCGCTTGCAGAGACGTATAGCATTGCTAGGAAGGCTGCTCCACGCTGTTTCATAATTGGAAATCTCAGCGGCGTGGAGATAGCTGCCCACGGCGTAGCCTATGCTGAGAGGGCTGTTGAGATGATCGAGGCAGATGCCCTCGCGATACACCTCAACGTACTTCAAGAAGTTATTCAGCCCGAGGGGTCTAAGAGCTTCAGGGGCATCCTGCGTGCAATCGAGGTTATCTGCGATAAACTCGATGTCCCAGTGATCGTGAAGGAGGTCGGATTCGGAATCTCACGCGAGGTTGCTAAAAGGCTTGCAGGGGCTGGCGTTAGGGCCATCGACGTGGCCGGTGCCGGCGGAACGAACTGGGCGAAGATCGAGGGCGAGAGAGTTAAGGGCTTAAATGTGGTCAAGGCCCGGATCGCGGAACTATATTCCGAGTGGGGGATACCGACTGCAGCCTCGATACTAGAAGTCTCAGAAATTAGGGGGCTGGAGGTGATAGCATCCGGCGGCATAAGAGACGGTCTTCAGGCAGCTAAGGCGATCGCCCTAGGGGCATGCTTTGTCGGCATGGCCCGGCCCTTGCTCAAGCCAGCTCTGAAGGGCCCCGAGTATGTCGAGAACGTGATAATACGTGTGGCAGAAGAGCTTAGAATCGCGATGCTCCTAACAGGCTCAAAAACAATAAAAGATCTACGGAATTGTAAATATGTTCTCTTGGGACCGCTTCGTGAATGGGCTCTCCAAAGAGTTCTAAAGACTAATCGTGGGCAAAGATGAATAGGGCCTTGCTTTCAGAATCTCTCCTGCAGAACCCAAACCTCTCAAACTGGACAATCTCGTCAAGCTTCACGGTCTCCACGGCCTTCTCGCCGAACCCTTTCACGATTCTCAAGCTCTCCGGGTTAATCTCATCATTCAAATAGAGTACATCTGGAACTAGGACTTCAACCTCTACGTATTCGTCAGCTGGAACCCACTGGATTATCTGGACGTCCTTCATAGGTTCCATACCCAGAAACTCACCGCGAACTTGGCTACCGCAAATCTCCAAGACCTTAAAATTCAGGAGATACTTGAGCCTATACACCTCACCGGGTTTCATTCTCTCAGCATCCGCCCCTGCTATGTAGAACTCGCTGCTGGTTCTCAGGATCCTTGAGCCGAGGTCCTTGTTCGAGGGGTGATATGGTGCCTCAATAGAAGCCTTTGGGGCACCCTCAACCAGAAGCTTAACGGGATTGGGCGTGAAGAAAAGCCTTCTCGCAAGCGGGTCCAAGATCTTCCTGTTTATCGCGAAGAGGAGGGACCAATCATACTCCCTCTTCGCGTAAGAGAAGCCTGTCTGGGCTATCGTGAACTCCCTTATCGCCTCTGGAAGTATCCCTCTTCTCCTGACACCCTCAATAGTGGGGAATCTCGGGTCATCCCAGCCCTTCGCGAGACCAGCTTCCAGTATCGTCCTAAGCCTCCTCTTTGAAACCGGCGTCCCTTTAAACTCGAATCTCGAGTACTCGATGTAGACCGGATGTCGGTTTAGGCCGAGTAGGCTCCTGATATAATTCTGGAGCTCATCCCTCAGGGCGAACTCGCTAGTCCTGAGAACGTGTGTGACGCCGCAAAGATAATCCTCTATTGAGACGGCGAAGTCGTAAAGGGGCCAGACTCTGTATTTGTTGCCAGTGAGTGGATGCCTGTGCTCTATTATTCTGAATAATGCTGGATCTCTCATTGTTGTGTTAGCATGCTTCATGTCGCCGACAAGCCTCAGGATCGCCTCGCCTTCTAGGAAGCTGCCAGCAAGCATCTCATTCCAGAGACTCAGGTTCTCGTCAATTCCAAGAGACCTGTGTTCACACTCCTCCCCCTGTGCCCTAAGTCTCCTGATCTTCTCAACCGGGCATGTGCAGACATATGCCTTCCCAACCCTGATAAGCTGCTCCGCATACCTGTAGAATAATTCTATGTCATCGCTGTTATTCTTCTCATAATCCCACTCAATGCCAAGCCACCTGTATCCTCTCCTAAAGCTCTCATAATATTCAAGTCTCACCTTCCGAGGATCTGTATCCTCGAATCTCAGCCATATCCTTCCATCATACATCTTGGCGTAGAGGTAGTTTAGGAGGCCGCTCATCGCGTGACCTATATGCATGTAGCCGCTCGGCTCTGGCGGAAGTCTCGTAACCACCTTCCCGGGCTCAGCGCCAGGCAGGGGTGGAAGTCTTTTCTCCTCCACACGCTTAGCCTCCAGAAGCTCCGGCGCGATCTCCATCAGCATAGCACGCTGCTCCTCAAGGCTCATCGAGTTCACCCTCTCAACAGCCCTTTCAGCAGCCCTCCTAACACTCGCGATATCGCTCTTGAGATCCGGTCTCTCACCAAGAATCTTCGCGATAACAGGGCCGATCATTGCCCTCCCATTATGTTCGACAGCATTCTTTAAGGCCCACTTCAAGGCAATCCTATCCAGATCCATGAATACCCCAGCATCATGAGCAAACTAACCTTTTTAAGATTGATCTAGAATCACGGGGTTTACAAAGGAACAATCTCAATAAATCAGGAGGCTTAAAATCATTTGCTAGACAGTTATTGATTGAGATTGATGACCCTCGAGATTTATAGAATCTTATGGGAAGCTGAAAAGCTTCATACAAGGTCGAGGATCTAGTGGATCTCTTTCCAAGAATTGAGGATGCTGTTAAGAAGATCATCTCGCCTAGTTAGTTTGACATGATCTATGCTTGGTTGGGTGGTTTACGGAAGGTTTTTAGCTTAGCTGGTTCCTAGCCGCTTGGGAGATGAGGGCGTATGCCTAATCCAAGGCCTAGTTATGTGACATTTGAGGTCCCCGAGGAGCTTATAAAGGCAACTCTCGAGGTCGTGAGGCTTGCTAGGGAGACGGGTATGATCAGGAAGGGTGTTAACGAGGTTATCAAGTCCATCGAGCGCGGTCAGGCCAAATTCGTCGTGATAGCTATGGATGTTGACCCGCCTGAGATAGTCGCATTCCTGCCCACATTATGTGATGAGCGCAAGATCCCCTATACCTTTGTTACTTCTAAGAGAGAGCTGGGCGAAGCTGCAGGCCTCCAAGTGGGCGCTAGCAGCGTTTCGATAATAGAGCCTGGAGATGCGAAAGACTTCATGGATGAAGTAATAAAGAAGGTTAACGAGATCAGGGGTATAAGGGGTTAATCCTCTGTCAAGAGCCTTTGCTCCTCAGTCAGCTTTGAGGATACTATGAGCTTCGCTGTCGGAGATCTCGCCTTCATTATCACGTTGAACCCGCAGTAGGGGCATCTCGTCTCGGCTATCTTCGAGAGCATCTTCTTCTCAAACTTCTTCCCGCACCAGACGCACTGGTAGATTATGTTCGCGTCAGACTCCTGCTGTGATGACATTTCATAAAGGGCGGGCGGCTCGCGGTTAATAAGTATTGCCGGGGATGTAGAGAAACTTGCCGACCCCCTCCCCACCCTAAGTGGGGAGGTTTGGGCTACATCCCTCCTCCCTAGGAGGTTCGGCCCTTGGCCGGGTCTCCGGCCATTACCCCCTCCCCTTTTCGGGGCTCAGGGGTT
>JAKCEV010000020.1 GCA_023539495.1 Candidatus Wolframiiraptor allenii
CTCGACGACCTTGCCAGGTATAGCGTAGCACATCCACCATGTGGATTATCCAGCTGCCTATTAAGGAACACTAACGGATAGGCATTATCATGTAGGTTAGCTGCTTTATCTTGCCAGCTTCCCTCAGCCTCCTCACAAGCTCCTTGACCACGAGAGCCCTCCCCCTGACAGCTATCACCAGAAGGCAATCCTCCTTTGAAAGGTGTATATGAAGGGCGGATGGTATGATGCTTAGGAAGTCGTGCTGCGCGTCAGTCAGCCTTTCCTCGATACCATGCTCCTCATGCGAGTAATGGACCAAGATTGCGCCGGCAACCTCTTCATCGGCAATCCTCCAGGAGTTCATGGTTATAAAATCCCTTACAGCCTCTTGTATCGCCTGAGATCTAGACTCTATGCCGAGATCCTTGATTATCCTATCAAATGTTCTGAGGAGCTCCTCGGGAAAGGAGACTCCGGTTCTGACAATCCTACCCATGATCTAACTCTCCTCAGCCCTCCTCGTTTAGGAGTTGCCTATCTTCTTATACTCCCGTCTCATGAACTTCTTAAGCTTTCCCTATGCTCTCGGCATCACCCGACCATCAATAAGATGCCTCGCGTCTATGCACCATTCATATCATTAGTTTAGGAGGCTCATTGCGCAATAGACCGGCGAGTTGTAGATGTAGCGAGTCAGGCCCTCGGACCAAAAACCTCGAAAAGAGGGTTGCAGCCCAAACCTTCCTACTCAGGGTATGGAGGAGGACGTGGCTCTTCGACAAGTTCCTCCTCGAAGAGATCGGTTAAGCTCATCCTCATTATCCTCCTAGCATCCTCCTCCATGGAATTCAGCGACCTCGCGAGCTCTGCCAAGATGCTCTCCCTAACCCTGAGGACTAACCTCCTGGATCCCAACGTGAAAACGGCTTCAAGCCGGCCTCCCTCAAAGATCTCTATATTAAGTTTCCCGAGTGTGCACCCGGTGGCATACTGGACCCCGTCTGCGAAGCACGTATATGGCGTCGAGACTCTAGGAACCATGATTCTCGCCCTCATCTCGAATGGATCATATCCGAGGACCTCGATGGCTCTAAGCCCAGCCTTAACCCCCAAGGCTAGGAATGGCCCTACGTGAGAGTGGAGCCTCGAGGCCTCATCCAACATCCTGTCGAGTATGCTTATGTGCCTCATGATCACCACCTCCCCGGAGCTAGGCTTGCCTCCAGCTTTGAGTATGCTGAGGCCATGGCCATCAGAATTAGCGCGGCTATTGTTATACATGATCCAGCTGGGAGATCGTAAAGGAAACTCATAGCGAGGCCTATTGATGCGGAGGCGGACCCGATAATCCATGATAGTGCAATTATCCCCTTCATGCTAGCCTTTAGCTGGAGCGAGGCCGCTGCGGGGACGTAGAGTAGCGAGAAGACGAGGAAACCTCCAGTAATCCTGAGGGCTAGGGTTATCGTGGCCCCGGCGATCAACAAGATTGCGTATTTGTATGTCTTGACGTTAACGCCCTCGGCCTCGGCGAGCCTGATGTCGAAGAGTATCGAGCTTATTTTTCCCCAGAAGGTCGCCAAAAATGCGATGATGATAATGGATGCTGTGAGGAGGTATGCTATGTATGTAGGCCTGATTGCGAGGATGCTTCCCCAGAGGAGCTGCCCTATGCTCTCGGTCATTAGGGCCGGGCCAGGCGTTGAGATTATGAATATGAAGGTGAGGGCATTGTAGAGGGAGAAGAGCGTCATCGAGATAAGATCAAGTGATGTCCCGAGGTAGTCAGCAAGCGGTCCCAACATTATCGCGGTCATGATTGCGAAGAGCATCGCGAGGGAGGTCATATCCGCGCCGAGGGCGAGGGCCAGAGCTGATCCAGCGAGCGCCGCATGAGCCATCGAGAACGCCATGGTCATGAGCCTAAGCCTGCTGCATAATGCTCCAACCGCCCCGCATAGCCCCCCAGCAAACACCCCGCCGATTATGGAGTTAATGAATAGCATGGACATCCCGCGTGATCACCCGCTCAATACGCCCATCTACCATCCGGATGACTATATCCGCATCCATATACGAATGATTGAGCTCATGGCTGACGAGCAGTATCGTGCATCCATTCTCCAAGAGCCTCGGAAATATCTCTGAGGTTATGTATGAGCGCGTCTCCTGATCTATCGCGCTAAAAGGCTCATCTAGTAAGAGGAGTTTTGGCTCCCGGGCGATCGCCCTAGCGAGTAGCACCTTCTGTTGCTGTCCGCCACTAAGCTTCCCAAATGGTCTATCAGCATACTCCAACATGCCGAGCATTTTGAGCGCATGGTCAACTCTCCTCAAATTCCCCTCGAGGAGCCTGCCGGTAGGGGTATTCGAGGCAAGCCCCATCGCGACGACCTCCCTAGCTGTGAATGGCTCCGCCGGGGACTTCATGAAGTCTTGTGGGAGATATGAGGATAATGCTCTGGCCTTTGATGCCATCCTCGGGATCTCGTATCCAAGGGTTATGACCCTACCGCTACGCGGCCTCAATAATCCTAGGATTGTCTCAAGGAGCGTTGTCTTACCAGCCCCATTCGGCCCGACTATGAGCACAAGAACCCTTGCCGGGATCCTTAGCGTGATATCCCTTATCGCGGGCCTCTTCTCGCCATAATAATACGTCGAGACATCTTCAAGTTCAATAGCATAGCATCCTAAGTTTTCCTCCATCTTCTCACCACGAGATATGCTAGGGTGATCGATTCGGCTGCGACTATTATCGCGAGGATGTAACTTAGCGCGCGGTATAGCTCGGCCTCGCCAACCGCTCTAGATAACTCCCTCTTCACGGCGAGCATATCCAAGGATCCCAGCATGCTTCCAGCATTCCTCCTGATTAGATCTAATAGGGTTTTTGTCTCCGGGCTGCTTCCCGGGAAGTTTGATAGGACGACATGAATCGCGCCGATCTCCCTAGCAACTGTTTCGCCAAGCTCGACCCCGCTCTGGAGATTACTCACCACAAGTGCCACATCATTCTCAACACCAGCTCTCACAAGCCTCTCGACATCGGCTGATGATATCTTCTCCGGGGGGCCAAATGTATCAACAACCTTAAAGCCCAGCCACTCGACGAAATCCCTCTGCCACTCCATCGCGATTACTTTTATCGATGATGCCTGTCTGCTCCTCGCCTCATCCATAATCTGCCGCGTGACCTCGTCAAGCTCCTTAAGCCTCTGCTCAAGCCTAGCGGATACATCTATGCCTAGCTTGGATCTTAGAACGGCTGCAATCTCTTCATAGTACATTCTCGCCCCCTCAGGCGTGGACCATCCACCCGAGATCTTCACAAGCTCGGCCCTCGATCCCGAGGACTCATAGAGCTGGTTTAGCCAGCCCTCCATCCCATGATAGAGGATGAGGTTGGCCCTTGAGATCGCATAAACATCGCTAGGCTTCACGTCATAGTGTGCTGGGCAGATTGTGGGATTGACGAGTACGACGACCTCGACCTTATCCCCCGCAAGATCCTCAACGACGCTGCCGAGAACGCTGGTTGTCGCCACTATTAGGGGCTTCTCGCCCGCAATAGGCTGAGCCGCTAGGAGTAAAACGGCGAGAACCAAGAAGATTGATGATGTGTTTAGGAGGAACCTTGGTAACACCATGGACGTGTTATGGTAACACGCAATATTTAACCATAAAACCATACGCGTTCAGGAGATCTCGTAGAGGTATACCCTGTGGAGCCTGCCTGTGAGGAGCGATCTCGTGGCTACTATCTCAGAAGGCTTCAGCCCCGGGATCGGGAAGTCATGGCAGACTATTCTTGAGCCCCTTTTGAGCGATAGGAGCCTTGGCTTGAGCACTCTCATGGTATCAGGGAGGAGGTAGAGCGTGATGACATCCGCTCCCGAGAAGTCGAAATCATAGAAGTTTCCGCGGATTATTCTCGCCCTATCACCGAGAAGCCTTCCATGTATGATATTCACGGATCTCGCATAGAGCTCTCTATCCAGCTCGACCCCAATAGCCCTGCAACGATAATCCTCAGCCGCGGCCACGATTATCCTGCCATCACCCGACCCGAGATCAATAAGAAGCTCATCAGGCCTAGGATCAGCTAGCGACAGCATCTTCCTAACAATATCAAGGGGTGAGGGGACGAAGGGTATTCTTCCCTCACCCTTCCTCATGCCGCTTATCTCAATCCGGCACCTCACCTATAAACCTTGAGCGGTGCAGGATCTCCCAACGGCCTATCCATATGGCGAGAGCAACGCTGCGCCGGCAGTTATCAATATTATTCCCAATATTGTCTCAAGGTTTGGCTTCTCTCTTAGCTTTACCGCGGCGATGATTCCGGCGAAGACCGGCGTCGTCGCGGATAATGGGCCAACCACGTTAGCTCTCGCCAAATCCAGTCCTATCAAGTAGATCATATCCCCGAGACCGACCGCCAGCGTTCCCCCTATCGCCGCGAGGGCCACCTCATCCCTCCTCATGCCAAGGATCGACTCTCTAGTATTCTTGGATAACGCAGCGTATAGACCGAGGAATGGGAGGATGACCAGCATCCTGAAGAATGCTAGGAAGACCGGGTCAAGATATAGCATGACATACTTGAACAATGCGACGCCAATCGCCCAGAACAGGGATGTTAGAAGGGAGGCGATGAAGCCTATCCTATTGCCCCCGCTTGAGCTCCCGGATTCCATGGATCGCGAGATGAGCCAGATGGCGGCGACAATCATTACAGTCCCGAGAATGATTCCATAGCTGAATGGCTCACCGAGAAACCAGATCGTTATAGGCAGGAGGAAAAGAGGGTAGGAGTATGCTATCGGGACTGCTCGCGAGACACCTATACTTCTCAGACCGAGGAAGTATAGCGTGTCGCCGATGAGCCATGAGATGAGTGATGCTCCAATGGCCTGACCTGCGATGATGAGATCCAGCTTGGAGAAGGAGTCTAGGCTGCCGGAAAGGAGCGTCATCAGGAATAGGAAGGCTGTGGCCGGGATGCTGCGGACGAGGTTCAGCCCGACTGGATCAACACTTCTCATGCTCCTCTTGTAGAAGCCCGCTCCAGCAGACCAGCAGAAGGCCGCTAAAAGTGCCAGCGCCTCCCCGAGCATCTTAAAGATTCCGGACGAAGCTATAATATTAACTGGTCAGCAACGTGTCCTCAGCCTCCTCTAACATCTCCCCGCAAATTTGCTTAAATCACGCGCTCATCATGTATCTCTCAGGAGGCGGCGTTAGTGGATGGAGATTTATGTTGGGACCTCGGGCTGGATCTATGACTGGAATCTTGGCGGGAGCTTGGACTGGTATCTTGCGAACTCTGGGCTTAACGCCGTCGAGCTTAATGCATCCTTCTATAGGTTCCCGTTCCCCTCTCAGGTCTCGAGCTGGGCGAGGAAGAATGGGATCAGGTGGGCGGTCAAGGTTCATAGATCCATAACCCATCTGAGGAAGCTCTCAGAAAATGCTCTCATGACGTGGAGGAGGTTTCATGGGCTCTTCAGACCCTTGGATGAGCGAGTGGACTTCTATCTCTTCCAGATGCCGCCGAACTTCTCCGCCTCTGATGAGAATCTCGTGAGGGTGCGGAGGTTCCTCGTGGAGTCAGGGCTTGGTAGGAGGTTCGCGATAGAGTTTAGACATGAGAGCTGGTTTAGCCGCGAGATCGCCGAAGCCATAACGAGCATGGGGGCCACATATGTATCCATAGACTCTCCAATGGGCACATTCATCCACTCGAGCGATGGCGTGATATATCTGAGGATGCATGGAAGGTCAGGCTGGTACTCCCACGACTACTCGATGGAGGAGCTCTCAGAGCTGGTGGAGGCAATATTCTCGCTCGAGCCGAAGAGGGTCTACATATTCTTCAATAATGATCACTGGATGCTCGAGAATGCGAGGAGGATGTTGGAGCTGCTGAGGCGGGGGCTCGGCTAAAACAATATTACCCCCTTCAGGATATAATAAGATGTGGTCAAGGTAGTTAAGAGGGATGGGAGTGAGGAGGATTTCGTGCCTGAGAAGATTGTTGTGAGCTGCCTCAAGTCCGGCGCTACCCCGGAGGCCGCGAGGAAGATCGCGAAGATAATTGAGGGCAGGATTCTGGAGAGAGGGTTGGATAAGGTGAACGCCCTCGACCTGACAAAATGGATACTTGAGCTCCTCAAGAAGGAGAATGAAGAGTGGTATAGGAACTGGATAATATTCGATAAAGCCGTTAAGAGGCGGGATACGGAGAAGGAGTTGAAGAAGTAAGGCGCTTCCGGAGACCGTGGGCAGCCGTCACGCAGCTAGTTACGTTTATATCTCGGGCTCCATAACAACATTGTCATGGGAAGAAAAGCCCGCGAGATAGTTGAGAAGGCTGGAGTGAATGTTAATCAGCTTATCGAGATGTTGAAGAAGGCTTATGCCGATGAGTGGATTGCCTTCTATTACTACAGCCTTTTAGCGAAGCTTGCTAAGGGCATAGGGTCAACGGAGATCGCCGAGCAGATTAAGAAGATCGCGAACAATGAGCTTGAGCATCAATCAGAGCTCGCTGACAGGATAATCCAGCTGGGCGGGGAGCCTCCGAGAAGGTTCGAGGACTTGGTGAAGATCGCGAACTGCCCATATGTCAAGGTTCCGGAGAACACCGGCGACCTGAAGGCCATAGTCAAGGCGATAATCGAGGCGGAGGGGTGCGCTATCGAGGCCTATGACAAGATCCTGAAGTGGCTGAAAGAGGTTGGGCCTGACCCGATAACATTCCATGTCATCAGGCACATACTCCAAGAAGAAGTCGAGCACGAGGACTTATTCGAGACGATTCTAGGGGAGTAGTCCTTTCCTCTCCCTCCATTTTTCCATTCTCTTCTCTTAGCCTCTTAATATCTTAAGGCGGGAGAGTTCATCAGCCAGTATCGGCAGGAATGCCCCGACATCCGATATTACGCCGACGGACTGGGCGGTCCCCCTATCAACAAGCTTGAGCACGACTGATGGGTTTATGTCAACGCATACCACCCTAACGGTTGATGGGAGCATGTTTCCGATGGCGATCGAGTGGAGCATTGAGGCCAGCATAAGCACCATGCTCGCGTCCTTGAGATATCTTCGATACGCCTTTTGAGCCTCGACAACATCGGTTATTACATCCGGTATCGGGCCATCATCCCGAATTGAGCCCGCGAGCACGTATGGGACGCCATGGACAATGCACTCGTAGAATATCCCCTTCTTCAGGACGCCCTTCTCGACAGCGCCCCTCAATCCGCCGCATTTCATGATCTCATTTATTGCGGCCAAGTGGTTCCTATTCCCGCCCGGCATCCTCACACCCTCATCAACCTTGAACCCCAATGACGTTCCAAAGAGCGCATACTCCACATCATGGACTGCGAGCGCGTTCCCCGAGAGGAGCGCGTCAACGAACCCCATTCTTATTATTCTTGCTAGATGCTCCGCGGCTCCGGTGTGGACCACCGCCGGGCCGGCCACCACGACAATCTTCCCGCCCGCCTCTTTGGTCCTAACCATCTCAAGCGCTATCTTCCTGACGATCGTCGGAGTCGGCTTCTCCGATGACGCCCTGCTGCTCATGAACTCGAAGATCCCCGCGCCGGTTCTCGGATACTCTGGAGGCTTGACTCGGACGCCCTCCTCGCCAACCACGATCAAGTCTCCCTTCTTAACCTCCCTAATCGGCTTGCAGTAAGCCCTCTCCGCCAGCGGGTCAACGACTATTACCTTATCCATTTCGATATCCTCGACCTCGATCCACCTGCCCCTATATCTTATCCAAGTCGGGTGATTCGTCGTCGCATAGAATCCATCGGGGAGGATCATATCATCAGGCGCCGGCTCGAGCCTAGCATCCGAGACCACCTCCGTGACGGCGCCTAGGGACCTCAGCTCCCTCAATATTAGCTCGAGGTGTGCCGCGCTCCTACCGATCACCAGCATCTTCGCATAGCTGGGCTCATCCTTCCTCTTCCCAATCCTGAACTCGAGGACTTCGAACTCCCCGCCAAGATCCATAATCCTGTCAAAGATCTTTGGGAGGATATGCGAGTCTATTAGATGGCCCTCAAGCTCGATTATCTCCGAATACTTCTCCTCCGAGTCTTGGAAAATGGTCACCTCTCAACGGTATCAGCCCCCTCGATGGGGGAAAATAGTTCTCTCACGATATTTTAATCCTTCTTTCCTAACCTTTCATCCCCCTGATCCTCCCGTCCTCAAGTATTATTATCCTATCTGGTTCAAGCCCTTCCGGCAATTCCCCCCTACCATGAGATGCTATCACTATTCCAACACCATTTCTCCTCCTTGCTTGAAGGACTTGGGCTATGAGCCCGGATTTCCAGCTATCTAGATGGGCGAAGGGTTCATCGAGGAGTATTAGCTCCGGCTCGGCTGCTAGGGCGCGGGCGATCGCGACGAGCTGGGACTGCCCTGCCGAGAGCTCTTTGGTGCTCTTATCCGCGAGATCCATGAGCTCGAGCTCCCTCATAATCGTCTTGGCTTTCATGGCCGCATCCTCCCGGCCAAGCCCCCGAATTCTGAGAGGGTACATGATGTTTTCAAGGACGCTTCCACGCATGAGGACGGGCTCCTCATGGATGTAGGTGATCCTCCTCCTGACCATGATCTTCTCCGCCTCCTCCAGCATCCAGAAGTCGCAGCCATCAACAGAGACCTCACCACGCGTCGGCCTATAGATTAGGCCCGCTATCTTGAGAAGCGTGGTCTTGCCGCTGCCATTATGCCCCGCGACAAGCATTATCTCGCCCGAGCCAAGCTCGATAGAGACTTCCTTCAGCGCCCACGAGGATGCGCCGGGGTAGCAGTACCAAATATCCCTCAACTCGATGGTCGTCACCGTGATCCGGCCCCCATTAAGGTCTTCACGGATAACGCTGTTGCGATTGTCAGGGCTAGGAGTATTACCCCGAGGATTATCGCCGCTTCGAATTCTCCACGGGTCACGCCGAGGGCTATTGCTGTGGTCAAGACCATTGTGGACCCCCTGATGTTTCCGCCAACCATCATCGCGATGCCGAGCTCGCCGACCGCCCTAGAAAATCCCATCACTGCCGAGGCGACAACACCGGGAGCGGATTCACGGAGTATCAGCATCATGGCCTGAGATCTACTGGCCCCCATGCTTAGGGCTAGCTCTAAGTAGGGCACCGCAATCACCCTTAAAGCCCTATAGCATGTCGAGATTATGAGGGGCGTGACTAGGATGGATTGGCCGATTATCATGGCATGGGGCGTGTAGAGGAGCCTGAGGGGGCCAAGTGGGCCGGAGCTGCTGAGGAGCATATAGAGAAGTAGGCCGAGCAGGACTGTTGGCATGCCGACGAGTGACTCCACCACCGCCTCAAGAACCCCGACCCTCTGCCTGAATGAGAGCAGATAGGCTGCTGGAACGCTCCAAGAGGCGGATAGGAGTGTTGCCAGCCCGGAGACATAGAGTGATCTAACAGTCACTTCAAGTATCTCAGAGAATGCCAGGCTCATGAGAGCTCACTCCCTATTCGACGCGAGTTGATTCCATAAATCCCTAAGATTCATAATGTTCTCCTCGGCTGGGTGGAATAGCGGCTGCTCATACTCGTTCACGCCATAATTCCTTACAAGATCCTGATTCTCTCGGAGAAATTCGAGGAAGAGCATGGCGTATTTTCTCTCGTCGCCAGAGCAACCTCTAACCAAATAGGCTGAGTAGATATTGATCGCATCAGGGTCTTCCGGGTTTGCGTAGAGGATGACGAGCCTTGGGAGCCTCCCCTCTCTCGCCAACTTTGAGTATGTTCCAACATCGGTCAGCGAGTAGGCAGATAGCTCGTTCGCGACTATAAGTGTCTGATCCATGCCCGCAGCTGCCTCCTTATACCAGCTTCTGCCGGCGGGATTCAAGCCAGCTTTCTTCCAGACCTCCAGCTCCCTAACATGTGTTCCTGATTTATCCCCCCTGCTGACGAAAGATGCTTTACCCAGCTCGCCGGCCGAGTAGATTCTCTTAAAAACCTCGAGGAGGCTGCTCGACCCATTGACCACCGCTGGATCTATGTTGGGCCCGACAACAATGAAGTAATTATACGCAAAGATCTCGCCAGCCTCAAGCACGCCTCTTTCAATATACTGCTTCTCTAAGCTCGGAGCATGAACCAAGATCATGCAAGCGTCACCACGCTCAGCATATCTGAGGGCAGCCCCGGTTCCAACAGCTATAAACTCGAGCCTAATGTTTGGATACCTCTCCTTAAACCTATCCGCAAGATAGTCGAGGAGGCCGGTCGCGTAAAGCGATGTCGTGGTAATCACTTTAACCCTTACCTCGCTGGAGAGAAGCACATAAGCCGATCCAGCCACGACCACCGCCGCTATAGTTAACATTATAGCGATGATTCTCCAAAGAGGCATATCGCATCGCTGCCTTTTTTCATTGCGAGAAAGTTATTGAGTATTCCTATCGTTATCCGTTAACCAGTAACGCTTATCAGCCGCATGCCTTTAAATATCCTTCCTCTTTATTCTCCACTCTTGGGAAGACTCCAAGAAATAAGGGCAGGTCTCTCTTCTTAGACATGTTAGGGGTCATGAAGGGGGTAAGGATCTTGGAGGAGGCCGTCTCAATATTGAGGAGGTTGATGTCGCTGAAATACATCTCTACGACCCCATGACGGGATTGTATAATGAGGGGGACCGATGAGCGAGCGCGTGAGAGCAGATAGCCTCGACGAAATCTTGAGAGACCTTTTAGCGGGCGAGCTAAGGCTCGCGAACCGTAATCGGGGATCCGGGACGAGAGTATACCTAGACCAACTCTTGGAGCAGACTGGTAGGATCGTCAACAGAGATTCGAGGCGGGTCAGAGGATATGAAAGAGAGAATATCATACGCGTGAGGAGTTGCCAGTAGCATTGCGTCCGGCGAGGCTGACGCTGGACTATTGTTGAGGCATGTCGCGGGTGAATATAGCCTCGAATGGATTCACGTGGCATGGGAACGATATATGAGTATTATGTGCTCTAAGATCCCGGACGAGAAGCGATGGTGTTCAAGGGCTGAAGCGGATCCCAAAGTCGAGCTGGCTCGATGATATCTTATCCTTGATGCCCGGATATAGGAAGATGAATCAAGGATCCATTATAATATATAAAAGAGGGAGAATGATGCTTAGTAGAGCCTCGGCTTCGGTATCTTCAGGAATTTTCGAACTCCTGTCAGTACCGCGCTCTTTCCCCCAATGACCGCTATCAGGTCATACTCGACCCTCGCGACTATCCTGCCTGAGACGTTTATGGTCGGCGCTAGCTGGAGCTCTATCTCGCCAAACCTTATATCCGGGAAGGACTCAGGCCCCGAATTATATGATTGTATCGCAGCTCTCGGCAGGTTTGGATCACGTTTCGGTACATCCAAGCAATCTTCCTGACTCGATGGGATATCATGGCTTCTCAGCATAAGAGCTGACCACATCCGCTTCCCGATCCTCGAGACATAGGCTATCGCGCCGAGCTCGGGGCCTCTTAGATCCTCGGGTCTGATACCGAGCTTCGAGACATACTGGCCATCAATCTTGAATGAGATATGGTCGCTTGAAACCCTCAGCCTATCACGTGGGATCTCGGTGAAATAATGTATGGGTTCAGCCCCCCTTCTCACGGGCACTAAGACGGTTCCCGCACTCATCTCGCTTATTGGAACTTGTGCTAGAGCCCATGGATTCACTCTAGCAGGATAATCTCCGACTAGCGCGTCAACGATCCTAAGCCTCATGAAACCCTTCCTCGACTCAAGGAGCTTAATCTCCCTGCGAACCTGTGCTTCGAGCCGCGCTCCAAGAAGATTATCGTTGGCTTGGATCCTGCCCTCGAAAACAGCTTTCCCTAGGTTCACCTCAGCAATCTTATACTCCCCGGGATCTATGCCCTCCGGACAAAACCATTCCTCGAATGACTCGGGCCTCCTGTAGAAGAAGTTCCTCTCGGGGGAAATCCAAAGCCTGAGCCCGCCAATATTCCAATCATTCTTCGAGAAGACATCCTCGAGCCTAGGATTGACCCAGAGGAGGTTTGGCGACGAGTCTAGGAAGATCCCGAGCACCCTGGCGCCTCTCTCGCATATCACAACCCTACAATTCTCATCATGTAGAACAGTGCTCTTAGAATATCTACTGATTATTTCGGTAAGTTCCTCCAAGCTACCCGACCAGCTCATACGATATTGTCAGGTTGTCTCCGGAATAAGTTTTTCCAATCATGATATGGACAGGATTATCCTACCTCAGATCTGGTCTGGGGGAACTTTATCCGGCGCATGTGCCACTCTATATTTCAATCCATGCCTCTTTAGCCTCTCAACTACGTGTGGGTATAGTATCAGTTCCTCGACCTCGGCTTCCTCAGCTAGTCTCTCATCTATTTCCGCGAGCTTTTCCAATAATCCTTTAAAGCTCTCCTCACTCGAAAATGATGTCATTATCGCAGGATGGCAGCTCACACCAGCTTTGAGCAGGTTTCTCAGGGCGTTTAGCTGGAGTTTGAATCCGCTTGGATTAGCGCCAGTGAGCATGTGGAACTCACTCTCGTTACATCCTTTCAATGATACCCTGACGTGGAGGAAGTCATGACCTGAGAGCTGGGCCGCATAACTCTCATCATGGCCCAACAGTATCCCGTTGGTCTCGAGTATGAAGAGTATGTTCTTGCCGGAGAAGTAGTCGAAGACTCTTAGAAGATGATCCCTACCAATCGTCGGCTCGCCGCCGCTAATCCTCACCTGGCTTAGCCCTCTGCTTCTAGCGAGGTTAAGTAGCCTTGAGGCCACGTCCTCCGGCCTATAAAAGCTTCCAACCTTTAGCGGGTTTAGTCTAACAGCGTCTGACACCCAGCAGAATTTACAGAAGAGCCCGCATCCAACGCAGTCAGCGGTAACTATCCCGCCATACCACCTATCAACGCGAAACCGGTAATATTTCCTCTCATGATCCCGGGTAACATGTTTCTCAAGCATTAGATGCGTCTTGACAGGATCATAGTCCACGAGAGGTCTCAAGTGGGCGCATGATATTTATCTTTCCTCGGGAGCGCTTGGGATAGATCATCCCGGTGGAGCGGGGTTGGAGCTTATCTTAGATTGCGGCGATTATAGCTTAAGAAATTCGTTTGCGCCATCCTTCATCTCGAGCCTATACGAGAGCTTGGGTCCAGATGTCTGGGTCAAGGTTGCCGGTAATCTCGGCGGCATGCTAAAGCTTGAGCAGAGGGGTAGGAGGTTGATCATAATCTCGACGGCCCGGATCTCTAAAGTAGAGCTGGAGCACATAGCCATTCTCGAAACGGGATTGTGGCATGAGGAGTTCGAGAGAGGCATAAGTAGGCTTCCGAAAGGCTTCAGGGAGGCTGCTGAAGCTCTTGCCGAGGCATATCCTGGGGTAAGGATACCAATAGCTCCATGGGACTTTGAGTATATCCTCACGGCCGTCTTACTCTCCAAGAGAGCAAGCTATGAGATCGTCAGAAGGTGGTGTAGGGAGCTTTGGGAAATTTTCCAAGAAAACCTACGCATGTTAGCATCGGCTAAGCCCGCGGCCTTGCGGAGAATTACCCGGAGCTATCAGCTCTTAGATGCAGCGAGATCCATGAGAGACTTGATTAGGATAATTGAAGAGCCCGGGAGAATCCGCAAGGAAATCATCGAGAGATTTGGCGCGCCCCGTGAACCGATCTCAAGCTATATTCTAGGCATGCCGCCCGAGATCGCCAGACTCATCCTCCTCTCCGCCTGGGGCATAGGCCCAAAGGTCGCTGACTCCACTATACTTTCAACGTTTAAGGCGCCGCACTTCATACCATGCGACGTTCATCTGAGAAAATTCATCAAAAGGCTTAGGCTTGTTGAGGGTTTCAGGATGCCGGAGAAGAATATCTGCAAGAAGTTTCTATGCGGCGGCGAGCCGGCTTTAGGATTAGACCCATGCCCGAGCCAGAAATGCATTCGAGCAATTCTCAGGCCGCTTGGCGAGCTTGGAGGATGGATGCAGACACTTATCTATCTCCACGGGAAAGAGTACTGTAAATCTACGAGGCCGCGATGCGGTGAATGCCCCCTGAGGAGCCTGTGCCCGGGCTCGGAGATCCAGATAAGATCTCAAATCAGGCATCACGATTAATGACTTAGGTCCACAATTTTCCATAATCTCCGCTTACCCCTAATTATTCCGGGTCCATCCTCATGCTCATGATCTCTCTTCAGGACAGGGAGAGCTGGCCGGGATTATATCAGGCCTAATTATCCACAAGATGCTCCATGAGCCGCCGGCCTTCCTCTCAAGACATACGACTCCCCCATACCTGAACTCGACAATTTGGAACTCGCTGCTTCCCACCGTGAGTAAGCTTACAAGCTTAGTGAGGTGAGGCAGGTGGCCGACCAGCATTAGGTCCTCATCTACCTCCCTGAGCTTTTCAGCCCATGTGCTTGGGTCCGCGAGCGGTTCAAGTCCCTCAGTGCTCTCCACACCCCTAGATGGCCTTAGATATTTCGCAAGTATCTCCGCTGTCTGAGCTGCTCTAAGCCTTCCGCTATGAAGAATTCTATCAGCCTTTACGCCAGCCCTCACCAAGAATTCTGCGACGCGTTCAACCTCGATCCTTCCATTCTCCGTCAGTGGCCTAGATGGATCCTCTTCCTCCCGCTTCGCCTCACCATGCTGGACAAGGTAAAGCTTCATGTCCTCAGAGAAGGAGAACATTTAGGGATCGAATAAGCCTTATCACTAGCATTTTAACCCTGCATCATCTGATACCTGAATTTATCCAGCTCAATATCTCCGCTAAACGCCTTCATCAATAAGAATAGGTGGTCTGTTGAGATGAATTTCTCTAATATGGGGCCGCCCTCGCCGAGATCAGCCCTATATTTCTTTTCAATCTTTATCAATCCTCTATCTACAAGGAGCTTCTCGGCCTCGGGTATAGCTGCCTCGGCCTCCCCCATCTCTTCTAACCCCATTCCCCTAATGCTCCATAAGCCGGCCAAGGTGTCCATCAAGTCGCCCTCCCAAGCGGAGCCATAGAGGAGGAGAAGGGCCTTCAGGATATCCACCGCGGTCTTCTCAATGATCCCCCTATTCACCGACCTTAGAAGATCCCTTAGGGCCTGTTCAACACCCCCGCTCAAGCTCTCACATCATGAACAATATTCCAGTCATCATTAAGTATTTAGAGCCCGTGATTAAGTATTTAGAGCCCGTGTCCCGGGGCTTAGGAGGAGCCTAGATAGTCAGCGAAGGTCCATGATGTCTTATCTAACAGTATCTCCCTCAGGATCCTTTTTGAGTATTCTGGCTCGAGCCTTAGCATTAGGGCTGCGAGGTGTTTGCAGAAGCTCAGCATATCTTTGACCCTCGCCCAGTCAGCGCAGTCGTGGATAATCATCCTCCTCTCCAAGTCTATGAAGACCCTATACTCCTTAACCCTCGCCGATAAGGTACTCTCCGTTCTCTCGAGAACCTCTATCTCGCCGCCGCTTATCTCCCTAGCCCTCCTGAGCCTAGCCTCATTCGTCAGCAGCTTCAACATGCCCTCAACGCTATCCGGGATCTTTTCCGGCGGGAGTATCTGCGAGAGCTTAGGCTGCTCCACGGCGCCGCGCCTCAGGTTCCTCTCCACCTCCTCGAGAATCCTCTTTTGAGCCGGGGTTATCACGCCGAGGATCTCGAGAACCTGCAATGCGTTATGGACGGCGTAGCCCTTGAAGTGGTTGTTGAAGTACCCGTAGACGTTTTTCACCCTCCCCGATACCTCGATTATCTTGGGCTTCCAAGCCTCCAGTTCCTCTCTATTATAGTGGTAGTAATACCAAGGATTTCTTCCTCTCCCATGCCACCGTATGTAGGCAAAGTCCGCAGTTACGTGAGTTTCCGGGGGGAGGAGAGGCTCATCAACGATCGTGTAGGCGACATTATGCCTTGATAACATCCTCATTACATCATCCCTCAGCCATGATTCATCCCGAAACTCGACCGCGAACATATATCCTCCCGGCAGCTCCGCTAGAAACCTTTCAAGGACCTCGGCATGCTTCTCGTACTCGAACTTAGGTGGTAGCTGGATGAGTAGGGGGCCGAGCTTCCCCGAATCCTTAAGAGGTCTCAAAAGCTCCAAGAACCGGCTCAAATCCTTCAGAGTGCCCTTATTTGGGTCAAGCTTCTTATCGTGGGTTATCACCGACGGTATTTTGGCCGCGAATACGAAGTCCTTTGGAGTATTACGGGCCAACCCCTCCACGACGTCTGGATCGGGATACGAGTAGAAGGTCGAGTCTATCTCAACCGTGTCGAAGACCTTGCAATATTTCTGAAGCTTGCTCTCACCCGGCTCGTAAAAGACGCCCTCCCAATCCTTATAGCTCCACCCGCTTGTCCCTATCCTAATCAATTTTGGAGGCCCCATTCATAAGATCTAACCCTAATGAATATAAACTAAATCTCTGGAGGCTTGTTTGACCGGATAGAGCCGGTGGGATGCGCCGAGTATGGCGGAGATAATCATTGGATGTGGTGGTTGGAGTTATTTCCAAGCGCTGGGCGAGGATCCATTGAAACTCTACTCCCTAGCATTCAGGTTCGTCGAGGTGAACTCCACGTTCTATAGTCTCCCGGACATCGGGGTTGCCGCATCATGGAGGAGAAGGGTTCCAAGCGGCTTCGAGTTCTCAATAAAGGCCAATAGGCTTATCACGCATAAGTGGAGGCTTACACCATCAAGCCAACTTATAGAGCTGCTGGAAAAACACTTGGAACTATGCAGGATACTGAAATCAAGGATAATTGTGCTGGAGGTTCCGAGAGGCATGCGCCTCAAGGAGATCACGATAAATCTCTCGAAGATCCTCGAACACGTGGATCTGGGAGATGTCAGGCTTGCTCTCGAGCCTAGATGCGGTTGGGCGGCGGGCTCAACCGAGACGATAGAGGCCCTCAGGAGTATGAACATTATACCCGTCGCGGACTACTCGAAGGAGGATCCGCCATATGATGACGAGGAGATAGCCTATAGCAGGATATTTGGGAGGGGCGAGCACAACGTATACCAGCTTACGGATGATGACCTTAAGGAGATTAAGGGAAGGGCTGAGAGGAGAAAATCCAAGAGGGTATACCTTAGCTTCCACGGGATAGCAATGTACCTTGATGCAGCTAGGATGGAGAGGTTCCTGAAGAAGGGTGAGCTTCCACCAGTCACATCGAGGTTCGGGATAGACTCGCTTGAGGAGGCCTTAAGGGATGCAAGGTTCCCGGCGACAAAGCAGGAGCTCATCAAGAGGCATGGATGGAAGCTAATAGACATAGACCCCAAAACACGGGTCCCGGCAAGCGTCATCCTAAAACAACTGAAGAAAGACGCGTACACAAGCCTAGAAGAGCTGATCATGGAGCTGAGAAGGAGGTTCGAGAAAGCTTAGAAAGCCTTGGCGCCGGAAACCCCTCTGATTGCAGGAAAATTTTATATCAATAGCTAACGAGCTAGGAGAGTAAAAACGGGGGCTGGATTATGAGCGGAGATGTTTATGTGAGGAGAGCGTCTGGCCTCGTTCGAAACATCTCTGCCTGGGATGCGATGATCTTCAATATCATGGTCATGGCTCCGATGGCGATCCTCGTATACGGCGTATGGGCCTCAATAATATATCCTGGGGCCCACTTGCCGACGACCGCCCTTCTAGCAATACCGATAAGCATTATCATAGGGCTCTTCTATGCCATCTTCTCGATAGCCATGCCGAGGGCTGGAGGAGACTATATCTGGGTAAGCAGAATACTCCATCCATCAATAGGATATGCAATGAACTTCTTCCTGTTCATGCTGGTGCTCAGCGTCGCTGGAGCATATGTGCCATGGTTCACACAATATGTCCTAGCATCGATATTTGAGGCTCATGGACTTATGGATCTTGCCGCAGCTGTCTCCACAAACGAGTTCGCATTCGCCTTCGCTGTCGTCTACTACCTGATCTGCGCCGTCATAATCTCGAGGGGCGCTAAGGCGACCACGAAGGTCCTCTGGGCCTACTTCATACTAGTCCTCATGGGCCTCGCTCTCTACGCGGGAGCACTACTCATCGTTGGAAGACAGACCTTCGCCGCCAACTTCGAGGCCGCCACCGGCGTGAGCTATACAAAGGTGATTGAGGAGGCCGTCAAAGCCGGATTCCCACAAGGCTTCCTGTTATCCGCGACCCTTCTCGGCCTAACCTTCACATACATAAACTTCCTAGGATTCCACTTCTCTGTATATCTCGCCGGCGAGATCAAGGAGGTCCATAGATCCCAGATAATAGCGATAATCGGCGCCGTCATGGTCTTCGGGCTCATATCGTGGCTGGCATACGAGGTTTCATATGTCGGCATGGGAGGAGAATTCCTCGGAGCCCTATCATACCTATATGCGATTGGGAGCGACGTCTATCCCCTCGAGGCGAGGGAGCCATTCTTCATGTGGCTCTTCCGATACGCTGTTGATCCAACGACATATACGATATTCATGATCGGATGGGGTGCCATGGTCTTGGCAGCCATCTTAACCTACGTGGCCTCCGCCGTGAGGTTCGTCTTCGCATGGGCATTCGACAGAGTTGTCCCAACATTCCTATCAAATGTTGACGTGCGCTATCACTCACCATATGCTGCGCTCATATTCGTGACTGCTGTAGCGATAATATTCCAAGCTCTCTGGCTATGGACCCCGCTCCTCCAGTACTTCGCCTACATAGTCTTTGGGTGGATGATAATGCAGATAATAACATCGATAGCGGCTATAGTATTCCCGAGGGTGAGGAGGGATATATGGGAGCGGTCTCCGCCGATAGTCAGGGCTAAGGTGGGGCCGATCCCGGTCCTGAGCATCCTAGCGGTGATCTCGATAATCTTCGCGGCCTACCTCGGCTATGCAAGCATCTCCCCTGCGTTCGTCGGCGAGCTCGACCCCGGGATAATGGCATTCACGATAGGCCTCTACGTGATCGGCTTCATCATATACTTCATATCATCGATATACCATAGGATGAAGGGCATACCGCTGGAGCTCTCATTCAAGGAGCTTCCGCCGGAGTAAGCAGGCCATGGCATCCTCCAAATTCCGCATATTTTTTACATCAGACATCCACGGCAGCGAGATCTGTTTCAAGAAGTTCATCAACGCCGCTGACTTCTACAAAGCCCAGATATTGATCCTCGGCGGAGACATAACGGGAAAATTCCTAGTACCAATATTCGAGAAGGGAGGATTATATGAGGCTAGCTTCATGGGCGAAACACATGTCTTCAACAGCATGAATGAGCTCGAGAAGTTCATGCAGAAACTCAGGGATCAGGGATACTACCCATATATCACGACCCCTGAGGAGTGGAGCGACCTATGCAGCGATGAATCTAGGATGAACTCAGTCTTCAATGAGGTCATGAAGGAATCTGTGGAGCGGTGGATTAGGCTGGCGGAGTCAAGGCTGAGGGGTAGGGATGTTAAATGCTACGTGATGCCCGGAAACGATGACAGCTACGTGATAGACGGCGTCCTCAACTCATCTGACATAGTCTTGAATGTTAACGAGAAGGTGGTGGATGTTGGCGAGGGGGTTCAGATGATAAGCCTCGGCTACGCGAATATGACTCCATGGAATTGTCCGCGCGACCTCCCTGAGGAGGAGCTTGAGAAAAAGATCAATGGGCTGATTGAGAAAGCTGATAGGGGCTCTGACCTGATCTTCAATATTCATGTGCCACCCTATAATAGTGGCATAGACCTTGCTCCGGAGCTTGATGAGAATATGAGACCTAAGCTCGGGCCCGGGGGCCAGGTTATGCTCGTCCCCGTGGGCAGCATCGCTGTCAGGAAGGCAATAGAGACCTATCAGCCGATTCTAGGTCTCCATGGCCATGTCCATGAGTCAAAGGGATTCGCAAAGATAGGGAGAAGCCTCTGCCTCAACCCTGGAAGCGAGTACCTCGAGGGAATCCTGAGAGGGGTGCTTGTCCAGATTGATAAGAGGAAGGTGAGGGACTTCATCTTCACATCAGGCTGATCAGCGGTAAAGCTCCTCTACATCCCTCCAGTACTTCTTTTTCTTCTCAGCCTGCTTTGCTCCATCATACCATCTCTTACTCTTAGGGCAGTTCTCTAGCGTCTCGAGAATGCCGGCTATCCTCTCCTCAATCACGCGGTAATCCTCCATAGAGAGGAGCCCGGAGTCCCTATATCTCTCGGCGAAGCTTAGCGTCTTCCTCAGGTTGTCGGTCGCGTCCTTCCAGAGCCCCCAGTCATCTCCTAGGAGCTTGGCGAGGTAGTCTAGGTTCACCTGATCCTTGTCACCATGGCCAACTGGATGGGCCTTCAAGAGCACTATCACATCCTTAATATCCTTCTCGTTGATCTCATGTATCTGGAGCTTTTCTAGCAGTAGGTCCGTCACCGTTATTGTCGGGTAATCGAGCTCCAGCCTTCCGCTACCCTTCCTCCCAAACGGTATATCATGGCTAAAGGCCAGCTTGTCGAAGAAGATATCAACATGGTATAGGTTTTCGGGGTGGCTGTAGAAGAGCCTTTCCCTGCCGTGAAGGAGGAGGAATTGGGGCGATATCTTGAATGATAGCTCCCTCTCCATCAGCTTCCTAATCTCCCCATATTGCGACGAGTAACCGATGAGGTCTATGTCTGTAAAGGATTTACTTGCATCTCCCAGCCTTCCCAACTTCGTGTGAAGATCCTCATGGCCCGAGCTATGAAGCCTAATGGCTATCGCTCCGAGTATCCTTAGTATCACGCCCCGCTCTCGAGCAGCCTCAACTATTCTGACCGCCTCTCTAACCATCTCCTCATCGCTTAGCGCCGTGACCATAGGCCCATCACGCCGATGAAAGAAGATCTTTTAAAGATACTATCGTCTTCGGTATAATGGCTCTAACTCCCTTCTTCGGGTCGACAACTTGGTTTACGGCGATCTTGACACATAGGCTGCTTAGCATGTAGGCATCTTCGAACCCCCAGTTCCTCGCTCTCATGATCGCTTTAACTGCCTCCTCCGCCGCGATCCTGACAGCCCTATCGAGATCCTCGTCGGAAACCAGTATCGAGAAGTGATCCGGCCCCTCAACTATGGGCCACTGTGCCCTCCTACCTTTAACCACGC
This sequence comes from Candidatus Wolframiiraptor allenii, assembly GCA_023539495.1. Classification (GTDB taxonomy): domain Archaea; phylum Thermoproteota; class Nitrososphaeria_A; order Caldarchaeales; family Wolframiiraptoraceae; genus Wolframiiraptor; species Wolframiiraptor allenii. The sequence continues at coordinate 21,181 of JAKCEV010000020.1, forward strand.
CGAACCTGAGGAGAATCCTACCCTCAACCTCGACCGACGCCACGCAGAGCTCACCATCCTCCTGCACGGCATGTAGGTCGCCGGCGGCGAATAATGCTCCATCAACATACACCGGAAGATATAGCCTAGCGCCCCTCGTCACCTCCATGCAGTCTAAATTTCCACCATGTCTATAGGGCACCGCGGTGGGGATCGAACCATCCTCTGGCGCCACACCTATGGTTCCGATAACAGGCCTAACAGGTAGCCTAACATCCCTGAAAACGACAAAGCCGTCCTCGATCCTCGCCATCCTGACCCTAGGCTTATACTCCATGTCGCCGAGGGCCCCGGCGCCGGGGACCACGAGGATAACGCCCTGAGGGGCTAGCTCTATATCAAGGATATCCACAATTAGCGTGTCTCCACTCTCTACACCTTCCACATAAATTGGGCCGGTCGCCTTATTAACCCTCGTCCAGTTTATGCTCTCAAGAGGTGTATCCTCGCTCCTCACCTGCCCCCCAACAGCATCCTCGGTCTCCAGCATAACGAGCTCTCCAAGCCCAACGCGCTCCACGGGAGCATGATTCCTGCTAAAGGAGTAGATGCCTCTCTCCTTCGGAATCACCTTCATGTTGAAGGAATGCGAGTCTCGACAAGAAATAAATCTTTTCGAGAAATCCCAAATTCCGGTCAGCTATATCCCCTCCAGCCTCGCATTCAAGATCCGTGCCACATATCTCAGCTCCTCGGATATGTCTCCCGGCGCGACTACGTAATGATTGCCAATCGCCTCATCAACTATGATGCAAGCATCTCTTGAGACCCTCACCTGAGCTGAGTTCTACACATATTTTCACTAGGAACATTTTCCAGCGTCACGCCGACCACATACCTAAAAGCTCTTGTTACGGGTCGAGCCGCCCCAAAGTAACCAGATGACCCTCATCAAGCCATCCTTAACAAGGGGCCCGGAGCTGTATACGAGCCATGAAGACGGCTCCCCCGATCTTTCCCAAGCATCTGTAATATTCCTCAAGGATCCTTTTTCACAGCAGCTGGATCATGTAACGGGATGCTACGGGAATTAGGAGAACCTTGCTCATGCAATGCGCCCAATGTACTGCTCCGAGTTTAGATTTTCCCCCAATAATGGAAAAAGGCTAATATCCGGTCATCATTCATAAGCTGTAAAGAATCATGAGCGAGATGATCCTCGTTACAACGCCGAGTATTCCAGGCTATAGAGTTAAGAGAGTTCTCGGGGTGGTTCATGGAATGACTGCAAGGACCCGCGGTGTTGGTGGCAGGTTCATAGCCAGCATACAGGCGGCCTTTGGCGGGGAAGTCTCAGCATTCACC
>JAKCEV010000093.1 GCA_023539495.1 Candidatus Wolframiiraptor allenii
TCCTTCGCGAAAAAGCTATTGGATAAATTGGCAAGAGCTTGTCAAAGCTATGCTAAGGCGATGGTGGAGGTTGGCGTGGACGCTCTATGGGTTACAGATGACTATGCTGGGAAGAACGGCCCATTCATGAACCCGAGAATGTTTAAGGAGTATGAGCTCCCATACTTGAAGGCCATTGTCGACATAGGCAAGAGGCATAGTATCCCTGTCTTGAAGCATTCTGATGGAAACCTCTATCCCATACTAGATGACATAATAAACACAGGTATATCGGCGCTACATCCGATGGAGCCTGGAGTCATGGATATAGGGGATGTTAAGAGAAGATATGGGGACAAGATATGTGTGATGGGGAATGTTGACTGCAAGTACGTTCTCCCCTATGGAACGGAGGAGGACGTGAGGAGAGATGTTAGGAGATGCGTAGATGCGGCGGCAGAGGGCGGTGGATTCATACTAACATCAAGCAACTCGCTTCACGCGAATGTGAAGGTAGAAAACATATTCGTAATGGTTGATGAAGCAAGAAAATATGGGAAATACCCGTTCTCTGGGAGAAGGGGTTGACAGCCTTCTAGGCGATTAGCTTAGCTTGGATATGCCTCGATGTTTACCCTGTACTTTCTCGCGATCTTGAGAAGCTTGTTCTGGCATTTCTTGATGTAGATCCTGTAGTACTGCTCCGGAATGTATAACCTTATGACGTTCTTGTCCTCCTCGATTCTGAAGTCCGGTATGTACTCTTGGAGTAGGCTCGTGATCTTGAATGCTGGCCTGCTCATGGCCTCTCTATGCGCCTCTCCCTTCTTTATCGGCACCACGAAGTTCCTCTCGCCGAAGACATAGAGTTCGAATTTCGGCTCATCCGTTAGGAAGTCCTTGACTATCACTGTAGGCCTAGCGAGGTCCTCTTTCTTCAGCCCGGCCGGCACTTTAACAGTCATCTCAAGGGAGTAAATCTTCTCAACTTCACCCTTATCCATGAATATAACGGTGTCTATTACCGAGGGCAGCATGCCCAAGTCTATCCTGTTCGCTATCCTCTGGATAGCGTCTATCGGCGTCGTTGCATGTATCACTCCTATCATCCCTATACCAGCGAGCCTTAGGTCTATGAAGAGGTCAAAGTCCTCGGGCCCACGTATCTCGTCGAAAATTGTGTAGTCGGGTCTACTCAGCAAGAGGACATCGTGAAGCTCATTATGCCTCGAGGCGGCCTTTGAGTACTGGGTTATCTCAGGCGACACTTGAAGGTCTCGCGGGCTTTCAATAGTCTTAACAATCTTGTTCAGCGACTTGTAATGTTCGGCAAGGGCCTGCGCAAAGGTCGACTTACCCATACCAGGCGGCCCAGCTATCAATATCCCCTCCGCTTGCGTCTCCAGCCTCTCGATGACCTTCATCGGTAGGCTATAGTCCGCGAGCCTTCTCCTAATCTTCGGCTTGACTATCGTGAGCTCGAAGCCGTCTGAGAACGGCGGCCTAGTGGCCACGATCCTGAAGTCTCTTAGCTGAAATATCTTGACAGCCGGCTTATCGACCTCGAGGAAGGCATCTGTCCCCAGCGACGTGTAAGCCTCTCTCATGAGGTGGGCGAGGGTTAGCTCCATTTCCTCCCTCGTGACCGGCTTATCCAATATCTCCTCGAGCCTCCAGCTTCTCGGCGAGCCCCGCTTAACCCTGGGCGGAAGCCCCTCCTTTAAATGCAGGCTCATAACCTCATCAGTAAAGATCTCATGGACGCGGAATGGGGGTGGCGGCATCTCATAAAGCACCTCAACCCCTAGAGATGAGGCCATCTTGGCCGTGATCGGGTCACATGTCACGAGGCTAGCACCTCTCCTCCTTGCCTCTTCAAGAATCGCCAGTCTATCACCATTGGAGCTCGCCCCAACATACTCAACAGCTATGCCTGCAGCCCTGCAGATATTCGCCAGCCTTTCAAGACCTTCGAGGGCCAATGTATCTCCCTCGGAGGCCAGTCTCTCCGCCTCCGCCACAAGGCCGCGGTGTATGAGGACCTTACCCTCCTTGATAAGCCCACTCTCAACTAGGTGCACCACGGACTTGAGCTGAATCGCCAGTAAATCAGGCAGGTAAAGCCTTTCAACCATTCCTCCTACTTAGCTGGAAGCCGCCATAGCGTAGTAATAAATGATGCGGGGGTGCTTGAGGAGGAAGTAAAAGTCTTAAATACAACGCCTCCAGCTAGCCCCTAGAATGAGTAGCGCTCAAGCAGAGGAAGTTGAGAAGAAGCCGGAGGAGAAGGAGGCCCAAGAAGCCGAAAGGACGGTGGTTGCAGCACCCAAGAAGACCCTTAAATGGGGTATCGTCCACATATACTCAAGTTATAACAACATCATCGTCCACTTAACAGATCTCACCGGCGCTGAGACGATTGCTAGGGCGTCCGGCGGAATGTTCGTGGATGCTGGGAGGCTTGAGCCGACCCCATATGCCGCGACAAGGGCCGCGAGCTACGTAATGGAGATAGCGAAGCAGAAAGGAATAGAGGCCGTCCACATAAGGGTGAGGGCGCCTGGAGGAGTTAAGGCAAAGACCCCAGGGCCGGGAACACAGGCAGCAATAAGAGCAATCGCGCGATCAGGGGTAATAATCGGGAGAATAGAGGACGTGACACCAATACCCCATGACTCAGTCAGGAGAAAGGGCGGAAGAAGGGGAAGGCGGGTCTGAACAAGTCCCACGACCTCCTCCCCTGCCTGGTGTGGGAGAGGTTTGGGCTACATCCCTCCCCTTTTGGGAGGTTTAGCCCTTGGCCGGGTCTCCGGCCATTACTCCTACTCTTTTCAGGGCTTGGGGTTTACTGG
>JAKCEV010000094.1 GCA_023539495.1 Candidatus Wolframiiraptor allenii
GCCGAGCTGATAAGGACATTCATCGCGGTGGACTTTGATAACCCCCAGATAGTCTCTAGGGCTCAGGAGATTCAGGAGGAGCTGATGAGGCTTGGGGTTGGAATGAAGCCCGTCGAGCCGCATAACCTTCATGTGACCCTCTGGTTTTTCGGCGAGATAGATCTAGGGAGGCTGAACATCGTGTTGGAGAATGCTGGGAAGGTGAGATTCAAACCGTTCAAGCTGAGCGTTCGCGGCGTCGGATACTTCCCAGGTGGTGGCAGGGTAAACGTGATCTGGCTCGGCGTGGAGGACCCGGAGAACGGCATGAAGAATATACTGGATCAGCTCATTGAGAGGCTCAGCAGACTTGGCTTCAAGTATGATGAGCGCGGCTTCACACCGCACCTGACAATAGGCCGCGTCAAGTTCGTTAGGGATAGGCAGCTGGCCCTCCGCAAGCTCGAGGGGCTCAAGGACCTATATATTGGGGAGCAGCTGGTAGACTCCTTCAAGGTCAAGAAGAGTACCCTAACATCGAAGGGGCCAATATACTCGGATCTACTAGTTGTTAGGGCTGAGGGCTGATGAGAGATTTAGAGGAAGTTGTTGAGAGGGCGCGGATTATTGTTAGGCCCACGAGGCTCGAGGAGCGCAGGCTAAAGAGAGTAGTGGAGATGGCTATCTCGGCGGCCAAGGAGGGGATCTCGGGGATCGTGGGCGCGGTAGATGTGAGCCTCGAGGGGTCAGCCGCGAAGAACACTTGGATAAGGGGAAGGGCTGAGGCCGACATCTTCATACACTTTGATCCACGTGTCTCGAGAGAGGAGCTAGAGAGGCTCATCGTGGAGATTGGATCCAATCTCATTGAGGAGCTCGGCGGAGAGCCCGTGATAATGTATGCGGACCACCCATATGTTGAGGGGGTCGTGGATGGGGTTACAGTAGATATCGTGGCATGTTATAGGGTTGAGCCGCCGAACTGGATCAGCGCGACGGATCGAACGCCATATCACACGAGATACGTGCTTGGCAGGCTTAAGCCCGGGCAAGAGGATGAGGTGAGGCTCCTGAAAGGGTTCATGAGGGCCTGCGGGGTCTATGGCGCCGAGATAAAGGTTGAGGGCTTCAGCGGATACCTAGCAGAGCTCCTGACAATATATTATGATAGCTTCATCAACGCTATTAGGGAGATATCGGGGTGGAAGCCGCCGATCACGATAGATCTCGAGGGATATTATGAGTCGAGGGAGAAGATCTTGGAGGCGTTCCCGGAGAGCCCGCTCATAGTTGTTGATCCCGTTGATAGATCTAGGAATGTTGCGGCGGCGGTCTCGTTTACAAGGCTCTCGGAGCTTATCCTCGCGGCCAAGCTATTCCTCAAGAAGCCCTCCACGAGGTTCTTTAAGCCATCCGATCGGGCCCCGAGCACTGGGGAGCTACGAGCGCTCCTCAAGGATAGAAGCATACTCTACGTATATTTCAGGCTGGAGGATCGGAGGCCTAGGGACGTGCTCTGGGGCGAGCTTAAGCGGAGCGAACAGGGAATTCGTAGATGCCTCGAGAACATGGGATTCACCGTCTATCGAAGTATTTCATGGACAGATGAAAGGAAAGAGTGTATGCTAATCTTCGAGCTTGATAGAACAGAGCTTCCAAGATATTATCTCCATAAGGGGCCGCCGGTATACCTCAAGAATGCTGATGAGTTTGTTGAGAAGTGGCGTGAGGCCATAGCTGGGCCATGGATCGAAGGGGAGCGGCTATATGTCCTGAGGAGGCGTGAGGAGGTTTCAGTCCACAAGCTCCTCGCGGAAAGGATAGTTAGCGGCCAAGTCTCAATTTCGAGAGGTCTAATGGGGGCAATTCAGAGAGCTCGAATAAACATCAACGCGAAGAGCCTGTTAAAGCTTGCATCAAAGAGCAATGATCTAAAGAGGTTCCTCCTAGATTTTCTCGCCGCAAAGCCTCCATTCCTCAAGAAATGATCTACATAGATCTTGATGAGATAGGCGGGAGGGAGAATCTCATCCTTCACCTATCATTTCCCAAGCGTAGCATCGAGTATGCTTCTAGGATACTTGATGACCTAAGAAACATTGGGGTTGAGAGCATAGCATTCGTCGAGGCTGGTGGGAGGCTTGAGCCGCTCATGCTGGGCAAGGGCTATAGGGGCTTCGTCATAAGGGGGAGGCTTAAAGGCGGGGATGCTGCGCTCAAGATCCTGAGAACAGACTCGACGATCCCAAGTCTTCGCAGGGAGGCTGAGACGACGTTAATGGCCAACCATGTTGGAGTCGGGCCTAAGGTGCTAGGCTTCACGGACATAGTCCTAGCGCTGGAGCTCATTGAGGGAATGTCGCTTGATAAGTGGCTGAATATGCTTGAGGAAGATCGACTAAGCGAGCTCAAGATGGTGATAAGGGCATGCTTCGAGGATGCGCGGAGACTGGATATGATAGGCCTCGATCATGGAGAGCTCAGCGATGTCAAGAAGCATGTTATCGTGAGGCCAGGGCTTAAGCCGGTCATAATAGACTTCGGCAAGGCGAGCCTCATGAGAAGACCGTCCAACGTCACCTCGCTATTCAACTACTTCCTCTTCGGCCCATATTCATGGAAGATTAGGAGGATGCTGGGTATTGAGAAGCCGTCGCTTGATAATGCTAGAGGCTACAAGATTAAGCTCAGCGATGAGTGCTTTCAGCGCCTAATGGAAAGCTTAAACTTGCTCGAGGGGTGACTCGCTCAGAGATGGTTGATGAGAAGCAAAGAATGAGGATGGAAATCTGGAGGCTTCTCGAGGAAAGTGGGGTCGCGAGATTTCCTAGGCCTGTTTACG
>JAKCEV010000021.1 GCA_023539495.1 Candidatus Wolframiiraptor allenii
GGGGAGGAGGTCAGGTCTTTATCCTTGTCCCGATCTCGCGCTCCAAGGCTTCCAGCGGGTCATCGATTAACCCGGTCGAGATTATCGCCTCCTCCACGCCGGATCTCACGGCTTCGCAGCACATCATGACCTTCCTATTCATGCCTGTGCCGATTTTCGGTTGCAGCTTCTCGGCCTCATCCACGCTGATCGAGCCTAGGACACCGCCGTCAACAATTACCCCCTCAACATCCGTCAATATGAGCAGCTTCTCGGCCTTGATCCCCATCGAGATCTTGGCCGCCGCCTGATCCGCATCAATGTTCAACAGCTCATACTCGGTTCCGAGGGCTATTGGCGCGACGACGAGGACTTGGAAGCTGTTGAGGAGGTTCTCCGCGACGCTGGCATTCACCTCGATTATCCTTCCCGTGTATCCTCCCGGGATCGCTCTCGCCCTCCCCCGCTCATCCACTATCACGATCTTCTTCTTCCTCTCGGCTTTCAGGAAGCCGCCGTCGGCGCCGGATATACCGATAGCATTCGCGCCATAGCGCTGGAGTCTCGATACTATCTCCTTATTCAGCTTCCCGGCCATAACCATGACAAAGACCTCGAGCTCAGCCTCATCCGTATACCTGCTCCTAATCCCCTGCGGCGAGACGACGAACTTGGGCTCGATGCCCATCCTCCTCTCATACTCTGAGACTAGGTCTCCGCCACCATGCACGAAGATTATTCTCATGCCCTCCGAGGCTCTCTTGGCTATACTCTTGGCAATGTTGTCAAGGTTCTGCGCGAGGGCCCTCCCACCAGCCTTAACCACGATCATGCTCCAGCCCCCCGTTAGGCCGGCTTAAGAGGCGGGATCATCAGCGCCTCCCTCTCATCGAAGCCCATCATTATGTTAAATGCTTGGACCGCTTGGCCAGCCGCGCCCTTCATCAAATTATCTATCGCCGCCATGAACGCAGCCCTACCCACCCTCCCGTCATACGCGAACCCGACATCGGCGAAGTTGCTCCCAATGACATACTTTGGATCTGGGTAGCCGACAGGCGGCCCCCTAATTATCCTGATGAAAGGCTCCTTGCCATAACACGAGGCATATGCCTTAACGATCCTGAGCTCATCGACGCCGCTTTCGAGCCATGTATGGGATGTGGCGAGGGCGCCCCTAATCGAGCTAACAGCATGTGGGACGAATGCTATCCTCAGCTCTTTACCGGCGATCCTCGAGAGCTCTTGCTCGACCTCGGCCACATGCCTATGGCCCGAGGCCTCATAGGGCCTGATAACATTCTCCCTTTCAGGGTGATGCGTTCCCGGGGTCGGGTTCCTGCCGGCCTCACTGCTCCCAACCTTCACGTCGATAGCGATGTGGTCAAGATCTATCAACCTCTCCTTGACCGCTGGTATGAGGGAGAGGATGGCGGCGGTTGAGTTGCATCCAGGTGAGGCGATGAACCTCGCCCCAGCTATCTCCTCCCTATGAAGCTCCGGCATCCCGTAGACAGCCTTCTTGAGGAGATCCGGCTGAGGATGCTCGAATCCATACCACCTCGCATAATCTTCTGGGTTCTTCAGCCTATAATCCGGCCCGAGATCCACAACCCTGAGCCCAGACTCGAGAAGCCTCGGCACATAGTTCACCGAGACCCCTGCCGGCAGGCTTAAAAAGACCACGTCAGCCTCCATTACCTTGTCAAGATTCACCTCCATGAACCTCATGTTGCCATAGAATCCCCTGAGATGCGGGTGAACATGGGCGATGGGCTTTCCAGCATATTCCCTCGACGTCGCAGCAATCACTTCAACCTCCTTATGGAGCGCGAGAATCCTGAGAAGCTCGCCGCCCGTATAGCCGCTCGCACCTATAATCGAGATTCTAACCACCATGCCAAGGACACCTAGCCAGGGAGCATTTGCTCAGCATTCGCTCACTTATTAAAGGATTTACCTCCTGAGTATCCTCTTGACGTATTCGACAATTTTTCCCGGGACATTTATCTTCGTGGCCTCCATGAATCCCTTGAACTCGGGAACACCGTTAACCTCGTTGACGAGATATCTTCCATCCTCCTTGAAGATGTCTATGGCGATAAACTCGCCGCCGATTACCGATGAGACTCTTAGCGCGAGCTCCCGGAGCTCCTCATCAAGCTCTGCGATCTTCACGGCGCCGCCCCTAGCTACGTTGCTCCTCCAATCCCCATCAGCCGCGGTTCTCCAGATCGCTCCAAGCACCTCCTCGCCCAAGACGAGGACCCTAAGATCCCTGCCGCCATCAATGTATCGCTGGATTAGATGGGTCTTCAGGGCTTGGCTTTGATAAAGCTCCCTATGCTCGATGACGCTCTTGAATGACTGCGAATCTCTCACGAGCGTGACCAGCCTACCCCAGCTCCCGATCGGCGGCTTATCAATCACTGGGAACCTGACCATCTTCTCAGCCCTCTCAGCAGCCTCGCCATTAAGCGCGATCATGGTCTCGGGGAAGGGTATGCCGGCCCTCCAAAACCTGCTGAGGGTCAGGATTTTGTCCCCAGCGATGATTATGGCCTCCGAGGAGTTTATCGCCCTAGCCCCGGAAGATTCCCGTATCGCGGCGCAGTAGGCGGCCCGTTGCATCGAGACAGCCCTAATCAGGGCGATCTCAGCTGGCCTCTCTCCCCAAGCAAGAGGCGTATACTTGGCATTAGTAAGCTTAAATCTCAGCCCAGACCTCCCCAGCTCCTCCAGTATAAGCTTCTCCTCGAGCCGCGGGACATCAACTATGAGCTCGACATCGGCTCCCATCCCCAAAGACTCCAAAACATCATCCACCATCAATTATAAAACCTTTCGCATAGGCGGTCAAAAACAAAAGAATCTTTAGCAAAACCTGGGCTATGCTTAAGATTTTTCATGAATTTTCCGGGAAAATAGCTATAACCCGGGAAATCCCACTCGAAGCGGAGTGATTTAGGGTTGCCGGTGAAGAGGAAGAACCGGGGAAGGAAGAAGGGTGATAAGGGATCCGAGGGGCTAGTTCAGTGCGATAATTGCGGCGCCCTAGTGCCGAGGAGCAAGATAACCCGGGTTACTCGCAGGGTCTCGCCCGTGAGCGGGGACTTAGCTAGAGAGCTTAAGAAGCAGGGGGCCTATATCGCCGAGAGCGTGGTCACGAAGAACCTCTGCATATCCTGCGCGATACACTACGGTATATTGAAGGTCAGGGCTAGAGAGGAGAGGAAAAAGCCGGTCACAATCTAAAGTGTAAAGAAGCTTATCTACTAGGAAATTGAGGTTAGCCTCGAGCCATGGAGAGCAAGTTTTACGTTCTCGTCGCTATAGCCCTCTCACTCTCCATCCTATCATTAGTCGGCGTTGTATTGTTTTACCAGCTCACAATATACCAGTCCAAGATAGGTCAGCAGATCTCAGCTCTCGAGACGAAGATTACGGGCCTTGAGGAGGAGCTAGCTAGGGTTCGGGCTGATCTAAAGATGTTGAGGGCGAATCTATCCCAGCAGGGTCAGCAGGTTGTGCTCGTCCAGCAGAACATCACGTCGCCGGAGATAGTTTATGAGAAGGTGAAGGACTCGGTGGTGATGATCAAGGCTAGGGTGGTCGTCGAGACGGCATTCGGACAGAGATACGCGTCCAGCCAGGGCTCCGGCTTCGTCTACGACGCGGCGGGCTACATAGTCACGAACTACCACGTGGTGGAGGGCGCGATCGAGGTTGAGGTCTTCTTCCCTGATAAGAGCGTCTACGAGGCAGCGATAATTGGATCGGATCCATATGCCGATCTCGCCGTCCTAAAGATAGATCCTAAAGGGAAGGTGCTCTACCCGCTCGAACTGGCGAACTCATCCCTCCTCCGCGTTGGCCAACCCGTGATAGCCATAGGAAACCCATATGGGTTTGAGGCGACCCTGACGACGGGCGTCGTGAGCCAGCTCGGGAGATGCTTGGTCTCACCGGGCATGAGACTCGTCCCCAACGTGATACAGTTCGACGCCGCGGTGAATCCAGGGAGCAGCGGCGGCCCGCTCCTAGACTACTCAGGCAGGGTAATAGGCGTCACAACGGCGATATACGCCCAAACCGGCGAGTTCGCAGGCATAGGATTCGCCATTCCATCAAACATAGTGGCGAGAATTGTTGAATCATTGATAAGAACGGGGAAGTATCAGCATCCGTGGATGGGGATAGACGGTGTTGACGTGAACATGGAGATCGCCAGGCTAATGAGCCTGCCGGAGGCTCGGGGATTCTTAGTAACGGGCGTTGCGAAGAATAGCCCAGCGGAGAGGGCCGGGCTGAGACCTGGCACAAGCGCCGCCACGATCTCCGAGGGAAGCGTATGCGGTTTCACAGTATACTCCAACGAGAGGATATATGTCGGTGGAGACGTAATCTTAGCAGTTGACGGCTTCAAGATCTTCGGGATCGCGGACCTCCTAGCATATCTCGAGGAACATAAAAAGCCAGGAGACCAAATAACCCTGACAATTTACAGAGATGGTCAGTTCGTGAACATCTCCCTAACTCTTGGAGCCTTCCCATCCTAAGCTACTCAAAGTAGATTATCTTAACATTTAGGTTTTCGATAACGGCGCCAGCAGGCCTTATCCCATAATATCTGCATGAGAAGACTGTTAGCAACCTATTGTTGAAGAGGTAACTATAACCCTTGTCCTGCGGCTCATGCCCCCGGACCATTAGCTCGAGGCCATTACGTGCCATGAACCTCTCAAATGCGAGCCTACCGAAGAGCATGGCCCCACCACCCCTCCAGCTAGGAGCAAACTCATCAATATCTTCGCATGGGTCATTCCAGAGAAGCTGAAGAGCCCTAGGATCCTCTGGATCCAGCTCGCCCTTCGGTAGATCCCTTATCTCATAGACGCTGTCCATGTTATCCGGCACGCCGCCGTGAACGCATAGCACCCTGCCGCCTATGAGGGCAGCATACGGAATCTGGGAGAATAACCTCGCGAACTCCTGATAGAAATCGGGACCATAGGCGGCGGCCACAACGCTGAAAAAACCATACCATCTATTCATCATCCGTGACTCATGATTTCCCCTCAACATGATAAGCCTCCTGCCCCAGCTAAGCTTATGCTCCAAGAGCGTTATGATGTTCTCAAGCTGCCTCGGCCCCCTATCAACATAATCTCCCAGAAAGATTAAACTTAGATCATTCCTCTCAGCATACCTTATCGCGCTCAGACTGGTATCTAGATCACCATGAGTATCGCCCACAATCATGTATCCCCCAAACTCCAGCTCGATTAATTGAGGTTCATCGGCGAAGACGTGGCGCGCTTCCTCGATTATCTCCGCCACCCTCGGCTTCTCCAAGACCATTAGCCATAATGATAAATCAGCCATTCTTGAATATTCTCATCAGGGTTAGAAGGCCTGATGAGAGAGCGAAGGATGGGAGGCTTGCGCCAATACTCGGGTAAAGATTAACGATGAGGAAGTAGAGGGCTATGCCAGCGGCCCATGCTATCATGCTCACGAGTCTTAGCTTTGGCGCCTCCTCATAGAATGCCGCGATACTGAGATCTCCGCGTCTCATGCTGATGAGGTAGTCGGATACCAGCACGCCAAGTAAGGGGACGAAGAGACCCCCGATCATTAGCAGGAACCACTCATATTGGGCTAGCGGGATGGTTGCAGCCAGCACCGCCCCGATGACTGTTACCGCGATCACGAGCTTCCACTGCCTAACCTTGGGCACGATGTTCTGGATCGATACGGCGGCCGAGTATATGTCGGCGAAGCAGTTATCTGTCTCATCTACGAGGATGAAGAGTAGCGCGAAGTTTCCGAGGAGCAGGAGGGATATTGAGGCTATTATATCTTGGACGTCCATAACGGAGATAAGCGCGGCTCCTAGGAAGTAGAACCAGGTATTCGCCACAGTATATCCTAGGAATGTTCCAATAAATCCCCCTCGAACTGTTGATGAGAACCTGTTGTAGTCAGAGATGAGGGGCCACCATGAGATCGGCATGGCTATTACGAGGTCTAGGGCTAACAGTATTGGAAGGGAGCCGTCGCCGGGCCGGGCGAGCACCTCCCAGACCTTGGGTGATGAAAAGACTTGAATGGTTATCCAGATCGCGGAGAAATAGACAAGCCAGATTGCCACCCTCTCAAGCCATTTTCTGACGAATGCTAAAGGGCCCCCGATTGCTAGGCCGGTACACCAGGCCGCGAACACAACTACCCAGAAGATACGAGTATACCCTCCAAGAAATTGGCCCGAGATGCTTGATGCTGCCTGCCCCATGATCATTAGCTCGAAGGCCGTCCAGCCGACAAGCTGGACAACATTTAGCGCCGTTGGCAGATATGATCCCCTGATGCCGAGGATGGGCCTGAGGGAGACCATCGTCGGGACACCATATCTCGAGCCCACGAAGCCTGCTGAGGCCAGCATGATGCTTCCAATAAGGGAGCCGGCTAGCGAGATTAGGAGCGCCTCGAAGAGCCCTAGCCCCGGGACGAGAAGCGATCCAGCAACGAGGACGAGGAGGCCGACGCCAAGGCTTGACCAGAGCACGAAAAAGTCTATTCCCCTGAGAATCCTATGCTCCACCGGAACAGGCTCAACACCCCACTCCGGAGGAGCCCTGATCCTGAGCCTCACAGGCATCTTGAGAAGGACGTGAAACTATGTCAGCTTAATACCTTTCGAAAACAAAATCCACAATTTAACTTAATGAAATCAAGCTGCTTATAGCATGCGCGAGTAAGATCGTGAAAATGGCTTTAGGGAGGTTACTGCTCCTCCGGCTCTATTCTCCTGTATAGATCATCTGAGAGTTTTCTTCCGGTTCTGCGCTCCCACTCCTCTATCGATATGCCATGCTGCTTCTGGATCATGTCCCTATATAGCTCCGGAATTACGTTAAAGGCGCAGAACGGTATTATCTTGCCGCCCGGCACTAAGTAATGTATGCAACATCTCCTAACCCTTTCAACATCATAGTTATACTTGTCTTGGAAGTGCATCATCCCTATGAAGAGGCTTCTCAGATGCCATTCGCCGACACTGCTGTAATCATGCTTGATGAATATCTTAAAGAGGGTCCTCTTGATGTTGAGGCCTGATGGGGCTTTTCTCTCATCTATGAAGGACCCGAACTTCCAGAGGAGCTTTAGCGCCGAGATATACTTATTCGCCCCTGACTTGATACTGTCCGCGACATCCTGAATGTAGTTTAGGAGGCCATCGACATCGACGAACTCCGTTATCGGTATCATCCTGTCGCCTTCCTTAAAGACGTATGTCCCGGCTCCACAGGCGAAGTGTGTTGAGAGCTCATATTGGGGTCTCCCGGTTATTGCCTCGATTAGATGCGTTACCGGCGTGCAGGATGGGACAGGGAACCACGCATCCCCAGGTATCTGGCCGCCCGTCTGTTCCTCAATCCTCTTGATACAGTCCGGTATAGTTATCCTGAATCTCTCCCTCTCGCTTCTCGGCATCCTCCCGACAAGGGAGACCGGCTGGAAGTTCACGGACCTTATCACGTCTATGTTCTTGAAGCCGAATCTTATGATATCCCCGAGCTCATGATCGTTAATCGTCTTTATTATTGTGGGGACGAGGACGACGCCCACCCCCAGTCTCCTAGCGCCATCAAGAACCGCTGGTGCCTCCCAATGATTCTTCGGATTAGTCCTCGGGGTTACGCCGTCAAAGCTGAGATAGAGTGTGGATAACCCCGCTTCCTTAACCTTCCTGAAGAATTCGAAGTCCCTCGCCAGCCTAATGCCATTAGTGTTTAGCTGGACGAAGTCAACACCCTCCTCCTTGATAATGCGGATGATTTCCGGCAGGTCGTCTCTCAGACAGGGCTCGCCGCCGGTGAGCTGGACAGCATTCCCCGCGACGGGCTTCATAGATCTAAGAACTCGAACCATCTCCCTAATCTCATCCACTGAAGGCTCATATACGTAGCCAGCCTTTTCAGCATAGAAGAAGCAATACCAGCAGTGTAGGTCGCATCTATTCGTGACCACTATGTTTGCTAGGGCAGTGTGGCTTAAATGGCTTGGGCATAAACCACAGTCAAATGGACAAGTAATGCTTCCCTTTAGGACGTTAGGCGTCGCAACCCCCTTACCATCATGTGCGTACCTCTTAAACCTGTGATACATCTCGGCACTGCCGAAGTATAGCTCCGTGAATTCCCCATGGACTGGGCAGGTCTTAGTAATGTAGATCTTGCCATCTGCCTCGATAAGCTCAGCCCTTATCAGGGCATTGCATTCGGGGCATATACTCAATGTTTCCCCAATAACCTCGCCTTCCACCCTTAAATCAGCTGCCGCCTCCACCAACCCTCTCAGCCTAATCCATCAATATTCTCCCACATAAATACATTTTAGCAACCTCATCTAGTTGGAGAATGAAGTATCATCTTCATGCTATTAAATGAATGGGAAATAAGGTTTTAGCCTCGTTTTTCTTGTTGAATGGATTAGCAGCCTTGGTTGAGAATCGTATGCTCGCCGCGTTCTTATTAGCACCCGCCAATGTCATAGTTAGAGAGTGTGAAGTCCCTAGGCCGGATAGGAATGAGGTACTCATAAGAGTTAGAGCTTGCGGTGTATGCCCAACGGATCTACGATATGTTCAGGGGCTTAGGCTATATCTCCCCCTCGGCGATGAGAGCTATGGGCTCACGGGACATGAATGGGCCGGCGAAGTTGTAGAGGTTGGTGAGGACGTTGAAGTTCTCTCGGTGGGTGATAGAGTGGTCGCGGACCATATACTGCCATGCGGGCGATGTATCTTCTGCAAGCAGGGTAAATCGAATCTCTGTCTCAACAAGAAATATTATCTAAGAGGATATGCTCAGTACGCGAAAGCCTGGGCTCTTACTGCTCTCAAAATACCATCTCATGTATCATATGAGGAGGCATGCTTGACGGAGCCTCTCTCAACTTGTCTTAACACCATGGAGAAGCTTGAGATAAGCCTAGGAGACAGGGTAGCAATAATAGGGGATGGTACGATCGGGCTCCTGCATCTCCAGCTGGCAAGGCTCACAGGGGCAGAGATCATCATGATAGGGCATCATGATGAGAGATTAAGGCTTGCGGAGAAGCTCGGCGCTAATATGGTAGTAAACTCCGGCAAAGAGGATGTCATGAATATAGTTAAGAGGGAGACCGGTGGCTTGGGAGTTAATAAGGTAATTATAGCCGCGGGTGGAAAACAGGCTATAGAGGATGCGCTAAGGATCGTGGCCCCAGCTGGGAAAATCGGGATATTTGCCGGTACATATCCTCCCACCAGCATAGACCTAGACCCAAATAGGGTTCACTATGGCGAGATAACAATCATAGGAATAATGGAGCATACTCTTCATCACTTCGAGCAGGCGCTTAAGCTAATTAGCAGGGGCTGTATCAACGTCAAGCAGCTCATAACCCACAAGCTCCCCCTTGAGAGGATTAATGAAGCATTTGATATCGTTAAACGCAGAGTGGGTCTCAAGGTTGTAGTATTGCCATGAAGCCTTTGATTAAAAGTATCCTCCAACAACTAAAACCTCGCCAGAGATATATGATGCCTCATCAGATGCTAGAAAGAGTATCGCATTCGCAACCTCTTCCGGCTTACCAAGCCTCCCAAAGAGATATCTCTTCAATCTCTCGGCGAGCTCTTCCCCTTTATATTCATACATCATCTGGGTCTCTATGGCTCTAGGGGCAATAGCGTTTACGCGGATATTATATTTCATCAAATCCATCGCAAGCGCTTTAGTTAAGCCTATTAGTCCTGCTTTGGAAGCAGCATACGCGACGCACCTCTCACCGCCCCTAACGCCTACTATTGATGATACGTTGATTATGCTTCCGCCGCCGGCCTTGATCATGTGTGGAATCACGTATTTACAGCATAGGAAAGCACCCTTCAGGTTTATGTTAATGACTCTATCCCACTCGTCCACGCTAGTCTCTAGTATGTCTTTGAAGTGGCCTATCCCCGCATTGTTGACAAGCACATCTATTCTCCCAAATCTCTCCAAAGTTATATCAATCATCCTTTTCACATCTTCTTCACGTGAGATATCCGTCTTCACAAAGATTGCTACTTCACGGCCAATAGCTTGGTTAACGGCATCCGCTACTTCATGTCCCTCGTCTAATATATCAGCGATTATAATGTTGCTTCCCTCCTTGGCGAATATTGTTGCCGTAGCTCTTCCTATACCCCTAGCGGCACCAGTCACTATCGAAACCTTTCCACGAAGCCTGCCCATGCCTTCCTGATTATTCGCAAATTCCCTAGGCTAAAAACAACTCGTGTACATAATTATGAAATCGAAATTAACCTGTATTATGAGCGTTATATGAAGTAAGGTTGTGGTGCTCCGGCCGGGATTTGAACCCGGGTCACGGGCTCGAGAGGCCCGCATACTTGACCGGGCTATACTACCGGAGCGCCAGGATATTTTAGAATTGAGCCTGGTTTTATGAATACTTTTCGCCCCCTAGAAACGGGGTAGTTAATCATCCTTACAAGGCGGCTTGAGAGCAGGTGATTGGGAAAAGGCTTAAGCTCAGCTCTTCTCTCACCTGTCCGGGGTGCCTGACATGAAGATCGATGTTATAGATGATTTCTATAAGTTGCTCCATCCATGCATGACCGTTCTCGTGGTCTCAGTTTCCCATGATGGTAGGCCAAATGTAATGACGTGTGCTTGGAATATGCCCGTCAGTGATGAGCCACCGATGATAGCCATCGCGTTGGGATCTGAGAGCTATACCAGCCAGCTCATCAGGGAGTCGGGCGAGTTCACGGTGAATATCCCGGATGAGCGGCTCATCAAGGCAGTATGGATTTGCGGGACTAAGAGTGGTAGGAGCGTGGATAAGTTTAAGCTGGCCGGGTTGACCCCGAGGCCGGCGAAGAAGGTTAAAGCGCCAATAGTTGATGAGTGCGTGGCGCATCTAGAGTGCAGGCTCAGTTCACAACTCGAGGCGGGCGAGTGCATAATCTTCGTCGGCGAGGTCTTGGAGGCATATTGTGAAGAGGAGCTCTTCAAGAACGGCGTATGGAATATTGAGAAGGTTGCGTTACCAATGCACATGGGTGGGAGGCTCTTCGCGATCCCCATGAGGATTGTCAAGCCCTAGTTGCTGGGGAACGAATTTATAGCACGATCAGCAAGATCACCTGAGGATAATGGTTTCTAGATGGTGGGTCTGGCTTATCATAGGATTATGCCTAGGAGTTGGGATAGCGTCCGCAGCGATCCTAGCAGTGGTGATGCCGGCGGGGCAGGCTAGCGTCAGATATGTGGCCTTAGTCCAGCTTTCCGGGACAATAGCATACTCCGAGTCGCCGCTCACGCTGCTATCGGGCGAGACCCTTACACCGAGCGAGGTTGAGGATCTGGTCGGGAGGATAGAATCCGACCCATTCGCCAAGGCTATAGTCTTGGTGATCAATAGCCCGGGAGGATCGGCCGCGGCCTCGGAGGAGATTTATCACATGATTAAGAGGATCGCTGAGGATCGCGTTGTCATTGCTTATATCAGCGAGTACGGTGCCTCCGGAGGATACTATATAGCCCTGCCTGCCGACGAGATAATCGCGTCACCTCACGCCCTCACGGGCTCCGTTGGAGCTGTGTCACTTGTGATAAACTGGGCCGAGCTCATGGATAAGCTCGGGATAAGAGCTGAGACGTTCAAGAGCGGTGAGCTGAAGGATATCGGGAGCGCTTGGAGGCCCATGACGGATGAAGAGCGCCGGATAATGCAGGACATGATCAACAAGATAGCTGGAATATTCGCGGATAGGGTTCGGGAGGCTCGAGGAGATAAAATCAAAAACTGGGATGAGGTGTTGTCTGCGAGGCCGTATCTCGGGGCCCAGGCGGCCGAGATAGGCTTGGTTGATAAAGTTGGAAGCCTGGAGGATGCAATTAACGAGGCTAGGAAGCTTGCCGGGTTGCCGGAGACAGCTCCGACGAGATGGATAAAGCCCCGAGCACCATCACTGCTTGAGCTACTGCTCGGCGGCGGGAGCTCAGAGAGCATGAAGCTGAGTTATGAGGTCCTAATGATGTGGCCTCTCCCATCCGGGATAGATCCAAGCCTAATCCTAGAAGCGGCCGCCTGCTCTAGGCCATAACAGGTCAAGGAGGATGCGGATATGGGCCCGGTGGGATTTGAACCCACGACCTTCCGGTTATCAGCCGGACGCTCCAACCAAGCTGAGCTACGGGCCCGCATTTCCACAAAGAACGCCCCAAATTATATACTTTGATGCCATAATCTCGGCTGGTCACTGAGTTTCAGCCGATATATTCTCGATCTCGGCATTCTGGGCTTCAACGATCTTGCGCGGATCTATTCTTATCAGCCTGTTTATGGCCCCGCCCCCGCCTAGGACATAGTTCTTCTCGAGGACTCTCGGGTCTATCAAGGTCTTAACAGGAATACCTATTGGTGGAAGCTCTCCGACCTCGTATCCTGTTATCTCCTTAACCTCTTGAGGCGATGCAAGCCTCGCCTTGCCAAGCCTCTTCTCGATCTTCTTCAGGTCAACCCGCGACCTGCCATCAACTATCGCTAGAACAGCCCCTCCACACTCAGTTATCAAGAGGATCGACTTAATGATTTGACCCGGATCCGCTCCCGTCGCCCTAGCAGCCTGCTCCACGGTCTTGACCGGCGCATCCAGCTCAAGGATCTCGCCACCAAGCCTCCTAACCAGCTCCTCGAACCCCCTATTTACAGGCATAACCCAGCGCTCCCTCCACGCGCCATGGCTCAGGAACCATTAGACTTTACTATTCCAAGGATCTCGCGGAACTTCTCATGCTCCGCTGATCCAAGCATCTCATATACAAGCGACTCCCACGTAGTTGGTATTGCCCCGGCGCTTATCATCCGCTGGACCGCGACCTCCTTGTCAAGCGGCCTCCTAGAGCCGATACAGTCCACAGGGATATAGACCTTGTAGCCGAGCTCGAGAAGATCTAAGGCGGTCTGAAGTATGCATATATGCGCCTCGATGCCTGCCAAGATCACCGTACTAGGCCTAACCTCCTCCAGGGAGGCGCGAACCTGCTCGCACTTCACGCAGCTAAAGCTCGACTTCAATATTGGCTCCACACCGGTCGCCTCCCTCACCTCCTTAACAGTCTCACCTAGTTTAATCTGCTCAGTCAATATGATGGGGACTCCTAGAATCTTGCAGGCCCTGATCAGCTTGACTGCACTCCTCAAGACATCATCCGAGCCGTGAATATGCCTCAGCAACCTCTCTTGGAAATCTATGACGAGGAGAAGATAGCTCATGTAAAGGCTGGAGAGTCTCTCGGAATTAAGGTTTGTCCCCACGTCCATGGAGCCAGTAGAGTTTCCTCACGCTCCACTCGTCAAGCGCTTCTAGGAGCGGCTTATGGTAAACATATTCCCTGATGAACTTGACGTGCTCCTTCACGAGAGCCTCGACTTCCTCCCTGCTCACGCCCCCCTTCACAATTTTTCTCCTCAAGATTTCCAGTGGAGTGAAATGGTATGGCTGCCCGACATAGCGCACCCTAGCCATCATGCCCTCTCTCGCCAGCCTCGCCTTAAGATGTGTTGGCGCATGCTCCGAGATGCAGGCAGCCCTTTCATAGCGTATCAGCGTGCTGGCGACCTTCTCCGCCTCCCTGATTGAGCCGGCCTCAATTATCCTCCTCTCCTCCGATAACAGCTTAAGCCACTCATCCGCATCAACGCGCCCCGTTATCATGGTTCTAAGGGTTAGGCGCGCGACCTCAACAGCCCTCCTCGCCTCCACCTCAAATGAGACCAAGTCTCCATAACAGTAGACGTCTGGGCTTCTCTCCAACTCCCGGAGCTCGAGCAGGATGTACTCATATCCCTTGAGCCAAGCCTCAGCGGGGCTTGGAAGCCTTTCTCCAATCTTCTCGATGAAGTCCTCATACTCTAGGTCCTCGGAGGCCAGATCCTGCACTAGGTCGCTTATATTCTCTGGGAGGTTCAGCATTACGACATCGGGCTTGATGCGCTTCAGCTCCGCAGCAGCCTCCTTAGAAGCTCTCATGCTCGGGGGCATAACTATTATTTCAACCTCTGCCCCCATCTTCCAGCCTCACCACTCATGGTATTACCGGAATTTATCTATTGATTATGCCTCAGCCTCGGCTAGGCCGAGGAGGGCGATATTCCCGATATTCACCCTTCTTAGATGCTTCTTCGCGGCCTGATAACATCTCTCAACCTGCTCTCTAGGAGTTATCGTCATATCGCTCATAAGATAATCCGGGTGGAATATGAGGAGGCTATAGGGGATTTCAGGATCAAGGCTCGCTATGAACTCCGCGATCATCGAGACCTCATACTCGTCAACATAGTGGGGGACGAGGAGGGTTGTTGCGTTCAAGACCGGGACGCTCCTCCGCCGCTCATAAAACTCCCTGTATACCAGCTCGAAGTTCTCGAGGACCCGCTTATTATCCCTCCCAGTCAGGGCGCGGTGAACGCTCAACGTATAAGCCTTCAGATCAAACTTTATGTTACCGCCGCTGATATATGCAAGCTCCCCAGCTCTCTTAACGAGTTCGGGCGCCCCACATCCATTCCACTCGAAGCAAATCCTAATGATCCTCCTCTCAGGCTTCTCCTCCAGTATCCTCTTGGAGGCGCTTATGGCGAACGGCAACTGAGGCTCCGGGGAACCGCCGAACCAGCACCAGCATGTAATCCTAGAATCACTGAGAGTATGCTCGACTAGCTCGTCAGCCGATACAAGCCTCCCCTCGCTCAGCCTCTTATGAGACCAGTTCTGGCAAAAGAGGCAGTCGAAGCTGCAGCCATAGAAGAAGAGCGCAAGGTTATAGTAGCCGTACTCCGGCCCGTTTCTGACCGCGTAGGCCGGGTAACCGCATCCCGTTCCGGCTGGACAGAACCATGCCGCGCAGCAGTTAGTCACATGGGCATCTAAATAATAGTGGAGCAGCGCCTTCTCCGCCGAGACGAGTGACTGAAGCCTTCCATCAATATTCTTTCTCAGGCCGCAGTAGCCCATCTCGCCCTCCCCGATCAAGCAATCCGCGTCGCAGAGCCCGCACCTCACCCCACCAGCGGTCCTCGGCGGCTCGGGTGGAAGACCCCACCTCACCCTGCTCTCCCGATGAGAGCGCATAGCTATCTCCAAGGCCTCATCAGGCCTCTCCCTCAAGCATTTAACGCAGACGCCGATGCTCTCCGAGATATTCCTAGACCGCGCGCCACAGATCCAGCACTCCTTCTCACGAACCACTCTCGGGAGAAATATCAAGTCCCAGCAGAAACCTCATCCAACCCATATTTCAGCGTTTTCAAGGCCGAGGAAAGGGTCGAAGGATATATTTCTCACACGATACCAGCTCTCACCCTAGGAAAGCGGTCTTGAGGGAACATGAGGAACTTCTTCTAGGAATCGCGGCCGGCTCGGCTCAAGGGGTCTTCGAGTGGCTTCCCGCGAGTAGTAAGACGATACTAATGCTCATCTTCTATCTTGCCGGACTCCATCCATCCACAGCATACCTGCTCGGCCTGTTCCTGAATGGCTCAACAGCCGCGGCCGCGATCATATACTTCAGGAGAGAACTGCTCAGGATGATTAGGGGACTGACCGGCGATGAGGAGGGAATGAGGCTCCTCAAATTCCTACTCGCCTCCATAATCGCGACCGGCCTCGTGGCCCCACCCCTCGTCCTCCTAGTCGCTGAATCCCTTGAGCGCCTCAATAGACTATCCATGATTCTCGTGGGAGCACTATACATAATCATGAGCATCCTACTCTGGAGGGGTGAGGGGATAAATGATCACGGAAACCGGGGGGATGGCCTCAGGCCATACAGGGATGGGCTGCTCGCCGGCCTCGCTCAAGGCTTATCGGCGCTGCCCGGGATCAGCAGGAGCGGGGCAACAATCTTGGCACTGCTCGCGCTCGGCAAGAGCCCGCCAACAGCCCTGAAGCTCTCATTCCTCATGAGCATCCCAGCGACGATTGGCGGGTCAGCCTACACGCTTCTTTTGAACCGGGAAGTAACAGGCTTCATCCCAGCTGCCACCATCATCACAGCATCGGCCACAGCAATCGCCACATCGCTTATCGCTATCACCGCGCTACTAAGAGTATCACAAAAGCTGAAACCATACATATTAACAATAATCATGGCGGCAATAACGCTTATTGTGGCACTAATACCCATTTAAATCTGTAACATCTAACTCTAGGCAGAAAACTCTTAGAAATACACCCTCGGTTTAAATCTTTTGAGCAGAAATGATGCTGTTGAGAAAAGGGGATGTGGAGTTGGCCGACGGGCTATCGTAGCTGGCCGGCGGGGGCCATTTTAACCACCGTGGATCCATAAATTATGGATCCACAGCGGGCCCGGTAGCTTCATCACCGGCTCCAGCTTTTACTGCCCGCCGGCCAGCATACATTGCCTCTGTTGTTGCCATGTCCTCTTCAATATCCTTAGAATTCTCAGCTGTAATGTGTAGAGAGTCTTGCTTTGTGGTGTGTGGTTTATGCCTTCGAAAAGCTTTGCCCGACCCCGCGCCGTCCGTTACTATTATTAATGTAAATGTTATGTTGCGAGCCATGAGAAGTGCGCGCAGTTTACGACTATAGCTTTTGTTTCCATGTAATGTGTAATGTTAGGCCTAGTAGGCCTTTAAGCCTTCTAAGCTTCGGGATGCTATTCAAGATGAAGGCCGCCGAGATAAGCATGCCGTAAAGTCGAAGCCCTATCACAACACCCTACATTTTATCCCCCCATTCTCGGAAACTTCCCAAGAAATAAGGGGTCGGCTCTTCATCATGTTTTGTTGTGGGGCATGAGGGATTATAGGATGGTTTAGGGGTAACTATGATACATCCTTCGAGTCTATGATGTTGATGGTGAGGAGTTTTGAAAGGTGCTGGAGGAGGTCTCAGTTGACGACGACACTGACCGTGATCCCGACCGGGATACAGCATACTATATGAGGGAGAGGGACAGGCTTATATGCAGGGTTGAGCCGGCCACACCACAATCGTTAACAACGAGAGGATTAGAGGCGTCGGGCTACCGTTAAGGAAGCCATTTTCTAGAGCCTAATGGATAATAAGGGAACTATGAGGAAACCGGTGAAAGAGGCAGGAAGAGTGAGGGGAGGCTAGGGAGGGTGAGAGATTTATATTTATAGGCTCAAGCTTCATAATAGAGAAAAGCTGGAGGTTTAGACGCCCCGGTAGCTCAGCCGGTAGAGCGACGGCCTCGTATCCATTCTTGGCTAGAGAGCCGTTGGTCCCGGGTTCAAATCCCGGCCGGGGCTCCACAAAAATTATCTTCTCCCTGAAATCATTCAAATCTGGCTCCAAGTTTTTAATCACTTCCGAAAGAAGTGCCGATAGCTTCAACTGTAAAAACCTAACTCTCTTGCCACGAGCGCAAAGGGCATACTACACCCTGCTCGTTTTAAAGGTGCATGACGCAATCCTTTAAAATCAATCGGCGCTCCATATTCCTGTTTCATAAGCCGTTTACTTTTTCGACCTCTTGTCTTAGTTATCCCCTGTGTGATAGGGTACTCCCTTTTCGCATCCTTCAATTCCTGTAATAACTTTTCTATTTTTTCACCGTCCTCAAAAGGAATCTGCGTTGGCGAGCCTCTAACAATGCCACTCCACTTTCGAGCAATAGATAACTTTGGAACTTTTTCATTCTTAGGCACACTGTATAGTAAATCGAGAACAATTATAGGTTCTACATCTACTAAGCAAGGAAAGGAGTCTTTTTCCATATCTGGCTTGCTTTTTCCTCATCTTTGTAAGGGTTGGAAACAGCTCTCAGAACACCACTAAACCTTGAGAGCTTTGTGATATAGCAAATAAGGTGATCTCCCGGAGTTATCTTGGAAGCGATGGGCCACCTTGAAGATCGGAACCCTGTTACCTTGAACCCATATTTACGTGTCTCTTCCCAGGTCTTGGGTGTGAAAAAGATCAAGCCAATATCCTGTCATTCAATCTTAATTTAAAACTAGAAATCCTTTAGTTAAAATTGAGAAATCATTAGTTAAACGCATTCTGTTATCATTTAACTTAGTGAAGAGGATCCTCGATATGCCTAGTAAGTATTCTTCAGAATTATTGATGATAGCGGCTCCGCTCAGGGCAAGATGGGACCAAGATATGTGTTCGCTTAATTTTTATTGTTGTGCGTTTTCTTCTTCTTTTGGCTTGAGGGGCGCCGTTGTTGTTATCCCGACTTATAATGAAGCTGAGAATGTGAAGTGGCTTATCCCGGCGGTTTTGAACATTCTTGAAGGTGCTGGCTGGAGGGCTGTTGTCTTGGTCGTTGATGACTCGAGCCCTGATGGCACGGCTGATGTGGTCCGCTGGATTGCAGCCTCTCGGCCAAGGGTAGATCTGCTTCAGAGGCCGGGCAAGCTCGGTATCGGATCTGCCTACATAGATGGGTTTAGGAGGGCTTTGGAGAGGCATGGCTGGGCCGATTACATCTGCGAGATGGATGCTGATGGTAGCCACCCGCCGGAGACCCTGCTGGAAATGCTCGAGCACGCGGAGAGATCCGGGGCGGATGTCGTGATAGGGTCGAGATATGTTCCGGGAGGCGGCTGGGTTGAGGGCTCCATCTACAGGGTTCTCGTGAGCCGTGGAGCAAACCTGCTCGCGAGGATCTCGACGGGAGTTAGGGTTAGGGACGCGACATCAGGATTCAGGGTCATCCGATCCACGGCCCTCCAGAAGATAATAGACAGGCTTACAGAGCTCTGGTCCGGATATGTCTTCCAAGTCCAGCTACTCCACCTCCTCCACGATGCCGGATGCAGGATCGAGGAATACCCCCTAAGATTTCTCCCGCGAAAAGCTGGAAAATCGAAGCTCGGTGGGAGCGAGATCGCGCGCTACGCCTTCTGGTGCTTAAAGACCATGCTTAGGAGGATCATGGGGAGATGAGGAGACTTAGGGACATCGGGGAGAGAGGGCTCATCGAGTGGATAACTAGGAGGCTTGATGAGGGTGAGGGGGCATCTCTACCGCCCGGCGATGATGCCGCCGACCTCCTATTTGATGGGAGACTCATAGCATCATGCGACATGTTTGTTGAGTCCACAGATATGCCTGTGGGGATGAGGCTAAGAGATGCAGGGTTCAAGGCAGTGACGGCGGCAACGAGCGATGTAGCCGCGAAAGGTGGCGTTCCAATAGCATACTTAATCTCACTCATGCTCCCAAGCGATATGCTCTTTGAGGATTTTCAGGAGCTCTGGACAGGCCTCGAGGAGGCAGCGCGCCTCTATGGTGGGAGGATTATCGGAGGCGACCTGAGCTCGGGGAGGGAGATAATCATAGACGTCATATGCTTGGGCGCAGCAGATCGAACGATCTCGAGGATCGGGGCTAGACCAGGAGACATACTGGCGGTTACTGGAGAGTTCGGCTTGCATGCAGCAGGTCTCTACGCGCTTCTCAGCGGGAGGAGGGGAGACCCGCTCTCAGAAAAGTTGATCGAATACTTCTCTAGGCCTATTGCTAGGGTCAAGGAAGGCGTAGAGCTCGCGAGGATAGGCGCCGCATCCTCCTCGATAGATTCCAGCGATGGTCTTGCGAGATCGTTGCATGAGCTTAGCAGGTTGAATGATGTTGGCTTCATAATTGATGAACCGCCCGTGAGCCGGGAGGCCGAGGAATACGCAGAAAAGTATGGCCTAGATTTATTTGATCTGGTGTTCTATGGCGGCGAGGAGTATGAGCTCATCGTGACGATAAAGCCCCCACTACTCGACGTGGCGCGTGAAGCCGTTGAGAAGGCTGGGGGAAGGCTGATAATCGTAGGAAGAGCATCAGAGGATAAAGTGATAAAGGTTAGATGGAGAGGCGAGTGGCGGATCCTCGAGGATAAGGGATATCAACATTTTGTTGATATCAACAAAAAAGGGGGAAAGGGATATTAACACTTTTGTTTTCGTGACGAAATGTTGACGACCTCCTCCCCACTTAAGTGGGGAGGTTTGGGCTACATCCCTCCCCTCTTGGAGGTTTAGCCCTTGGCCGGGTCTCCGGCCATTACCCCCTCCCCTTTTCGGGGCTCGGGGGTTACTGGCGTCATTAGTATGTTGTATGCTGCGGCGATGTCGGCGTTGTATATTTCGTTCAGCTGCGTACACCTGAACAATCCTCGGTGTATCCTGACGCCGCAGCCGTCACCATGCCATGGACACCTCGACGAAGTATAAGACTCGTCCACGTAGATGACGCTGATACCATACTCTTCGGCGACCTCTCTAATCCTCCTTAGCAGATATCCATAGGTCCAGACACGGGCGTTGTCGAAGTTGCCGTTCCTCCGCGCAATGCTTTTTGGATATCCGATTTTAATCGTGGAGACGCCGACGTCATAGAGCCACTCCACGGCCTCCCTCACCCTAGCATCAATATAGTGTCTTACCTGCCTCCTCCATTTCATGTACATCCTCCTAAGCCTCTTAGACGTCTCCAGGCCGTACCCGTTTAACATCGACTGGTACTCGGCAATCTTCCTCCTCCAATAGAATGAGATCGCCTTCAATGGTTTACCATCGATGAGCCTCGTCAAGCCATTCTCAACATAAATGGCCATTAAATTGTTGATCCCAATATCTATTCCCGCCGTTAAGTTGCCCTTCGGCTGCAACGGCACCCTCATCCACTCGCCCCTCACCATCTTCTCGGAGACCTCGAAGGCAATGTGGGCATACCACTTTCCTCTATCGGCGTCATAGCGTATCTCAATCCCTCCGCGCTCACCTCTTAAATGTATCAGGCCCTTGTATCTCACCTCTATCCATCCGATTGCGCCGAGACCTTGAAGAATAATCCTGTCGCCATCCATCCTATACTGATCCTTTCTAATGGCAGTCCACAGCGTCCTAGACTTGTTCTTCTTCTTGTATCCCGGCGGGCTAACCCAAGTCATGAATGGCGGCAGCCTCCCCTCCCTCCTCAGCTCTAGGAGCCTGAAGAAGCTCTTCCATGCATTACCATTCTTTCTTATGATCGTCTGGGCCGTAACAGCGCCTATCAGCGGTTTATATTTCTCGTAGAACTCCCTATATGTCGCCTCAAAGTCGATGCCTTTCTTCTCCAGCCACATCCTCAGCCTAACATAATTAACCTCGTTCCATAACTTCGATGAGAGATCACATAACTGCCTCAGCCTCCTCTCAGCATCCTCATCAACGATCAACTCCACAGTACAGTTCCTCCTCACCTTCACTCACCTCCGAGGACTTCATAGAGTAGGCTTCTCAGCTCCATGAGGACGTAGTCCATCGCCTTGCCAACATACCCGCGGTACTCCCTGGCGAAGCCGTCTAGCATCCTGAGGTCATCATATACAAGCGTCCTAACAATGATTGATGGCGGCCTGTATCTCTCGGCAATAGCCAGCGTCGAGTTGATGCTATCCAGACTCCGATGAGCCCCCTTAGGAGGCCGGCCTCCTCAAAGGCATTCACCCAACCAACCATGCCTCCACAATACCCTCCTAATACATGCCTGCCCTTATTTCTTGGGGACCTGCCTGAAAGTGGAAGATTATCGTGATGATGCCTAGATGCCGGGAAGCCGGCTGAACATAGGATTCTATGGCGATGAGAAGACCCCGGAGCAGATATTCATAATACCTTTCAGGGATGGGGACATGGTCAAGTATTTCGTGGTGAGAGGCGTGAGAGAAGGCGATAAGCGCGTAACAAGATGCGACATGGTTAGAGTGATGGACTGGGATCAGCTAATCGAGTACCTCGGGGATGTCCGGGAGGAGCTATGGGATGCCATGCTATTCAAG
>JAKCEV010000095.1 GCA_023539495.1 Candidatus Wolframiiraptor allenii
TCCTCACCTTCACTCACCTCCGAGGGCTTCATAGAGTAGGCTTCTCAGCTCCATGCAGACGTAATCCATCACCTCGCCAACATGTCCGCGGTATTCCCTGGCGAAGCCGTCTAGCATCCTGAGACCATCGTGGAGAAGCGTCCCAGCGATGACCGGCGGCGGCCTATATCTCTCAACAGCGACAAGCGTCGAGTCCACATAATCCAAGACCATGATAAACTCCCTTAGGAGGCCAGCCTCCTCGAAGACATCCACGTAACCAGCCATACCTCCACATACCCTCTCAGTACACGCCTGCCCTTATTTCTTGGGGACCTGCCTGAAAATGGAAGACTATTATGATGCCGGGAAGCCGGCTAAAAATAGGATTCCATGGCGATGAGAAGACCCCGGAGCAGATATTCATAATACCGTTCAGGGACTGGGACTATGTCAAATATTTCGTAGTCAGAGGCGTATGCGAGGGCGACAGGCGCGTAACAAGATGCGACATAATCAGGATAATGGGCCGGGATCGGTTGATTGATTATCTCGGAGACGTCTGGGAGGAGATATGGGACGCCATGCTATTCAAGCTGAAGACCGCCGAGACAAGCATGCCATAAACATCATAACACCCCACTTTTTTATCCCCATTTTTATCTCCCATTTTCGGAGGCCTCCCAAAGAAATAAGGGCAGGCTCTTCATGATGCTTGGCTGTGGGAGCATGAGGGTTATTGTAGGATGGTTTAGAGGAAACTACGACGCATACCTCGAGGTCTATGAGGTTGATGATGAGGAGTTTTGGAGGGTGCTGGAGAAAGTCCCGGATGATGACACCCCGACCGTGATCCCGACCCGGGATACAGCGTATTACGTAAGAGAAAGGGGTAAGCTCGTATGCAGGGTTGAGCCAAGCTACATTATAATCGTTAATGATGTGAGGTGATGGGGATGCATAGGGTCGTGGATGAGAATTTTGTTAGGGAGAGCATTAGGCCAAGAAGGGCTGATTCTCATAAGGGGGAGAATGGAGTGGTTCTAGTTATCGGCGGCAGCTGGATGTATCATGGGGCTCCATTTCTCGCAGCCATGGCGGCCATGAGATGTGGCGTCGATCTAGCGTATATAGCGGTTCCCGAGAAGATCGCGGCGCCCATTAGAGCACTCTCGCCGGCGGTGATAGTGATACCGCTGACAGACATGAAGCTTACGAGGGGTGCTGCTAGGAGGGCGCTGAAGGTGCTTTCCAAGGTTGATTCCATCGTGATAGGGCCTGGGCTTGAGGCTGGAAGCGAGCCCGGGATAGAGCTCGTGGCTAGGGAGGCGATCGCGGCTGGAAAGAGCCTTGTACTGGATGCTGGAGCCCTTTATCCCGGGATTCTCAAGCATGTTGCTGGCGGTAAGGTTGTCTTAACACCGCATGCTGGGGAGTTTAAGCGGGTTTTTGGCGTTGAGGCGCCAAGCAGGCTCGAGGACAAGGTTAAGGTAGTCATGGAGCAGGCTGGGAAGAATAAGGTCACGATTTTATTGAAGGGTAGGGTTGATGTTATCTCAGATGGCGTGGATGTGGCTGTAAATGAAACTGGGACACCAGCCATGACGACGGGTGGGACAGGCGATATATTATCCGGGATCGTGGCGGCATTTCTCGCGTGGGGTATCGAGCCATTCAGGGCCGCAGCCTCAGCGGCTTGGATAAACGGGAAGGCTGGTGAGTTGGCAGCAGAGAGGCTTGGCCTCCACATAATAGCGACGGACCTCCTTGATGAAATCCCGCGAGTCATGAGGCAGTTTGACATGGTGGTGGAGTAGAGCTTTGCTCGAGGATGTTCTGATGCCGATCAGGATAGGTGTGGTGATGGCCGGCCTGTTCTACGCCTCCTACAAGGATTGGATCTCGAGGGAGGTCGATGATTGGGTCTGGGTGATCTGTGGGGTAACTGGGGCGGTCTTAACCGGCTTAGACATGGCTTCATGGTGGAGCCTCGATAGACTTATTCAAATCCTGATCTCAATAGTCCTTTCAGTCGGCCTTGCCTTTGCCTTCTACTTTTTCGGCTTTTACGGCGGTGCTGATGCCAAGGCGATAGCGGTGATATCCGTCGCCCTCCCAGTCCATAGCCCGCCATTCAAGATTCATCCATTCACCGGGCTCGCATCTCTCTCGAACGGCCTCCTATTCTCGCTCTTCATACTCCCTCTATTTCTCACATGGAACCTGATAGCCCTAGCTAGGGGTGAGAGGATCTTCGAGGGATTCGAGCATGAGAGGGGGATACGGAAGCTCGCGGCGATGCTCTTTGGAATAAGATCGAGAAATGCTAGGCGAAGAAGGTTCTGGTTCCCCCTCGAGACGGAGCGCGATGGACGGAGATACTTCAGCTTTAACATCCTCGGCTTGGAGCTCGAAGAGATCCAGAGGGATGATTGCTGGATCACGCCGGGCCTGCCATTACTCATCTCCATAACCGCGGGCTTCATCTTCTACATCTTAGTGGGCGATGTTCTAGCCCTGATCCTCCAGGTAATGCTCTGACCCTTCCCCTGCTTGGTGTGGGGGAAGTTTGGGCTACATTCCTCCCTTTTGGGAGGTTTAGCCCTTGGCCGGGTCTCCGGC
>JAKCEV010000022.1 GCA_023539495.1 Candidatus Wolframiiraptor allenii
GACAGAAGCCGATCAGAGAGGAGGAGTTAGAAGAAAGATATACGCTCTATTAAGGCCGGTACATGTAGTAGGTATGCATAAAAAATGGGGGGCTTTTAGGGCGGCTAAATCTGCTCTATAGCCTCTTGGGGTGCTGGTGCAGCGGCCTTCTTAGCCCTCTTCCTGGGCGCCTTTCTAGCCCTCTTCTTAGCAGCCTTCTTGGCGGCCTTTTTCCTGCCGCCCCTCTTCCTGCCAGCCCTTCTACCCGAAGCCTTTTTAGCTCCTCTCTTCCGTGCCATTTAGGTCTTCACCTGTCGGTTTTAAATAGGTCTTACTTCTATAAAAGAGTTTCGGATAATTTTATGCATCGTTTTAGCCGGGATTTTTTCGGGGAACAATTTTATATGAATACGTGAAGAACATTAGGGTACGTGATAGGGGCATGGCTGAGGTTGATTTTTCCGAGTTTCAGAGGCTAGATATCCGGATTGGGCGGGTTATTTCGGCGGAGAGGATTGAGGGCGCGGCCAAGCTGCTGAGGCTCATGGTTGATTTCGGCGAATTCAAGAAACAGTCTGTTGCCGGTCTTGGCCATATCTACCAGCCAAGCGACTTCATCGGAAAGGAGTTCGCCTTCGTCGTGAATCTTAAGCCGAAGAAGATAAGAGGGGTCACATCTGAGTGCATGCTGCTGGCGGCCGTCGTGAATGAGAATGATGTCGTGCCGCTAGTCCCGCAGAGAGAAGTTCCCGCGGGCTGTAAGGTTTTCTAACACCTGGGCCGCCTCTTAAGCATCGAGGCTCGAGCAAAGGAAAAAAGGTGCTCCTCCCGGCTTTAACCCGGATTTAGTGGCATGTTGAAAAAGTTGTACGTAGAGGATGTGAAGAAGCTTCCAGAAGGGAGCGAAGCAACGCTCCTAGGCTGGGTTAGGAGCAAGCGCTCTCACGGCGGCCTCCTCTTCATAGATCTGAGAGATAGCACGGGAATAATCCAAGTAACCATTAGGAGGGGCGAGGTTCCTGACGGCTCCTTCGAGTATGTTGCTAGGCTTCGCCGAGAATCCGCGATAAAGGTATCCGGGGTGGTGAAACATGATCCAAGAGCGCCTGATGGTGTTGAGTTGAGGTGCAGGTCGATCGAGGTTATTGGCGAGAGCCTTGATGATTTCCCGATAAGGAAGGGGATCAAGATCAAGTTCCTCCTAGATAATAGGCACCTGCATATCAGGAGCCCGAGGGTTACGGCGATAATGAAGATTAGGGCGGCGCTCCTCAAGGCCGCTAGAAGATGGTTCGAGGAAAATGGATTCATTGAGATAAACTGCCCCAGCTTCATAACAGCGGCGGTCGAGGGCGGCGCGACGCTCTTTAAGCTGGATTACTTCGGCAGGGAGGCATACCTGACGCAGAGCTCACAATTTTATCAAGAGGCGGCCATCTATAGCCTCGAGAAGGTTTACAGCATTCAGCCCAGTTTTAGGGCCGAGCTTAGTAGGACTAGGAGGCACTTGACGGAGTTCTGGCATCTTGAGGCCGAGATCGCATA
Source organism: Candidatus Wolframiiraptor allenii (assembly GCA_023539495.1). Taxonomy (GTDB): domain Archaea; phylum Thermoproteota; class Nitrososphaeria_A; order Caldarchaeales; family Wolframiiraptoraceae; genus Wolframiiraptor; species Wolframiiraptor allenii. Next base: position 1,525 of record JAKCEV010000022.1, read on the forward strand.
TGCCGAGCTGGAGGATCTCCTCGAGGTGATCGAGAATCTTTTCTATGCTATGGTAGAGGGTGTGTGCGAGCAGGCCGAGAAGGAGCTCAACTTGCTGGGTGTGAAGCTTGATCCTGATGTAGCCAAGCCTCCATACCCGAGAATAACATATGCGGAGGCTCTTGAGATCCTTAGGAGAAAGGGGTTTGACGTGAAGTGGGGCGACGACTTCGGAGCGGATGAGGAGCGGGAGCTCTCTAAGGAGTTTGAGAAGCCGTTCTTCGTGACTCATTGGGCTAGAGAGTCCAAGGCATTCTATCATATGCCCGACCCGGCTGATCCGCGAGTTTGCAAGAATGCTGATCTGTTGACACCAGGCGGCTATGGAGAAGTCGTTGGCGGGGGTCAGAGGATACATGATTACAATCAGCTTATCGAGAGGATAAGGGAAGCGGGGTTAAACCCTGAGGATTATAAGTGGTATCTAGACTTGAGAAAGTACGGCTCCGTCCCACACAGCGGTTTCGGGCTCGGGATCGAAAGGATGTTATGGTGGATGCTAAAGCTACCACACATAAGAGATGCATGTCTATTCCCGAGAACCCCCGCGAGAGTATATCCATGAGAGAATTTATTCGATAAAAAGGTCTTAGAAAGAAAAGAGGAGAGAAGGGAGGTTACTTTGAGATGGGCGGCGCTTCTAGAACTCCTCCTCTTCCTCCTCTTCCCATTCCTCCTCCTCGTCCCATTCTTCCTCCTCTTCTTCCTCCCATTCTTCTTCCTCGAACTCTGCCCAGATCATACTTCTCGGATGGAAGCCTCCCCTCCTAGATTTAAGCATTCTCTCACCATGAAGTGAATTATTCCCGGAAAATTCTGTTTCTGTCTTAACATTTTCTCGGGCGAGATTTTTCCTGCAGCCTTTGCACGATCTGCTTTAACGTGAAATCTCTCGGGACCGTGGCCTTCTCATTCCTGAGCTGAAAGAATGATCTCTCCACGTATTCGAGGGCCCCCCTGAGCTTATCCAGCGACGCGAAGATGAAGCCATCTATAATTGGCTTCGAGGATTTGTATAGCGAGAGGGTTGCCGGGATGATGTAGACGATCTTCGAGCCTTCTTGGCTGAATGAGTACTCGATGAGGCTCTTGAGGAGGAACAGCCTCTTCTCCTGACCCTCTCTTATCCTCAGCTCCGCTGATGGTGTTAGGGGCCTATTCCAGCGCTTACAATCTATGATCAAGAGGATGCTGCCATTATAAGCCATCACATCAACTTGGACCCTCCTGCCAGAATATGATAACCTCACATTCCACTCCACCTCATATCCCGCCTCGCCAAGAAGCGACGTGGCCAGTCTCTCGAACTCCCTCCAATCTAGATATCTTGCCAGCGAGCTGGCGTCAACACCCAGCCTCAGCGCATTAAGAATCGCTCTCACCTTCTCCTCCTCACTAAGGACGGCGCTCTCCTCGATCTCGAGAAGGCCCAGTATCCTCCGGGCCTCATCCATCGAGGTTAGGGAGACTTGTGAGACTTCCATGATACTTATCGGCTTGTTGGAGGTCGAGATCCTCAGAACAGCCTCTATGATCCTCGAGGCGATATCGGGTCTAACCTGCATATCAACTCTAGCTTGATATTCCGAGATATAGAGTTGAGAACCTCGGGTGGTTTAGGAGCTCTTGGCATCCACCCTCGAATATGAGCCTGCCGCCCACGAGCAAGTATGCCTTATCCCCCATCTCGAGGGCTTTTCTCGCATTTTGCTCCACGAGGATTATTGTCATGTTCAATGTATCTCGCAGCTCTATGATCTTCGAGAGAACCTCGTTCGCGATCTTTGGCGCTAGCCCTCCAGTTGGCTCATCAAATAACATGACCCTCGGCTTCCTGAGGAGGGCCATAGCCATTGCGATCATCTGCCTCTCGCCCCCGCTCAGGAGTCTCGCTCTCCTCCTCCAATAGCTCCTTATGATCGGGAAGAGCTCTGCCACCTCCTTAACCCTCTCCTCAAGCTCGCCTTTATCCAGCACATATCCAGCCATCCTCAGGTTCTCCTCAACTGTCAGGCTCTCGAATACGTTCTCCGTCTGGGGGAGGTAAGCCACGCCGATTCTTGCTATCTCATGGGGAGCCTTGCCGACGAGCTCCACACCATCCAAGGTTATTGAGCCGGAGTATATTGTGGTGAGCCCGAATATCGACTTAAGGAGCGTGCTCTTCCCGCTCCCATTAGGGCCGACAATCACGTTGATCCTCTCACGATCAAAGCTCGCGCTCACGTCGAAGAGGATCTGAAGTTTCCTGTAGCCGGCGTTCAGGTTCCTGACGCTGATCATTTTCCTCATCAGCCCCCGAGATAGGCCTCTATGACTTGCGGGTCCATCACGACCTCCTCCGGCCTGCCCTTCGAGATTATCCTCCCAGAGGCCATGACATAGGCCTCGTCTGTATACTGGAGAGCTATATCAAGCCTATGCTCCACCATGAATATCGTTATGCCGAGCTCATCCCTGAGCCTAATCAGAGACCTGAAGATCTCATGAGCAAGTGTCGGATTCACGCCGGCGACCGGCTCATCCATGACCAACAACCTCGCATCCGACATCAGCGCCCTCCCAACTTCTAGGAGCTTCATCTGGCCGCCGCTAAGCTTCCAAGACTCCTGATCCCATAGATGATCCAAGTTCAGGAGCTTCAGCAGCTTGAAAGCGCGCTCAACAGCTTCCTCCTCAAACTTCATCCACGTCCTTCTTCTCACGGCGCTTATGAATCCCTCACCGGGATTATTGCAACAGACCAAGAGATTCTCGAGGACCGTGAGCTTCCGGAAGGGCTGGGGTATTTGGAATGTCCTAGCAATTCCGAGCCTGAATATCTCATGAGGCGGGAAGCCCGTAATATCCTTACCATCGAACATGATCTTACCCTGATCGGGCTTATAGACCCCTGTGATCAGGTTTATTAGCGTGGTCTTCCCGCTCCCATTAGGCCCAATCAAGATCGTCAAAGTACGCTCTTGAACATCCATGCTAACCCCATCAACGGCCCTCAAGCCGCCGAAACTCTTCACTAGATCTCTAAGCCTCAGTATAGGGTTAGGCATCCGATCTCCCGGGGAGTAAAAAATGGGGGGATAAAAATTTTCCCGAGCTAGCTCCAGGAAAGTTCGCCCGTTGCCACTTTGTAGTAGCCGGTGTCCCGCCACTCATAGGCTCCAGCAACGCTGACTACCTCGGTGAGGACATAGGTTTCCGGCAACCTGTCGCCCGCCTCATTCAGCATTATCGGCCCGCTTGCGCCATAATAATGCTCCAAGATCTTAGGCATGGCCGCGATAACAGCATCAGCATCATACTTATTGGCTGCTAGGAGCGACAAGGCGATAACCCACACAGCATCATAAGAGTTATATGCATATGGCTCAGGTTCCCTGCCAAGCTTCCGCTGAATCTCCGCGAGCACCTTCTGCGTTACAGGCGTCTTAACCTCCATAGCTATTGGGCTCACAAACCTAACCTTGGATGAGAATTCCGCCGCAATTTTGTCCTTTACGAGTTCAGCATGCCTGGCGGTCCCATCGCTTCCAAACCACTTAACCTTCCACAGAATATCATAGTTGACGGCGGAGTGGAAGAATGTCACGGCTTCACCATATGTTATCAGCTGGACCATTATCTTCTCGAGCGGGATGCCCTGCCCCACCAGCTTCTCAACCTCAGAGACTAGGCTCGCCACCTCGGCGGAGTAGTCTGTGCCGGCCTCCGGTATCCTGATCTTGCTCACAACATTTATCCCGAGATCCTTGGCCGTGCGCTCAACAACTGCGGCGAGGCCATCTCCCCAAGTATTGGCTAGGTGCACTATGATTATGTGCGTGGCGCCCACCATCTTAGCGAACTTGGGCCCTATCACTCCCTGAGCATCATCAGGCGGCACGAATCGGTAAATATAGTCACCCGCTATACCCAATACAGGCGCTGTGGAGGACTGGCTTATCACGAGTATCTTGTTAGAATCAGCATACTCCTTCAGCTTTAAGACCTCGCCGGAGGCCATGGGGCCTACAACGAACTTGACCCCCTTCGCATGCAGGCTCATTAATTTCTCCAACGCCACCTCGGGCTTTGTCTCAGTATCCTCGACATAGAGCTTTAATCTCCAGCCAGCTCCAATCTTCTCCAGAAACTCGTTAATCTCCGCGACCGCGAATTCAACGGCTACCTTATCATTTTCGCCGAACTGCCCAAGTGGCCCGCTCAGGGGTAGTAGTGCTCCGATCGGAACTTCTCCGGATAGCCCTCCCGCGGCGGTTCCCGGCATCGTAATCGTCGTGGTGCTGACAATTGTTTTTGTTTCTCCAGCTACTGTTACCGTCTCCACAGATGCTCCCACCGTTACTGTTCTGGTTTCCGTGACCGTTTTGATCGTTGGAGTTGGTGGAGGCGTTACGTACGGTGTTACTACCATTCCCACGCCGATGCCGATTATCAGCATCACGACTGCCAAGACCACTGCTATGGCCCTGCTAACACCTAGCATCATCCCTCCTCTCACCTCTTTTTGCTAAGACAATTCACTGATGCTTATAAGATTTTAGCGGGATTATAGCCCTTAGAGCTGTTTGGCAGATCATTATTGCGACATCGTTAAAAGCCTGTTTAAATCGGGTTAGGGGGGCGCGTGGGGCATGAGCATCCCGCTACTGAGGGACGCGATAATATTCGCCTCAATGCTGACTATGCTGAGCACGGGCCTAACCTTGACATATATGACCACTAAGGTCCCTAATTTCGCGCATGGAAACTTTGCAGCGATAAATGCCTACTTCACGCTCATCATAGCTAAGCTCCTCAACATCAACCCATATGTTGGGACTGTGACGGGGTTCTTCTTGGGGGGCGGGATAGCCCTAGCGCTCTACCTCCTCATATTGAAGCCCCTCTTGGATAGGGAGGCGAACTACATAATCCTCATGGTGGCGACGATAGCCTACGATATGATGCTTCTCTCGATAATCAATATAGTCGCCGATTACCTCAGCAGGGTCTATAAGATAACGTCGAGGCTCTTCCAGCTAAGGGAGTGGGGTTATGGCATCGAGATACTAGGCCAGCCCTCCATCTTCATTGTGGCCCCACTCGTCGCAGCCATAATGGTTATATCCCTATATCTGTTCCTGAATAAGACTAAGTTTGGCATCGCGATGCGGGCCGCGATAGATAACCCGGCGCTCGCAGAGACTATAGGGATAAACGTGAACCTCACATATGCTGTTTCATGGTTCATATCGGGCGGGCTCGCGGGGATCGGCGGCGCATTAGCCCCACTCCACGTAACTTGCAACACGGACACCGGGACCAAGCTCCTGATAAGCATCTTCGCGGCCAGCATAGTCGGTGGGTTCATGAACATTTATGGGGCATTCTTAGGAGGCTTCCTGATAGGCTTGGCGGAGGTGCTTGGAACAGGCTATCTAGCGATACAGTTAGGCTCTTGGATAGTCCCCTACCGCCCTATAATACCGTTGATCTTAATGGCACTGACTCTGCTCTTCGCGCCACAGGGGCTGACCGGCATCAACTGGTCTAGAATCTTCAGGAGAGGAAGAACATGATCGAGCTATCCACGATCTCGATCTTCTTAACGAACCTGATAATCCTGATCGGGATATTCATCATAATTTCCCTGAGCCTAAACCTCGAATACGGCTATGCGGGGATACCTAACTTCGGCAAGCTCCTCGCCGTAGCCGGCGGCGCATATTTCGTCGGAGCGGTCTCCGGGAGGGTCCTAGCCCTAGCGTATGGTCAGCCCGCGGGCCTTGGCTATATCGAAAAGAACCTCGAGGTGATAGGATTCCTGAATAATGCCCTCTCATCATCCCCCCTCCAGTCCATAGGTTTCCTAGTCCTCTCAATAATCGGTGCGGCCTTCTTCGGCGGCTTACTGGGCTATGTCGCTTCATATCCCGCGATAAGGCTTCGTGGGGACTACCTAGCGATAACCCTACTAGCCATGGGCGAGATAATCTGGGTTATAGCGGATAACTGGCAGCCCCTCATCGGCGGCTCCATGGGCGTCAGGATACCGGATCCATTCAGGTGGATTGGGAGCCAGTATAGACCCCTTGCAGTCCTATTAACAGTCTTGATAACAGCGGCCATAATCTTCCTCTATCTCCAATATCTTGGGAGATCGCCGCTTGGCAGGGTTCTGAAAGCAATGAGGGAGAATGAGCTCTCGGCCAGCGTCCATGGTAAGGACGTAGTTAAGCTCAGGACTAAGACGCTCATCGTGGGCTTCGCGATCGCGGCGATCAGCGGCGCGCTGAACTCCCTCTGGACCGTGAGCGTGTCGCCCAAGGACTTCGAGAGGGTTAGGCATACATTCATGCCATGGGTCATGGTAATAATCGGGGGCGCCGGAAACAACATTGGAGCCGTGATCGGTGCCATAATTTTTGTAACCCTCAGGGAGCTGATAGTATTCTATAAGTACTCTTTCGAGGCCATAGTCCCCTTCGATGTCGTCTGGCTGGAGTACCTTCTCATGGGCATAGCCCTAGTAATAGTCTTGATGTACCGGCCGGAGGGCCTGCTCCCCGAGAAGCCGACGAGAACTCTGAGCGAGAGGAGGATCCGGGAGATCGCCGCCCGAGCAGCCCCCGAAAAACCTCAACAAGATTGACGCTTTCCCCTCAAAGCCCAAGCATGGCCAAGATCCGGCAGGCGCTTCACATCCTCCCCCACAATTTACTAGCCAATTACTGGTGCTCCCAATGCTCTCCCAGCCACTGGTTACCCACTACCTGATACTATCACATCGCTATCGTGTTAGATTATAGGAAAAACTTAGTTCTTAGATACAGTGAGCGCGTCGAGTCGCGCAAGTTTATATCCAGCTCACTCATCGCTCATTATTGGCGAAAGAGGGTGGCATCCCCTCCCTGGAATTCAAACGGCTCCACGAAGGATAATAATGTGAAGAAGTGTGGGAAGGCGCGGCCCGCCTCGCTGGGCCCTCTCGATGAGCTCGAGAGCTACGTTCCCAAGGACTGGTGGAAGCATATCTTCGACTCCTTCTATCTCAAGACGGATGGAGACGTCGTGGACGATTTAGATATAACGAGGAAGGAGGTTGATATGGTAATCGAGCTCCTAGGGCTGAAGCCGGAGGATAGGATACTGGATCTATGCTGCGGCCATGGAAGACATTCCCTAGAGCTGGCTAGAAGGGGATTCCTGAACGTCGAGGGGCTCGATATCTCGCATTACCTGATTAGGAGGGCTAGGGCCCAGGCGAAGAAGGAGGGCTTGAAGGTCAGGTTCAGGGTGGGGGATGCGAGGAAGCTTCCCTATCCGCCGGACTCCTTTGACGTCGTCATACTAATGGGGAATAGCTTCGGCTACTTCGATACGCCGAGTGAGGACCTGAGGGTCTTGAGGGAGGTTATCCGGGTCCTAAAGCCAGGGGGCAAGGTCCTCATAGACGTCGCGGACGGCGACTATCTCAGGCAGACCTATCAGAAGAGGTCTTGGGAGTGGATTGATAAGAGGCTCTTCGTATGTAGAGAGAGGTCGCTATCCTCAGACAAGCAGAGGCTGATAACGCGTGAGATAATAACCGATGTCAACAGAGGGGTTGTGACCGAGAGATTTTACGCTGTGAGGCTTTATAACAGGGAGCGCCTCGAGGTCCTCCTAAGGAGCGCGGGGTTCGGCGATATAACCTTCCATGGAAGCCTCTCGCCCGAATCGAAGAAGGCCCAGGATCTCGGAATGATGGAGAGGAGGATCGTGGTGACAGCCGTGGCTAAGAAGCCATGGTCCTCGGCTTGGAAGAGGGTTAACCATTCCAAGCTGGTGGTCGCCGTCCTGCTGGGAGACCCCTCCAAGAAAGATCCGGTGAAGCCAGGTGGCGTATTCGACGACGACGATATCTATACTATTAATGAGTTGATGAGGGCTCTCAGCAAGCTAGAGGAGTATGAGTTCATATACCTATTTAACCACGATACGCTCATCCAAGACCTGATCAAGCTTAAGCCGAAGATAGACTTCGTCTTCAACCTCTGTGATGAAGGCTTTGATAATGATCCTAAGAAGGAGCTTCACATACCAGCCCTGCTCGAGATGCTGAAGATACCCTATACAGGCGCCGGTCCACAATGCCTTGCCCACTGTTATGACAAGTCGTTGGTTAGGGGTGTTGCGAGGGAGATGGGGATACCAGTTCCGCGGGCAGTCTTCATCATGCCTGAGGATAAGTCCTTCAATATACCCTTCGGATTCCCAGCAATAGTCAAGCCAAATTACGGTGACAGCAGCTTCGGCATAACCCAGAGGAGCGTTGTTTACAACGAGGAACAGCTTATAGAAGCTGTATCCGAGCTTAGGGAGAAGTTCGGATATGATAAGCCGATTCTCGTGGAGGAGTTTTTAACAGGCAAGGACCTGACCATCGGCATAATAGGGAACCCGCCGGAGGACTATATCGTCCTTCCGATAACAGAGGAAGATTACTCGGTCCTGCCAGAGGGGCTGCCGCCGATATGCGGTTATGAGGCCAAGTGGCTCCCAGACTCGCCATACTGGAAGATCAGGTCTGTTCCGGCAGACCTCCCCGAGGATACCAGAGAATTCATAATTGAGAAGAGCCTCCAGCTATTTACAAGACTTGAGTGCAGGGATTATGCAAGGTTTGATTGGAGGCTTGATTCCGAGGGCTGCCCGAGGCTTCTCGAGGTCAATCCGAACCCGGGCTGGTGTTGGGACGGCCACCTAGCCAAGATGGCGAAGTATGCTGGGATGGATTACTCAGACATGCTCCGCGCTATCCTCAAGGCGGCCGAAAAGAGGCTCAGAATACAACCGAGGGCTAGAGTCGAGGTCCCTGCTGCCAGTAGTGCCTCCCGGGATCAGCCCTGAAAGCTCCTTCACCCAAATAGGTCTGAGACCGCCCTCTCAAACTCCTCCAAGACTTTCTCCAAGTCTATTGTCTGGAGGACGCCATCCCTGACTATTATCCTGCCATCCACGATAACGTCTCTAACATCAGATCCGGAGCCACAGTATGTTAGCGCGGTGTATGGATCTCTTATCGGCTGATACCTCACCTTCCGAGTGTTTATCACGACTATGTCAGCCCTCTTGCCCACCTCGATGCTGCCGATCATGTGGTCTAGGTTTAGGGCCTCCGCGCCGCCCCTAGTCGCCATCCTGACAACGCTCCTCGCGGGCAAGCTGCTCGGATCCATATACTTGAGCTTCTGGAGCAGAGATGCTATCTTCATGTCCTGTATCATGTCGAGTGTATTGTTGCTTCCAGGGCCATCGGTCCCGAGTCCAACCCTTATCCCCACCCTCATCATCTCTTCTATCCTCGCGGCGCCGGATGCCAACTTCATATTAGAGACAGGATTATAAGCAACGGCGACATCCCTCTCCCTGATTATCCTCAAGTCCTCGTCATCCAAGTATATCGCGTGGGCTATCAGGACGTCATTCCTCAGGAACCCTATCTCGTCTAGGGCCTTTATGGGCGTCTTTCCATGAGCTCTCACAAATTCATCCACTGGAGGCTTTGTCTCCGCCAAGTGGATATGTATCCCGACGCCAAGCCTATCAGCCTCCTCCCTTACTCTTCGCAGAAACTCTAGGCTGCAGGAGTATTCCGCGTGAGGCCCGAGCGCCGCCCAGATCATCCCCTTCCATCCATGATATCTCCTCGCGAACTCCGTACCCTTTCTCAATATCTCCTCCGAAGCCCGGTCACTAAATAGCTCGACCAACCCCTCAGAGAGCACCCCCCTTATCCCGACCTCGACAACGGCTTCTGCAACCTGATCCATGTAGAAGTACATGTCGTTGAAGCATGTTACCCCGTTAAGGGCCATCTCTGCCGCGGCGACCAGCGCGCCGACCTTCACATGCTCGGGCTTGAGCCTCGCCTCAACGGGCCAGACATACTCCTTGAGCCACTTCTCGAGAGGCTGATCCTCAAAGGCGTTTCTGAAGAGCGTCATCGGCGAGTGGGTGTGGCAGTTCACGAAGCCCGGCGTAACGATGCATCCCCGGGCATCGATCTCCTCCTCGCCGCGGACCTCATCCCCTCCAACATATCGTATCTCACCATCCTCAATCCCTATGGAGCCGGGGCTAAAGACCTTCATCTCGTCATCCATGGTCAAGACTATGCCGTTCCTCACAGCAATCTCATACTTCTCCATAGTCGGTGGATGAGTTTATGGGAGGCTGGAGATAAATTTTGTGAATTAAGAATGGTTTTTATTCTGATAGCGGTCAGCCTGCCCGTCGCGTATCACGGGTCAACTTGGACGTTGCTCATCATCCCAAACTTATTTTGGAGAGCGGTATATTAAATGGTTTACCACAAGCCTATTCGGTGGATGGGGTATGCCGGTCTCACTCATAATCAGCTGTGGATGCGGATTTAGGACGACAAGCCTCGAGGAGGCTGAGGAGCACGCTAAGCAGACCAGGCATGTTCTGAGAATTCAGGGATCCGTTACACCATACTCCAGGTAGTCCTCTCTTGGTGGGCTTGTTGGCGCTTGAGGATCTTGCGAGGGATCTGAAAAAGCTGATGGCAAGGGAGGATGTAAGACGCGTCGTCGAGTCTAGGATCAGGTCATTCAGGGAGGCTCTCTCAAGGCCGGCTGAGAACGTGTTCAGGGAGATTGTCTTCTGCATTCTCGCCGCGAACTTCACGGCATCGGGGAGCATCAGGATCGTGGAGGAGCTCGGTGATAGGCTGATGAGCCTTGGCGTGGAGGAGCTAGCCAAAGAGCTGAGGAGGCTGGGCCACAGGTTCCCCGAGGCGCGTGCAAGATATATCGTTGAGGCGAGGATGAAGCTCTCCATGATACTTGAGGTTCTCAGGTCGAGTCGGGATGAGCATGAGCTTAGAGACTGGCTCGTGGAGAATATTAACGGCCTAGGGATGAAGGAGGCAAGTCACCTCCTCAGGAACCTGGGATACCAGGATGTGGCGATAATAGACTTTCACGTGCTCAGGGTGTTGAGGAGATATGGCGTGATAGGCGAGTTCAAGTCCCTCACGAGAAAACGGTATCTTGAGATCGAGAACATCCTGAGGGGGCTGGCGAGGAGGCTTGGCATAAGCCTAGCTGAGCTCGACCTCTACCTCTGGTACATGGATACCGGGAAGATCCTGAAATAATGTTCATCTCCTCAGTAGCGCCCCCTCAAGCCTTAGAAGGTGTTCCCTAACCTTTCTGCTGAATCCGCTTCCAGCTATCTTGCCATCCTTCCTCAAGACCCTATGGCATGGGATTATTATCGCTATCGGGTTTCTTGCCAAGGCATTAGCAACCGCCCTCCAAGCCCTCGGCCTACCAACCTCACCCGCGACCCAGCTATAACTCCGGGTCTCGCCATAAGGTATCTCCCTAACCTTCAGCAAGACCCTCCTCTCAAACTCCGGGCGTTCAATCCTAAATGGATAATCAAAGACCACGTGCTCCCCCGAGAGATAGGCCCTGAGATCCCGTATAAGCCCCTGGAACTCGCCGAGATCAAACCTTGGACGAGGATGATATGCGCCGATCTCATCCTCCAACTGCCTCAGGCTCTTATAAAACCCAACCCTAACAAGCTCATCACCAATCTTCACAAACCCTATTATGAAAAAGCCCGTCTCCAAATATCCATAATACGCCCCGGTCATCTCCATCCCTCAACTTTCATAGCCTTCCTCGACACGAGCCTTCCTTTATTTCTTGAGAAGTTGCCTAGAAATGGGATAAGAAATAAAATTTGGAGTTTTTCACGGTTATTCTAGCTGGGTTGTATTCCTTGTTTAATAGCATCGCCCTCTCTCCTCATATTTCCTCAGTGTGGACACGGCCCCTCCAAGACCTATACCCCGTCATGGCCTTCACATGCCTAGGGGGAGAGGGAGACTGTGAAGCGGCTTTATGGCGTCGGGGTCTCCATGATCAAGGTTGGCTATCCGAAGTATATCGCGCAGGAGAATGGTAACTTCGATAACTTCCATGCCTGGACTTATGGCCTCTACGTGGACGAGTCCTATACACTGTTAAGGTGTCCATGGCATGGCGATGGATGCGGCATTAGAATAAGCCAAGGGCTATTCAAGTGCACGACGATAGACAAATTATTCAACGCCGACCTCGCAGCACGCAATATTCTATTGACGCCAGTAACCCCAAGCCCCGGGAGGGGTAGGGGTAATGGCCGGAGACCCGGCCCAGGGCTGAACCCCCAGAAGGGGGGATGTAGCCCAAACCTCCCCACCCCAAGTAGGGGAAGGAGGTCGGTCTCTTAAGCACCCCTTTACCCCCTAAGCCTCCAAATCATTATTTCCTTTGGTAGCCTCTTCCGCTCGAACTGCCGCTCATAGAGCTCCCTAATTCTTTGTATCGTATCAGCCTCTTCTGGAGCCTTATCAGCTCTCACCCGGGTTATTCTTGCGAAGCGAAGAGCATATCCGGACTTGTATTTCGGGCTCTTTTGTATCTCGTTATATGCGACCTCGACCACTATCCTCGGCCTCACCGTGACCGTGTAGCCATCATCGCTGATCTTGAGCTCTAGAAGCCTCTTGGTCATCCACTCGAACTCCTCATCCGTTAACCCTTTGAATGTTTTCCCAACCACCTCGAACTCCCCAGTCTCCGGGTTGTAGGCGGCAAGATGGTAGTTGCTGAGCCAGCCCATCCTCCTCCCATGCCCCCAGTCGGCGGCCACGATCACGAGGTCGAGCGTGTCAGCGGGCTTGATCTTAAGCCAGAGCCTCTCCCTCCTGCCGGGCCTATAGGGTGAGTCGAGGTTCTTAGCCATGAGCCCCTCATGCCCCTCCTCCATCGCTCTCCTCATAAAGGCTTGAACCTCCTCGATGCTCGACGTCACTATCCTCGGCGCGAGATACTCCGCTGGGATCAGTTTCTCGAGGAGCTCCCGCCTCTCCCAGTAGGACATGTCGAGGAGCTCTCGACCATCTAGGTAGAGGATGTCGAAGATCCAGAGCTTGAGTGGGATCCGCTCAGCTTCCTCCTCAACTTCCCGAAGCCTCCTGAATCTTCTCAGGAGCTCTTGGAAGGGCATCGGGCGGCCTGTCTCATCAACCGCCACCACCTCGCCGTCCAATACTATCTCGTGGAAACTCGATGAAAATCCCCTGACGACCTGAACTATGTCGGGGAGGCTCCTAGTGACCTCACTAAGCCTCCTCGAGAATATCCTGACCTCGCCATCCCTCACGTGTATCTGGACGCGGGCTCCATCAAACTTATACTCGAAGCTCATGGGCTTCTCAGACTCCTTCAAGAGCTGCTCCAAGTCATGACACATCTCAGCGAGCATGGGTCTTACGGGCCTGAAGACCTGAAGCCTAACAGACTTAATCGCCTCCCTTCCACCTCTCAGCGCGAGCTCTACGAGGTCTCCAAGCCTCCCTAGAAGCATGAAGGCTCTCTGAACCTCATCTGTCGAGGCTCCGGTTAGCTCGGCTATGGCCTCTAGGACGAGGCCCTCGTTAGCGCCATGCTGCATCTCACCCATCAGCTGCTTGAGAAACCATCGCTTCTCGAGGTCGCTCATCCCGGCCAAGAGACCTCTTAGAATCGCCAGCTTTCTCTCCCTAGAGCCGGGCCCCCTCAGCCTCGAGATCTCGCGCAATCCATTCCATACATCAAGTATTGTCGGCGGCTCGGAAGCTAAGAGCGTCGTCTGCCCAGCCTCCTCAAGCAACTGATAGATCGCCGCCGCCCCGATCTCGAGCTTATCCTCATCACCCTCCGGCGCAACCCGCCCTATCAGGAGAAGGATCGCGGGTGCAGCCTCCTCGGGCCCAACCTCTTGGAGGAGCTTCACGATCTGAGCAACTTTATCCTTCCTACCGCTTAGAGCATTTATGGACTCGCATGCTCTCGCGAGTCTAAGGTATGGTGTGCCGCCCATCTTTTACTCGATGGCAATTCTCATGCCTTTAGGCTTTTGAACCGGAAGTCTTAGGATTAGGACGCCTTCTCTGTATATTGCCCTCGCTGCTGATGGATCAACATCCCTCGGAAGCTCTATGAGACATCTATAGCCCTTCATCCTGAATAGCCTCGCCCTTGCAGCCTTCTCCTTTAACTCCTCAGAGAAGCCGGCCTCAACCATGAGATCCCGCTCCCTGACATTTACATTTATCGAGTCTTTCGATGCTCCCGGGATCTGGACAATGGCGACCACCTCGTCGCCATCAACATAGACTTCGTGCTCGGGTACTAGGTAATCCATCACCACCCTAGCGCGGCTAATCACGGGCTCCGCCGCCCTCAAGGCGGAGTCCATAATCCTCGAGAACTCCCTTATCACCTGCTCAATCCTGCGCCTTAGCTCCCGTTCAAACTCCTCGGGTGAGAACTCCGACACCATCAAAACATAATTACATCATGGGGCGATTTAATATTTCCAATGCGCATAGTCTTAGCGCCTACCTCCTTGCCGGGCCGCCTTCAACGAGTTGTTCCTTCAAAATTATTATCGGCCTACCTTCTATTATCGCCCTAACCAGCTTCTCCCTCCCGCTCTCCACAAGCCTCCATACGGTATTTCTCGAGACACTCATCATCTCCCCCGCCTCCTCACATGTCAACTTCTCCAACTCCACTAATCTGAGGGCCTCAACCTCGGCCACATCCAAGTATATCGGATCATCAGCTTGCTTAGGTAAAGGCTCAAGCCTGTCAATGAATCTCTCCATAGATATTGTTACTGGCTTTGGGAGCCGGCCCACCTTACCGCACCTATGCCTTCTACACCAGCATCTGTGCACGTGTTACGTGATTAGTCACAAAATTTAAATATTTCGTGATATATCACATAATCGAGAACATGGGCTGGAGAGGTTTAGGATGGAAGCATTGGCATTGGCCTGGTGGATGGTGGTGCCCCAGGCATCCATGGCCGCCTCCATGGGCTGGAATCCACGCCCCCGCCTACTGGTGTAGGCTAGATCCAAGCGAGGAGTTGAGGATGCTAGAGGAGGTCAAGGAATTTTTGCAAAGTCAATTGGCAGATATCGAGAAGAGAATAGAAGAATTAAGGAAATCCATCGAAGAAAAGAAGTAAACTGCATGGAGAAGAGGTTGATAGGAATCGTTCTCCACGCTTGGTAGACATCCTTGATATGAGCCGAGAAAACAAATGTTATCATACTTGGAGCAGCTTTTTAACACTATTTTCTGCGTGAAGATATGCCACGACCAGAATTGGTTGAATAATGGGTATCAGTGCTGGTGCTAGAGCTGATTGAGGACCTATGGCTGATACCGCCATCACAGCTGCAACGCTCTGGTTTTTTGTGACGGATATTAACGCTATAGCTTGGTGATCCTCGTATGGTATGTGAAGAACCTTGCTTACGAGCAAAGATATGCCGAGCAAAGCCAATATAACGATTGATTGATAAGCCAGTATTAATATTGCAAGAAGGGAGTTTGTAATTACCCTAGTTGCTTGGTTAAGCACCAATACAAAGACTAGCGCAAGCATTGAAAGCATCGTCGCCAAAGAAAAGTGCGGCTTCATGCTCTTGTTCACACACGACAAACCCTTCCTCTTAGCAATAGCATATCTTGTCAATTGACCAACAACGAGCGGAAGAATCAAAACTTCGAGAAGGGAGGTCGTGATAGGTTCTACTGGCACGGGGACAGATACCTTACTGCCATAGCTACTTATGAGTAATGGAATAACGGGAATCCCTATAAAAAGGGATAAGATTGCTAATGCTGTGGCCAACTCTACGCTTCCACCACTTATGAGGACGTAGCCCAATGAAGCACTTGAGGCTGGAACCACGTTAGCTGCCACATATCCCATTCCTATGTGGGGGGTCGCCTAATGTTGGTGCCATTAGGAAGGCCAATATAGGGGAGAGTGGGAAAATGTAAAGCATCGAAAGGTACTATTTGTTTCCACGATCTAAAGCTTCTCAAGAACCCCTCCACCCTGAGTTGTATCATTGATGGATAGATGGTCATTATCGCGAGGATTACTACTAAATTTGAGATAAGGGTCTGATGGGAGATTATAACTGCCTTAAAGTAGTACCCGATGGGCAGCGCAAGAATTGTGAAGAGAAAAGTGTATATTATGAGATACCTTCTAACATGATCTGATAGGCGCGCGATGCTCGTTATGTTTCTCACAAAGCGTAACGGCGATTACAATATATTCTTATATGTTTCGCTAAGATTCATACTCAATGTCTTCGGAGCAAGAAGGTTTCCGAGCATTCTAGGAACCCCACAATAGCGGGAGAAATGTTAAGGGTTCTAGGAAGATATTTTAATTTTTTTATATTAGGGAAGATGTAAGTTATGGGCCTAGTATTTTTAAGGGGGGTTTGGGGCGCGTTATGGCGCGGTGCTCCGTCTGCGGTAAGGAGATCTTGATGCCGTTTAGATGTAATTATTGTGGGGATTATTTCTGCGCTGAGCATAGGCTTCCGGAGAAGCATGATTGTCCAGGGCTCTTCGCGGCAGCCTCGCCCTATGAGAAGGAGCGGAAGAAGCGTGTCGAGGTTGAGGGTTGGGAATTGTTGCCTGGGACGAGGCCGTCGAGAAGCCGGCTCAGCACCTCATCGCGTGACGAGATAATTCATCTAAGCATCGGTGCTCTTCTAGTGATCTTGGTGGGCTTCTCCATAATAGGCTACAATTTCAGGATCCCGCCGGTTTTCCTCGCAGCCTATATCGCGGGCTTCGTGGCCTCCTTCCTGATCCATGAACTTGCCCATAGGGGCTATGCAAGGTCCAAGGGGCTCTATGCCAAGTTTAAGCTCGACCCCATGGGGGCAATCCTGACGCTCGTCACCTCAATACCATTCATACCATTCAAGATCATAGCTCCCGGGGCTGTGGTGATCTTCGGGGCTGCGCCGATCGAGATTCTAGGGATGACCGCCCTAGTAGGCCCTCTCTCGAACATATCGCTCTCAGCCATCCTCATGATCGCGGGGCTCGCCATGCCATTCCTAGCCCGCATCCTCCTGCCACTAAGCCTCCTAAACGCCTTCATCGCCCTATTCAACCTAATACCATTCGGCGAGCTCGATGGAAGGAAGATCCTGGCCTGGAGCCCCTCAAGATGGGCTATCGCCTTCGCCGCGAGCATAATCCTGCTCATCGCAGCATGGTTCAGGGTCTACCTATAAGGTGGCCGGTCTCTTGGGTGATATAGAAGAGGCCGGGTGTTCTGGGGGTGGTGGGGCCGCCGGGATTCGAACCCGGGACCTCCGGCGAACTGTCCCAAACAGAACATTTGAGACCCCAGGCCGGTATCCTACCATGCTGGACGACGGCCCCACCGACAACACCTACTTAACACTTCTAATTTTACTCTTTCCCTGGCGAAGAATGGCATGGCGAGAAGCCATTAAGCCTCCCATCATTTTGGCGAGCTCTAGTAGGCTGTGACACTCTTGACCTTCGGTATCTTGAGGAGCTCGTTAAGCCCCTCTCCCGATAGGGGCTTCTCGAGGACTAGTATGAGTTTTGGCTCTGGGAAGAGCTCGGGATCCTCGGCCACAGCCTGTCTTATGCTTATATTCTCCTTGGCTATTATCTCGGCCGCCCTCGCTATTATGCCGGCGGCAGTCGGGTCGGCCCTTATCTCGACAACATAAAATCCAAGCTCCTTAGCCACTGGCGCGAGGAATGCCCCAGCCGGCCTTATTCCCGTGAAGATCTTCCTCAGCATCTCATCCTCAAGTATCTGCTGGACGGTCTTCCTGACTATTCGTCTATCAACCCCCGCGGCTTTCGCGAGCGAGCTGTCCGGGACCTCCACGGGACCAACAACGATCTTACCCTGCTCATTAACTCCAATACCATTCTCAATCATAAGCCTCACAACCTTCAATCGCGCGGGGAACTCCTGAAAACGGGCAGCTATCCTACGCCACACAAATAAAGATCCATTGGAGCGGATTTATGCATTACTCCTCGGCTTCAGGTATGCCGTCCGCCAGCCCCGCGCATTAGATAGGCCGCCATCGCGATCAATGCGGCTAGCGGCGCGAATATCAGTTGTGCATAGGTTGAGCCAAATAGCTCAAACAGCATGCCGGTGGCTATCGTTGAGATGAATGAGCCTAGGGTTGCGAAAGCATAGACCATGCCGGATAGAGCCCCGCCAATCTCAGGGTAGATTGAAGTCACCCAAGCTATGATCGTCGGATATGCTGGAGCTAGTAGAAGACCTGAGGATGACCATAACGCTATCCTCGTGTAGACTGATATTGGGAACGAGGCCGAGAGCATTAAGATTGATGAGAAGCCCCCGGCAATCATTAGAACCTTCCAGTATCCGATCCTATCTATGAAAGGGGCCCATAGAAGCCTTCCCAAGCCGCTTAGCCCCCAGAACAATCCCACGGCTAGGCTCGCCTCTATGAGAGATGCTCCTTGGTCGCTTAATATCGATGGGAGCCATGTGGTTATGCCAAGCTGATTCGCAACTATGAGGAATGGTATCATCATCAGTGGAAGTATACTTAGAACCTGCTTGGGCTTTATGCTTCTCGGCTCGCGAGATGTGCTTGACTCATTTTTACCCAGCTTTATCCCCGTGATCAAGCTTGCCGCGAATGAAGCTAGGAGTAGGGGGGACATCATGAGATATCCAACCCTCCAACTACCATAAGACAGGGCTATGTAGGCCGCTAGAACCGGGCCCAAGGCCGACCCGATGTTCCAGCCTATGTGAAGCAAGTTTATCGCCATCCCGCGTCTCTCGCTGAAGATATCCGAGACGAACGCGTTCACGGAGGCCTCGAAAAATCCTATCCCTGCTCCAATTATGAAGAAGGATGCTCCGAGGATTAATGCGCTTGGCGAGCCCGAGATCAGTAAAGCACCTAGCCCCATTATCATGAGGGAGAGGGAGACCAGCCTCATCTTGCCGAATAGATCCGATAAGGCTCCTCCAAGGACTGCGAGAACCCCAGCCAGGGATTGGAGGCTCGCTATAATGCCAGCAAGCGATTCGCTAAGCGCCAGCTCGGACCTGATGCCGGGAAGCACCGACCCTATCTCCGTCGCTGTTATGGCGTAGAAGATGTACGAGGAGAAGCATAACGCCCATAGAAGCTTTCTCGATATCATATATCAGCCCTTTTACACCGCCTTATCTTCTTAAAAATTTTCGCATCTCATCACCCCTGAAAGCAGAAAGCTCCTTCAATATCGTGATCTCCTCGATCTTCTCTTTGCCCAATAGCTCCCAGATTATTCCTCTCGGCCTCTCCTTCGCAGCCTGCACCCTGATGAGCTTTGTTGGTGTCGCGATTATGTCTAATGTTAGGTCGTAAGGGTCTCTTGGAAGCCTCTCCACGAGCTGGAGGTCATGGATGTTAGTTGCTATAGTTATGTCCGGGTCTATCCTGCCGTATTCTAGGAGGATTGCGTATTCGAGCTCGCTGTATCCCCCGCCTTTCCCGAGCCTGAGACCGTCCCTTGTCGCGGCGACGGACCCCGTGACGATAAGATCTATCCTTGGCAGATCTCTCGGATGCATTTTCCTGCCATAGATGAATGCTCCTCTTATCGTCGAGGCGTATTCTAGCTGTCCTCGAGGTATCCTTGATGGGTCTAGGATGAGAAAGCCCTCGCTAAGCCTTGGCGTCGGCATCACGAGTATCTTGCCGTCTAGGAGACACCTGTATCTCACGTGCTTCTGAGGGGAGTCAGGGCTCACCTTC
>JAKCEV010000023.1 GCA_023539495.1 Candidatus Wolframiiraptor allenii
TCAGCCTCCGCCAACTGGTGGGAGAACCGCGACTACGTCCCCATCCTTTAGCTCCTGATCAAGCCTAGCTCTATCACCATTTACGATAACGATGTAGCTCGCTTCCCCGCCCCTCATGAAGCCTTCTACTTTATCCCTCCAGACCTCGGCTACATGTGCATGCCTACTTGGAATATGATTGAGCAGCAAGTCCGCGAGCTTGACCCCTCTCTCAACCTCATACTCTTCCTCGCTAACACCAAAAAGTTCCCTTATTGACGCGAAGTACTTCACTTTGACCCTCATCAATATTGAGACGAGTTGGTCGAAGTATTAAAGTTAAATTAAAGTTGACCCCGCCAGCCCGAGACTCCTAATAATCCTGCCGAGCTCTCTCCAATCCTCGACGAGCCTACCTCGGAGCCCGGGATTCCTAAGAGCTGAGGCTGGATGATACATAGGGATTATATGGAGGCTCAAAGTCAAGCTTGAGACCTCGTAAACCTTCCCGTGAATTTTCTCCATGGATTCACATCTTAAACCAAACTTCCCAAGTAAATAGCATGCTGCAACATTCCCGAGAGCTACTATTAGCTTTGGCTGAATAATCTCAATCTGTTGATCTAGATATGGGGTACATGATTTAACTTGGTCCTCAGTTGCCCTATTATCGGGCAAAAAGCACTTGACTACATTTGTTATATAGACCCTACTTCTGCTTAAGCCAGCCTCAGTCAGAAGTTGATCCAGAAACCTGCCAGCAGCACCGACGAAAGGTCTCCCTTGAAGATCCTCTTGCCTCCCAGGTCCCAAGCCGACAATCATCATCTTAGCATCGACAGGCCCTTCGCCAAAGACAGGTCTATTCCTAGTCCTCCACAAAATGCACTTCCTACAATTCTCGACATCTTTTCTCAATTTCTCAAGGAGGATTTCTTTAGACAATTCAGCATGCGTACTTAGCTGGATCGGGTCATAAAGTTTTTCCGGAAGCGTCGGCGAGAACTTAAATGAATGAACAATGGTTTTGAGAAGATTTCTGCATAAATAACATTTTTAAGCGGGTATCCAAGCGTAATGCCGGGGTGACATAGAAACGAGGAAGGTTAAAGTCTGTATTATCGGAGCTGGTAGAACGGGACAGGTACATGGGACAAACTTGGCCTTTAGAATTTCTATGGCGGAAGTCGTATCAGTCGTTGACGCAAACCTAGAGGCTGCAAAGAACTTGGCAAGTCTTCTCGGCGGCATAAGCTATTATGAAAGCCTCACAAATGCCATAAAGAAGGAGGATTTTGACGCCGTCTTCATAACCACCCCAACATTTACGCACCACCCTCTAACAGTTGAGGCGGCCGAGGCGGGGAAACATATTTTCTGCGAGAAGCCCATGGCCCTAACGCTAAAAGAGGCGGATGAAATGATCTCAGTCGCTAGAAGGAATAATGTAAAGCTCCAGATAGGCTTTATGCGCAGGTTTGACCCAGAATTCAGAAAGGCCAAATCGCTGATCGATGAAGGAGTAATAGGAAAGCCGGTTCTGGTGAAATCTGTTGGGAGGGGTCCCGGACTTCCTCCAAGATGGGCTTTGGATCCGAGGACGGGCTTGGGTATGGTTGCGGAGGTCAATAGCCATGACTTCGACACGCTTAGATGGTTCATGAATGATGAATTTAAAATGATTTACGCTGACGCGGCGGCGCTGCTAAGGCCTGATGTGGCTGAGGAGTTCCCCGATTTTCATGACATAGTCGCAGTTATAGCTAGATTCCAAAAAGGCGGATTTGGAATAATTGATGGCGGCTGTCCGGTTAACTATGCATACGATGCTAGAGTCGAGGTGCTTGGGACTGAGGGCTTAATCGCGATAGGCGAGATCCAGGGAACAAGTCTATTAATTTGTCATAAAGATCAAAAAATAGTTACTGAACCATTCCATAGCTGGAGAGATAGATTCAAGGAAGCTTACATAGCTGAAGCTGAGAGCTTCATAAAGTCGATAATTGAAGATCGAGAACCTGAAGTAACTGGTGAAGATGGTAGAAAAGCCTTAGAGGCGACGCTGGCCGCTATAAAGTCTATAAAAGATCGTAAGCCGGTAGAATTACCAATAGAATGATCTAGCGTCATTCTTTTATTAGGAAATCGCATTACCTTAACTTTTCAGGGCCTGAAGAGGTCGCAGAGCAAAGATTTAAGTTGCTCTTATTTAATTATAAGATATATGAGGCTGAAAGATAAGGTTGCCATAGTGACTGGTGGAGCAAGTGGAATAGGCTTTGCAATATCTTCAAAATTCGCGAGTGAAGGGGCTAAAGTTACGATAATTGATATCGCTGGTGATAGGGCAGAAGAGGCTGCCAAAAGAATACGGGAAATTGGTGGGGAAGCTATAGGCTTTCAGGGTGATGTAACATCGCGTGATAAGATGCAGGAAATAGTCTCCGAGCTGCTTAGAAGATATGGGAAAATAGACATCTTAGTGAATAATGTTGGCATTTACCGAGGAAAGCCATTTTGGGAAGAGCCATTAGAATTCTGGGAAATACTCTTCAAGGTCAATGTTTT
The DNA here is from genome assembly GCA_023539495.1 of Candidatus Wolframiiraptor allenii. Lineage (GTDB taxonomy): Archaea > Thermoproteota > Nitrososphaeria_A > Caldarchaeales > Wolframiiraptoraceae > Wolframiiraptor > Wolframiiraptor allenii. Next base: position 2,548 of record JAKCEV010000023.1, read on the forward strand.
GGGAGTGGTGATTCCATCCCAAGTAGTCGTACCTCATATGATGGAGAGAAGAAGTGGGGTTGTAATCAACATATCATCAAAGGCTGCCATAGTAGGTGAGCCCGGACACGCGGCGTATTCCGCATCAAAGGGTGCTGTCTTAGCACTTACGAGGGCTATGGCCGTCGAGTTGGCACCATATAACATCAGAGTGAATGCTATATGTCCGGGGCCAACTGAGACCCCTCTCCTTTATGCGGTGACGGATGAGAATGAACGGCGGAGGATGGCGTCAAGATGCATTCTCGGAAGGCTTGCAAAGCCGGAGGATATAGCTGGCGCAGCCATCTACTTGGCAAGCGATGAGGCGAGTTACGTTACCGGACAAGCAATAGTTGTTGATGGAGGAATGACAATAACAGCTGTTGAGAGATTCTGAGATTCGCTAAAACCGGCTTCTTGAGAAAAAGTTTTCTAAGCCAGTAAAATTCTTGTTATTTTTATGTTCTATCAAGCTTTTATAGTTGATAGGTTATAATCTTTATGCATGGGTAAAGGCAAATGGGCCATCGAACATGTTGCTAGGACAATAGATCATACCTTGCTTCAGCCTCATGCTACAGAGGATGATATTCGGAGATTATGTGATGAGGCTGTTCGGTATGGGTTTGCTGCTGTATGTGTTAGCCCGATATATGTTCCACTGGCTTATCATATTCTAAAGGGGACTGGTGTTAGGGTTTGCACGGTTGTGGGCTTCCCGCTTGGCTCGACGTTTAGGGAGGTTAAGGTGGAGGAGGCTGGGCGCGCGGTGGATGAGGGCGCATCCGAGGTTGATATGGTGATAAATCTGCCGATGCTGAAGTCTGGGAGATACGACTATGTTGAGGAGGAGGTTAGGGAGGTCAAGAGGGCTATAGGGGATAACATCCTGAAGGTGATCATAGAGTGCTGCTACCTGACTGATGAGGAGAAGGTTGCTGCGGCGAGGATCGTTGAGAGGGCTGGCGCGGATTTTGTCAAGACCTCAACGGGCTTTGGGCCCTCCGGCGCAAAGATAGAAGACGTGAAACTCCTGAGAAGCATACTGTCACCGCGCGTCAAGATAAAGGCGGCCGGCGGCATAAGAACCGGAGAACAAGCCCTCAACTTCCTAGAGGCAGGGGCCGACAGGCTTGGAACAAGCTCTGGGACCAAGATAATCGAGGAACTGAAGCAACTACTGACACGGTGAACGTTCTCTCATTCTCCTCAAGTTTTCATCCGGCCGGGGACTTTAAGCTGTTATAAGGTATTTAGCGCAGCGGCTCTTGATTATTTTTGAGGAGATATGCCTTACATAGTTAGCCTCGATTTTAGTTCTGGTGTTAGGGTGATTTGCGAACTAGTGGATGAGCCGGAACTTGAAAAGCTTCTAGAGAACTCTTCATTCGAAGCTAAGGCTGAGAGATGGGGTGATGAAGTGTACTTCGAACTGCCAGTGAAACTCGAGCTTAAGGGTGAGAGGACGCTGATGGAGGTCGGTGAGGTGGCTTACTGGCCCGATGGGAACTGCCTCTGTATATTCTTCGGCCCGACCCCGATGAGCAGGGATGAGCAACCAGTCGCTTATAGCAAGGTTAAGCCCCTTGGCAGGGTTATTGAGGGCCTGAGTCGCTTAAAAGACGTATCCAATGAGGAATTAGTCAGGGTGAGCGTGAAGAGGAGATAAATCTGTTAATAACCCTTCTCAAGCAGCGCTCCTACTCTTTTTGCTATGGCTTCAGCCATCTCAAGGGTTGAAGCGTTTCCGCCGAGATCATATGTTACATGTTTTCCCTCGGCTATAACATCCTCCGTCGCCCTGAATATGATGTTCATCTTATCCCTCTCGCCGAGGTATCCGATCATCCATGCATAGGAGAGTATCGTGGCCGTGGGGTTTACCTTATACTGCCCCTTGTATTTCGGAGCGCTTCCATGTGCTGGCTCAAACATGGCGTAGTTGTCGCCCATATTCGCGGAATAGACCATCCCTATGCTCGCGACAAGGGCTGAGGCTTCCTCGCTTATTATATCCATGAAGAGATTGGTCCCTAAGATTACAGTCTGGTTAAATCGCTCATGGTTCTTAACGAGTTGCTGAGCAAGATTATCTATAAAATACTCCTCCCAAGTTATCTCCGGATAATCTTTCGCAATCTCTTGGACCGCCTCTATAAAGAGACCATCAGTTTCCTTCAAGATATTCCTCTTGGTAACCACGATAACCTTATTCCATCCATTCTCCCTCGCTATCTCGAATGCCTTTCTAGCAACCCTCAGAGATTGCCTTTTGCTTATCTTTCTGATTGCGATGGCAACATCGGGCGAGAGTCTCACATCTATCCCGGTGTAGAGCCCCTCCGTGGCCTCCCTGACGCATATTAGATTAACTGGCCCGAGCCTTCCCTTGATCCCGCCCAAGGTCTTGATGGGCCTGATATTCGCATATAGGTCGAATCTCTGCCTAATGCTGACCGCCACGCTCCTCAAGTGCTTTATCTCCGGCGGTGTCGTCGTGGGACACTTGAGAACAGCATTAGACTGCTCGAGAACCTCCCAAGTCTCCCTTGGTATCAGGGTGTCCCCGCCATGCTTCAGCCACCATTCATAGCCCGCCTCGACCGGTATTATCTCGATCTCGCTGCCTATAACCTCATGGATCATCATGACTGCCTCAGCCAACTCAGGGCCGACGCCATCCCCACGTATGAGAGCAGCCTTCTTACTCATATCAATCACCCGACCCGGATCTAAACATCAATTTTAGCCTTAGCACGGCTAGACCTCAAATCCAGCCCTCTTTGCGAACAATCTGAACTCTTGCTCACCTATTGGATATCTCCTCTCTCGTGTTGAGAACTCGTTGGTTATCATTTCGACGAGGTTCATGAGCCTCGGATCATTCTCATCCACCTTCCTCCCGAGGATCTCCTCGAGCTTGAGCCTTATTCCATGCTTCCCGGATCTCCTCCCGATCACTATGGACCTCCTCTGGCCCACCAGCTCTGGTGGGAACGGCTCATACGTCAGGGGCAGCTTTGATATCCCGTGAAGATGTATCCCGGACTCGTGGGCGAAGACCCCATCCCCCACTATGGCCTTGTTTATCGGGAGATGGTATCCGAGTGCTGAGGCTATGTAAACCGCGAGTTCCCTCAGGGGCTTCAGGTTCCACTTCCTGATATCATAATGCATGTAGCAGTTCATGATGATCTTCTCCGTCTCGGCGTTCCCAGCCCTATCTCCCAGCCCTAGGAATGTCGTGCTGACATACACCTTGTCATAGAGTCCATCAGCGGCCTTGATCGCCGCCATGGTGTTTTCAACAGCATTTCCGAGATCATCATGCGCATGCATCTCCACATACGGTATCTTGGTCTCGGCCTTAATTCTCCTAATCTTCTCCGGTATACCCCTTGGGAGCGGTGCGCGTGGATCCGATATGCCACACCCGACTGTATCGCAGATCCTATAGACCTCAGCGCCGGCCTCCGCGACCGCGTTAATGAATATCTTCTCGAACCTCCAGTCTGCTCTGGTGCTATCCTCTCCATGCACGAAGACCCTGAGACCATGCTCTCTCGCGTAAGTGACTGCTTCCACAACCCTGTTCACGAGATCCTCTAGTGACACATCTGGCCACTTGCTGAAGTGTATGTAGGAAACTGGATGCGAGATCCCCACCTGATGTAGATCCAGTTCCAGTGCTACGTCTATATCCACCTTATTCGCCCTACACCACCCGGCGAGGAGTGGCATGAGGCCCTCATTCTTCATCAGCTTTATAGCCTCCCTATCCGTCTTCGTATACATCATCACCTCCAGCCTCTCTATCCCAATCTCCCTGAGCATCATAGCTATCCTCAAGTACTCCTCCGGCCTCGGGTTTAGCAAGCCGGCCATCTGAAAGCCTTCCCTCAGCGTAGTATCATCAATGATTACGTCCACGTTGAGTGGCAGGGGCTCATAAACAAGCCTCTTGAGCTCCTCCCACTTCTCCGCATCGAAGCCCTCAAAGCTTGAGAGCCCCATAATCCTCTCCAGAATTCTCCTCCTCTCCTCCTCGAGAGCCCTTAATTCCTGCTTACACATTTCCAGCCCACATAAACATCCATCCTAATTAATGTTTTAACGAAAAACGCAGGAAATTCAACATCTTCCGCGACGTACAAGGCGTATTGGACCGATGCTGCGATAATGCCGACTATGGAGGGGCGGTGAAGGCCGGGAATGATCTGGGATTACGAGCCTGCAGGCTCGTAGCATCTAAAAGAGAAATGATAAGTTATGTAGAATTATTTCACGTGCTTTATGCTTTAGAGATCCTTTTCGGTATTACTAGAACTTTGATGATCTCAATTATGATGAAGACTATCAAACATGCGGCGGCTATTAGTAGCATGTCGCTAGAGTAAGGCAGTGTTATCCTGAAAGCTTCGCGGACGCTAGGGATGCTGATCAAAGTGCTTATTAGGGCGGCCTCCCATACGACAGCAGCTATTAGGAGCTTGTGCGGTGGTGCCTTCAAGACCGAGAATCTAAGAGATCGACAATTAAGGGCTACAACGAGCTCAAGGAAGATGAATGTCAGGAAAATTAGAGTTGTGGCCCTCACCTCGCCGCTCGCGGCATACTCGATGAAGTATAATCCGAGGAGTATGGGGGACATGACTAATGGGATCGTTAGCAGGAGTGGTAGAACCTCTCTGCTAAAGATTGATTCCCTAGGATCTCTGGGCGGCCTATCCATTATATCCGGCTCGGCGGGTGAGATCCCGAGAGCAAGGGCCGGGAAGCCGTCTGTCGCCAAGTTGATATAGAGCACGTGGGCTGGGAGCAGGGGGAGCGAGAACTCCTTGAATATGTAAGTCGAGATCAGTGCTCCTACCGAGAGAACTATTATCTCGATCAAGTTGCAGGAAAGGAGATAGACAAGGTACTTCTTGATGTTATCGTATATCCACCGGCCGAGTTCTATCGCCTTGACTATTGTGGCGAAGTTATCGTCGAGGAGAATCATGTCCGAGGCCTCTTTCGTCACTTCGGTCCCTGTTATGCCCATCGCGATGCCTATGTCGGCCTGCTTCACAGCCGGCGCATCATTCACGCCGTCACCAGTCATCGCGACTATCTCGCCCCTCCTTTTCCAGGCCCTAACTATTTTGAGCTTATGCATCGGCGAGACCCTCGCATATACCGTGACCCTATCGACGATTTTCTCGAGCTCTTCCTCGCTCATCCTATCCAATTCCTCGCCGGTCAGGACTATGTCGCCATCCTTGTAGATCCTCATTTCACGGGCTATCGCGACTGCCGTGAGCTTATGATCGCCGGTGATCATCACCACCCTTATCCCAACCCTCTTACAGATCTTAACAGCCTCGATCGCCTCCTCCCTCGGCGGGTCAATCATCCCCATTATTCCAAGGAATATCATGTCCCGCTCCACATCATCCGAAGAATATGATGCGGATTCATCCAGCCGCTTATAAGCGAAGGCGAGATTCCTGAGAGCATTCGAGGCCAGTTCCTCATTTACCCTTAGAATCCTCCCCCTTATCTCGTCTGTGAGCTCTTTAACCTCGTCGCCAACCTGAACATACCTGCATCTATCAAGGATGACCTCGACAGCGCCCTTCATGAAGGCCACGCGGCCAAGCCTATCAACCTCATGGATCGTCGTCATCCTCTTGCGCTCGGAGCTAAACGGGATCTCGCCAAGCCTCGGATACTTCAGCCTAATCTCCTCATGCCTGAATCCAGCCTTCTCCGCGGCGACCAGTAGCGCGGCCTCCGTCGGATCACCCTCGATACTCCACCCCTTCTCTCCCCTAACAAGCCTGGCATCGTTACACAGTATCGCACCCAGCATTAGGAGCTCAAAGGCTCTGCCATTGGGATCGCCCACTATCTCACCCTTAGGCTCATAGCCAACTCCAGTAACCTCATAGAACCTATCATCCACATAGATTCTCTTGACCGTCATCTCGCCTTTTGTCAGCGTCCCTGTCTTGTCGGAGCAGATCACCGTGACGCATCCAAGGGTCTCGACAGCAGGCATCCTCCGCACCAAAGCATTCCTTCTTGCCATCTCCCTCATCCCTATAGCTAGCGTCCCCGTGACTATCGCGGGCAAAGCTTCTGGGATCACCGCGACCGCGAGAGCTATCGAGAAGAGCATCACCTCGATTATCGTGCCTATGGATACGCTACCCACTACCAGAAGATCCTCGAGGAGAAGGGCCAAGGCTATTACTATGCAGATTATGATCACCAGCTTCCCCAGAGCGCCCCCAAGCTCCCTCATCCTCCTCTCAAGAGGCGTCTCAGATACCTCTATAGCCGCAACCTCGCCAGCGATCTTACCAAGCTCCGTCCTCATGCCAGTGGCAACCACAACAGCCTTGCCCTTACCATATGTGACAGTAGTCCCGGCATAGAGCATGTTCACCCGATCCGGGAGAGAGGCCTCTACAGGGACGGGCTCAACCCGCTTGGAGACGGGAGCAGACTCACCCGTGAGAGGAGCTTCATCAACTTGTAGATCATAGCACTCCACGATCCTGCAGTCGGCGGCAACCTTATCCCCGGCCGAGATTACTAGAAGATCTCCCGGAACAACCTCCCTAGCAGGGATAACCTTCTCAACGCCGCCCCTGATAACCTTGGCCATAGGGGTAAGCATTCTCTTAAGTGCCTCTATCGCCCTTTCAGCTCTATATTCCTGAATAAAGCCGAGGGTTGAGGCTGCTATCACGATCGCGAAGATCAGTATGCTGTCGACCGGGAACTCTCCCTCTATAATAGAGAGTACATAGGAGATCGCGGTCGCGGCGAGAAGGATCAGGATAAGAGGGCTCTTAAACTGCTCCAGCCAGATGAAGAATGCCGAGACACGCCTTTCCTCCCTAATTTCATTATAACCATAAACTTCAAGCCTCCTATGAGCCTCATCATCGCTCAAGCCATTAAGGCCTGTTCCAAGCTTCTGCAAAACCTCATCAATGGGGAGCGCATGAGCATCTTCGAGCTCCACGAGAAACCCCCATAGCCGGGAAACTCAGCAACCTTAAAACCTTAAACACGTGAAACAAAGACTGAGAAGAAGAGAAACGGTCTGAAAAGACACAGTTAGGACTGGTAAAACTAGCTTTCTTGGAAGATGTCGGTGTATTCGAAGAGCCCTTCTGGAACGTATCTCGGGCGGCCGACAACGTCCTCAAGCTTGACGGGCACGATCTCCGTCCCCCGAAGGACGACGGCGTAGCCGAATTTCCTCTCTTTCACCAGATCAACGGCCTTGGTGCCCAGCCTCACTCCGAGGACCCTGTCGAATGCAGACGGTGGCCCTCCCCTCTGAATATATCCGAGGATCGTTGATCTAACCTCTCTACCAGTCCTTCTCTTAATCTCCTCCTCGAGGAATTTTGCTATGCCTCCAAGCCTCACATGCCCGAACTCATCCTTCTCAGCCGCAGCAACAGCAAGCTCGCCAGTCTCCGGAATCTTAACACCCTCAGCCACAGCTATCAGCGTGTATCCCTCGCCCTTCTCATCCCTCTCCTTGATAACCCTGCAGACCTCGTCTATGTCAAGTGGCTTCTCAGGTATCAGGATCACGTGCGCGCCGCCGGCAAGCCCACCCATGAGCGCGAGCCATCCAGCATACCTTCCCATGATCTCGGCTATGATAACCCGCTTATGCGACTTAGCCGTAGTATGAAGCTTCTCCAGGGCGTCGGCAATAGTCTCGACAGCGGTCCAGAAGCCTATTGAATAATCCGTCGCGGAGAGATCATTATCTATAGTCTTCGGTACACCGACTATTGGGAGGCCCCGCTGATAGAGTTTGAGAGCAGCCCCAAGCGTATCATCGCCGCCTATGGCTATCAGGGCATCTAGACCAAGCTTCTTCACGTTCTCCATGACCTTAGCCATATCCTCCTCGGACTTCGCGGGATTCTTCCTCGAGGTCCCCAGAATAGTGCCGCCGATGAAATGTATGCCCTTTACATCTTCCTTCCTCAGCGGCCTAGCCCTCCCTTCAATCAACCCCTTATATCCATCCTCGATACCCCAGACCTCGAAGCCGTAATGAGCCGCCCTCAAGACAATAGCTTGGATAACCGAGTTAAGCCCCGGACAATCCCCTCCACCAGTTAAAACTCCTATCCTCAAAATCCTCCCTCCAGCTTCTAGAGTTCATATCACAATTATATTATATACGTTAAGCTTTTATCATTCGATAACACGGGCGGAAATTAATCTACTCAAAGCATCGAAAGGATTTAATCACATAACTGTGAACCGGTAAATTGCTGCTTATTCTCCTTCACTAAAGTTCCTAGAATCATGCTTATATATCACGTGTTCTCGCAAATATTCAGGGGGTTAGACTATTTGGCCGGTGTAAGGGTTGTCGGGCTTCGCAAAATCTTCGACAAGAAGACTATTGCTGTTGATGGTGTTAGTTTTGATGTGAGGGATGGCGAGTTCGTGATCCTGCTGGGACCATCGGGATGTGGGAAGACAACAACTCTCAGGTGCATCGCAGGGCTTGAGACACCTGATGAGGGAGAGATCTACATAGGGGATAGGCTCGTGAATGATCTCCCGCCGAAGGATAGGGATATAGCTATGGTATTCCAGAGCTACGCCCTGTACCCGCACATGACCGTATATGATAACCTCGCCTTCCCATTAAAAATGAGGAAATATCCGAAGGATGAGATTGATAAGAGGGTTAAGGAGGTTGCCCGGCTTCTCAGGATCGAGGATCTATTGGATAGGAAGCCGAGACAGCTTAGTGGAGGCCAGCAGCAGCGAGTAGCATTGGGAAGAGCACTCGTGAGGAACCCGCAGGTATGGCTTATGGACGAGCCCCTAAGTAACTTAGACGCTAAGCTGAGAGTCTACATGAGGGCTGAACTCAAGAAGCTCCAGAAGGATCTTGGAATAACTACGATCTACGTGACACACGATCAGGCCGAGGCCATGGCCATGGGAGACAGAATCGCGGTGATGGATAAAGGCAAGATACTCCAATATGATGAGCCACATGTGGTCTATGAGAAGCCTGCAAACATATTTGTCGCAGGCTTCCTTGGCAGCCCGCCCATGAACTTCGTCGACGCAACGATAGTAGAGAGGGATTCGCGGATAATACTTGATGCCGGGGTATTCGAGCTCCCACTTCCACAGGACTTGGCCAAGCTTGTCAAGGAAGGTGCGACAAGCGATAAGGTCGTGATAGGATTCAGGCCTGAATATATGACGCTATCAATTGAGCGGGCCCCGGACTCCGTGTTTCAAGCGGATGTCTATGTGGTTGAGCCCATGGGATCTAGCTATGTCGTAGACCTGAAGGCTGGAGAATATCTCCTCAAGGCGATAACACCCGTAACGACAAGGCTTCCTCCGATCGGGGGGAAAGTCTGGGTCGGATTACTGATGGATAAGCTCCATATCTTCGATGCGAAAACTGAGAGAACGATATTCTAAAGCCGCTAATTCCTTCATTTCCCCCGTCTTTTCTCCTCGTTTTTATGTAAGCTTGAAGAAGAGCTATTATCAACCCTTAGGCTAAGTTATATGACCTTGAGGCGTAACACCTTTCCAGTTCCCCCTCCAAAGATAGTCCCCTCCATCCTTTCCGCCGATTTTAGGAAGCTCGAGGAGGAGGTGAGAAAAGCTGAGAAGGGTGGGGCTGACATGCTCCACTTCGATATCATGGATGGACACTTCGTTCCCAACATAAGCTTCGGCCCGATGATAATTAAAGCCTTAAGAAGCGAGTCAAGCCTTCCCTTCATCGCGCATCTAATGGTTGAGAAGCCTGAAGATGTTGTAGAGCCCGTGATAAGCGCTGGCGGTGATGTTGTAATATTCCACATTGAAGCCTGTCGTTACCCGCTTCGGCTGATAGACTATCTCAGGGGGAGGGGTGTTGGCGTGGGTATTGCCCTGAATCCCGCCACACCACTCTCGGCCATAAAGTATGTCTTAAGATACGCAGACATAATTCTATTAATGACAGTGGAGCCCGGATTTGGGGGGCAGGAATTTATCCCAGAAATGGTTGATAAGATCAGAAGTCTGAGGAGCCTTATGATTAAGCAGGGGCTGCAGAAAGATATAGCTGTTGATGGTGGTGTTGATTTCAATAATATCTCCTCAATAGTGTATGCTGGGGCAAATGTGTTTGTCGCGGGGACAAGTACATTTGGACAAAGTGACGTAGAAGAAGCGGTTAGAAAGTTGAAGAGGATCGCCTTGGAGGCTTATAACGCGCTTGTGAAACGTGGCTTTGGCAGTTTTAGGGTAAAACCATAGCCTGTGAAACTTATTTAAGCAACCGGAATCCATATTATCATTTGATGAGAACTGTTAAGCTTGGTTTTGTCCCTCTACATAGATATCCCTTTGATGAGAAGTGGGGTGTTGAGATAAGGCGTAGGGTTGTTGAAAGCGTCTCAAGAATTCCTGGCATCCAGCTAGTTTATCCTAGCGAGGATTTGACAAAGATGGGTCTAGTATGGGATGATGAGGACGCTGAAAAGGTGATAGAGTTGTTTAGGCGCGAGAAGGTTGATGGACTGTTAATAGGGACCATGACGTTCGGGGATGAGCTCGCTGGTGTGAGGGTGGCCGAGGAGTTCAGGGGATATCCGATCGCGGTCTTCGGGACTAAGGAGCCCGAGATTCTGCCGGGAGGCTTTAGGAGATCAGACTCCTTCTGCGGAACCCTGTCCCTCGCATCGGGTCTCTATCGCAGGATGATACCCTTCATCTTCCTAGGTCTCTTCTTCCCGGAGGAGGATGGTTTCAAGAAGAGGGTTGAGACGTTCGCTAGGGCCGCGGCTATAGCAAGTAGATTCATGGGAGCTAGAATTGGGCTCGTGGGCCCAAGGCCTGAGAGGTTCGAGACCGTCACTTTCAATGAGGCCGAGATGGTTAGGAGATTCAAGCAGAGGGTAATACATGAGTCTCTTTTTGGCGTCATCGAGGAGGCTAGGGCCCTGAAGGATGATGACCCTGAGGTGAAGAATGTCCTCGAGGATATGCGGCGCATGATAAACGTCTCCCAAGTACCCCATGAGGCGCTGCTGAAAATGGCGAAGCTGGAGGTGGTCTTAAGAAGGCTTGCCAAGGATCGGAGGCTCTCAGGTATGGGTATCAGATGCTGGACAGAAATCCAGAGATACTATGGCATAAGCCCATGCTTCGTAATGGGAAGGCTTACCCAGTCCGGCATAATGAGCTCTTGCGAGGTTGATATCTATGGGGCTCTCACGATGCTAGTCCAATACGAGGCATCTCTAGAAACCACCCCACCGCACTTCATAGATTGGACCATTCAGCACCCGAAAGATCCAAACGTCTTCTTAGCATGGCATTGTGGAAATGCCCCGCCAGGGCTTGTCTGCACCGGATGCCCAGCAGCCCTAAGATACCATAGCATCATGTATCGGGATGTGGGAGTTGAAAGATCCTATGGCACCGCAGAATTCAGGCTTAAGCCAGGGCCGGTAACAATATGTAGGCTCGTCGAGTACCGGGGAGAATTCAAGATGCTTATAACCCGTGGAGAAGCACTTGAGGAGGAGGCGGATTTCAGGGGGAGCTGGGTCTGGGTGAAAGTCCCCGACCTAGACAGGCTCTACAGAGCACTGATAGAGGAGGGATTCGTGCATCACGCAAGCCTAATTCACGGGGATTATGTCGAACCAATAGCCGAGGCCTGTAAAATACTTGGCATAAAAACAGTGATCGTGTAAAAAGATCATCCCATTTTTATTTTAACGAGCCCGTCCACCTAATAGACCATCCTCTCCGACCCCCCTATACCCATGACCCTCCCCTCCGGCGCTACATACTGCTACATCCAGCCTGTATCACCCATGTATGGAGCAGCTTATTACCCGGATCTTCCTCATTTTAATATTAGGGGTATGGCCATGAGGCCCATTAGACTCATCTGGTTAATCTCCCTAATGGTCTTGATAGCCTCACTTATTATACCTCTGTCGGCCCAAGGCTTCTCAACAGTTGAAAACGACCTAGAGTATAGGCTTGATTACCCGGTTGAGGTTAAGACAAGCACATGCTTCACGATAAATTTCTGGATGAAGGCTCATAAAACTCTAACGGACCTCAGAGTTTCACTTTCCATATTCTATCATGAGAACTCGGGTGTTAGAACTCTTTACAGTGACACGATCATAAGTGCTGACACTCTCGATGTTTCCTCTACGATATCAAAATCGATATCCGTATGTCTTCCGAGGGCGAGGCCTGTTGACCCGTATTTGAGAGCCAAGATAGAGTTTTACTATAATGACAGTAGAAGGCTCTCGCACGAGTTTTACATGTCTGTTGTGAGGACTGAAACATATGCTGAGCTGGAGGCTCAGGTGAGCACCCTGCGGAGCAAGGTCTCTGATCTGGAGAGCAAGATAAGCGCGCTCGAGAAGGAGCTGGACCAAAAGAGCCAGGAGCTAAGCAAACTCAAAGACGACTACAGCCAACTTTTAGCCAACTATTTATCTTTGAAGGAATCATACCAGAATCTGAAAGATGATTATCAGAGACTTCAGAAAGACTACTTGAAGCTGCAGGAATCTTACGAGTCGTTAAGTGATAAGCATCAATTAACGCTCATAGACTTGGAGAGAATGAGGGCGCTCTACGACTCCCTCACGAGACAGTTCAACAAGCTGGAGGAGCAGTATAGCTCCCTTCTCAGGGATTATGAGTCAACATTATCCGAGCTCAGGACGTATAAGTCAATGTACGAAGATCTGAAGACTAGACATGAGGATCTTAGGGCTAGACATGATGCACTAATAGCCGAGGCAGCCCAGCTAAGGCAGAAGCTCGCTGACCTAGAGGAGGACTACAGCTCCCTTAACAGGATCTATGAGGCAACCCTAGGCGAGAGCTCGCTAACAAAGAACATCCTATTTGCCCAGACAGCAGCAGTCGCGGCAGGCTTAGGGATATACGCGGTACTATCTAGAAGACTAGCCAAGAAACCCAGATCACCTGAGGCAGCAGAAGAGGGTAACGGGGAGAAGAAAATCCAGAAGATACTCTCGGGGAGAAGGGTCACGATACCAAGCGATGCAGCGGCGCGACTCGGGATAAAGGAGGGCGACCTAGTAGAAATAGACTATGGAAATGGCTCGATAATAATAAGGCCTGTCGAGAGGAAAATGTCCGAGCTGAAGCCGGATACAGGATCAAGCAAGTTAGAAAACGAGGACGATAAAGGTGCATCATAGCGCTCTCTCAACATCGAATTAAGCCAGCAACATAGTCCATTTTTCAAGGACCAGTTCAACTCTTCTAAGCCTAACCAATTACTTTTCTGACCTCCTCCCTATTCTAAGTGGGGAGGTTTGGGCTACATCCCCTCTTTCTTAAGGGTTCAGCCCGGGGCTGGGTCTCCGGCCATTACCCCTACCCCTTCCGGGGCTTGGGGTTACTGGCGTCATCAGTATGTTGTATGCCGCTGCGAGGTCTGCATTAAATACCTTGTTCATCGTCGTGCACTTGAACAATCCCTGCTGATCCTAATGCCGCATCCATCACCATGCAATGGACACCTCAACGAAGATATACCTCATCCACATAAACCACGTCCATCCCATATTCTTCTGCGACTTCGAAAATGCTCCTCAACAGGTATCAATACGTCCAAACATTATTGTTATTAAAGTTGCCTTTCTCCTGCGCGATGTTCTTCGGGTAGCCGACCTTGATTGTGGAAACCCCCGACGCCATAAAGCCACTCCATGGCCTGCCTCACCTTTGCATCTATATAGTGTCTTACCTGCCTCCTCCATTTCACATACATCTGGCTAAGCCTTTTAGAATTCTTCAGGCCATATCTGTTTAACGTTGACTGCGCCTCCTCAACGAATAAAGGCAGCCCCTCTCCAGACATGTGAGATGACGAGGTATAGGACTCTGGAGAGGTCATCTCTATACTGAGGAGGTATGAGAGGGAAAGGGTGAGGCTACTTAACTAGGAGCGTGGAGACCCCGATGTATTGAGGTATCAGCTATATGTATCCGACGAAATAATTCAAGCTATTTTATCGTCATAATAGTCGAGAAGCTGAAGTCATGTAGATCCATGTTGGCGCGTGGGCAGTATGGGTCAGGCCCATCAAAGCTCTTAAACATAATGTATGATCTGGCATAGCATCCTCCCATGCATGACTCTCTTATACTGCATGATTTGCAGGGCTCTCTAAGCCTCGGATTCATCGCCTCGTTCACCTCCTTGCTCTGGAAATATTCCCCGATTGCCTGCCTGAATCCCCTTTTCACATTACTGAGCCTTATGTCTAGGATATCGCAGAGGAGGAGGTTTCCGGCGGGATCTATATCGACAACTCTGCCCCTTCTACAGTCGGCCCATGTGGAGATGTATCTGGGATCTATGATCAGCTTTCCGGGGACATAACACCAGACATTGATCCAGTATCCAATGCTCTTCGCAGCGGACTCAGCCGACTTTAACGCCGTGATGAGCTGGCTCGTACTCGGCGCAATCTCCCAGTTAGCCCTTCCAACAGGCATAACAGGGATCATACAAGCATCATCGGCTCCAAGCCTCTCAGCTAGCTCAACATATCCTGCAGCATCCAGATAATTCAAGCTATTTATCGTCATAACGGTCGAGAAGCTGAGGCCAGCCCTCCCAATGGTCTCTATTCCTCTCATTAGCCTATCCCAAGTCTCCGGACCTCTAATGCGCTCATGAGTCTCTCTGCGCGATCCATCCATGCTAATAAACAAGTAGGCATCGTATCTCCCGAGAATATCGGCAACTTTCTCATTCAAACATTGTGCATTAGTGTTAACGCTACATTCTATGCCATAGTCATGTGCTCGCCTGAGACATTGTTCTAGGTCTGGGTTTATCAGCGGCTCCCCCCCAGTTATGCCTATATATGATACGCCGCATTCAGCAAGCTCATCGATCAACTTAAGCTTCTCCTCAAGCTTAAGCTCCTTAACAGCAATAAACCTACTCGCATAACAATGGATGCACCTGAGATTACACGTCCCACTTATTATCCATATAATTGCTTGAGGAATTACAACGTCATTACTCAAGCTCTCACCGCTAGCTCCTTAGAAGAGAAGCTTCAACGTTTTTCCTACCGAGCATTATTTATACCTAAAACCACAGAATGCTAAAAATAATGCCCTAGCTATTTAACTAGCCGCATAACATGAAGATATTAAGTGCGCTGGGTGTGAGAACGAGAATCATAAAGCCCTTTGATCCTTGGAGAGGTAAACTTTGCACATGCCCGTCAAAGTTCTCCTTTGACCCCTATACCGGATGCGAGCATGGTTGCCTCTATTGCTATGCCTCATCATATGTTAGGAGGTTTCATGAGTGTAGGCCTAAGAGGGATCTTCTAAGGGTTGTTAGAAATGATGTGGCTCGGCTACCTGACGATGTTCTCATCTCCATGTCGAATAGTTCTGATCCCTATCCACCGATGGAGCGGGATATGCAACTTACGAGGCGCTGTCTAGAAGAGTTCCGGAGGAGGAACTTGAGGATCTTGGTTATAACGAAGAGCGATTTGGTTCTCAGGGATCTGGATCTCCTTAGGAGGCTTAGATGCGCGGTGACGCTGACGATAACTACTCTTGATGATGACCTTGCCCGCAGGCTTGAGCCTGGCGCGCCTCCGCCATCAAGGAGACTTGATGCCGCAGAGAGGCTCAGCTCAGAGGGGATTATGGTCGGCGTCCGCGTAGACCCGATAATCCCATACCTGAATGACGAGGGACTCATGGATCTCCTGAGGGAGATTAGGGGTGCTGGCGCTATTCATGTCACGTCTAGCACGTTTAAGCCGAGGCCCGATTCTTGGGCGAGGATTGAAATGGCCTTCCCGGATACTGCTGAGAAGCTTAGACCTCTCTATTTCGAGGAGGGTGAGCGGATTGGGAGAAGTCGCTATCTCCCGAGGCCGATGAGGTTCAGGCTCATGAAGATGATTGCGGATGGATGCCGAGGTCTCGGCCTAACCTTCGCCTGCTGTAGGGAGGGATTCGTGGAGCTGAATACGGGCGCTAGCTGTGATGGGAGTCACTTGATACCAGCAAAGCCATACTCATCCGAGGATCGAGAGTAGGACGGCTTTCGCTGTGTGAAGCCTGTTCTCTGCTTGATCCCAAACTGCTGACCATTCTCCATCAATCACCTCAGGCGAGACCTCCTCGCCCCTCTTAGCCGGGAGTGGATGCATGAAGATGGCGCCGGGCTTAGCGAGTCTCATGAGCTTTCCGGAGACCTGGTACCTCGGCAGGAAGTCCTGCATCCTCCTCTCCCTCTCAGCCTCCATCCCCATGCTAACAAAGACATCTGTCATCACTACGTCAGCGTCTTTAACAGCCTCCTCCGGATCCTCGACGACCTCCACCTTGGATCCGCTCTTCCTCGAGTTCTCCATCGCCCACTCGAGATACTTCTTATTTGGCTCATAGCCCCTTGGACACGCTATTGAGATGTGGGCGCCGAGCTTCGTCGCACCTATCAGTATCGAGTTACAGACGTTATTGCCATCGCCCACCCAAGCCACCTTAACTCCCTGGATCCTGCCAAACCTCTCCCAGATCGTGAACAGGTCCGCGAGCGTCTGGAGCGGGTGATCCAGATCTGACAAGGCGTTTACCACGGGCTTATCCGCCCATCTAGCCAGCTCAATGAGGTCATCATGCCTCCTAACCCTGGCGGTTATGAGATCCACGTATCTCGAGAGCACTCTGGCCGTGTCTGCTATAGTCTCGCCCCTGCCCAGCTGGAGCTCGTCGAACCTCAGGTATATCGGCCTCCCTCCGAGCTCGCTCACAGCAACATCCAAGGAAACCCTAGTTCTCGTCGAGGGCTTCTCAAAGATCATCGCGATACTCCTTCCGGAGAGCCTCCCGGAGAACAGCCTTCTATCACGCTTCAGCTCGGCCGAGAGCCTTACTAGGCCCATTATCTCCTCCGGCTCAAGATCCTGAAGAGTTAAAAGATCTCTACCTCGAAGGGACTCAATGATCATTCAGACAACAGCTACCAGCCAACTAAAATATATCACCTAGCATGAGAGAAGCAGCTACTTCCTCTTCATGGGTTTCTTAGGCCTCTCAGGCCTCTTGGGTTTCTCTTTAGGCGCGGGCTTCTTCACCGGTGGCTTCTTATACTTCTCTCTTATCTCTTGGAGCCTCTTCTCAAGCTTCTCCCTGAGCTCAGCGCCCCTATCCTCTCGCGTGAAATAATCTATCTTGGCCGCGATCGCTATCGTGGCTGCTAGGGCCCTAGCAATCTTCCCCCTGAGATGCTTCGGAGAGCCGTGGATCAAGGGGCTCTGGAATATTATGCCATGCTTCGGCGCCCCCCTTCCCGTCCTGAAGAACCTGAAGAGGGCCTTCTCAGCCCCGAGAACCTGGATTGTGCTCGCCGGGAGCCTTGCGAGCTTCTCTAACCCACCGGCCATGGAGATGAGCTTCGCCCCTAGTATCGGCCCGGCGACAGCTGAGAGATTCGGGGCTTCAGCCGACATAAGCTCCTCGATATACCTTTCCTGCTCCTTCCTGAGCTGGATTAGCCTAAGCCCCTCCCTCGCAACATCCTTCACCCTCTCCTCATCCTCAGGGCTGAGGTCGGCTCCAACAGAATTTCTAGCCCTCTCCATGATCTGGGCAGCAAGCTTCGGCCCGACAATTCTCCCAAGTTTCTCCTCATTAAAGTTCCTCCTCGCGCCTATTTCGGCCACGATCATCAGATAGTCCTCTAGATCGTCCACAATGTCGGCCAGCTCGGGGAAATGTAGGCCATACCATTCCCTGCACCTCGTGTAGACCATGTTGATCTGCTTGTCTAAATCCTCCAGCACATGGACTGCGTGGACTATCATCATATCCCTTCTCGCGACAGCTTCCTTCAGCTCCTCCTCCACGAGCCTGTCTAGAACACTCTTCACCTCCTTTCGATACTCCTCGATGCTTCCTGCGAGTCCACTCCTGACGAAAATGCCCTCGAGATCAATGGGTCTATCAAGCTCGCCTAGCTCGAGATCTTCGAATTCCCTAGCGAGAGAGGGTAGAAGGCTTGGAGGCGAGACCAGTAACCTCTTGAAGCCGCTTGAAGCAAGCTTCAAGACAACCTCTCTAACCTCCCCTATAAGCTCCCCCCTCTTCACCTTTGAGAAGGTCTCGGCCCTTGTCTCAAGATCCTTTGGATAAGCTTTTGCGGCAATTACCTCGTTATCCGATAAGCCGATCACGGCTAGTGGGTTGGCGACCAAGATGGCCGACTTCACACTCATGGACGTTATTCAAGCACATGCTGACTTAATTAGAGTTTCGCCGCCCCATGAACCTGATGCCAAA
>JAKCEV010000024.1 GCA_023539495.1 Candidatus Wolframiiraptor allenii
GAATACGGTATCAGCGTCATCTACGTTGATGAGGCGGGCACCTCGACGAAGTGTCCGATACACGGTGATGGATGCGGCATAAGAGTATACCGAGGATTGTTCAAGTGTACGCGGCTGAACGAAATATACAACGCCGACATCGCCGCAGCATATAACATACTGAAGATACAAGTAACTGAGGATGTAAATAACCCCCGAGCCCCGAAGAGGGGAGGGGGTAATGGCCGGAGACCCGGCCAAAGGCTGAACCCCAAAGGGGATGTAGCCCAAACCTCCCCACATAAAAATGGGGAGGGGGTCATTGATCCTTGGCCAAGACACCATACTTCCTGTAGGGCTTCTCACTTCTGCTTCTCGCGAGCTGGAAGACGACTTGCACTATCCTCATGCCAGCCCTCAGCCTCATCGGATATGGTGTCAGGTTCGAGATCTCGAGTACCTGATGATTATATGAGCCTGGCTGGATGAAGCCGCTTGCCGAGTGTATCGCCAGCCCCATCCTAGCATATCTGCTCCTCCCCTCAATCCAGCCGCAGACATCATCGTCAACATACACCTTCTCCTTAGTCATTCCTATGATTAGGCCATGTGGTGGGATCACTATCTCATCTACTACGATCTCCTCACTCACATCCTCGAAACTCATATCCGACAAGTCTATCAGCCCCAAACCCGCCTTAAGCCTCCAGAACCTGCTCGAGAGCGTGAGATCAACAGATCCGGGGCCAATCTGATCATCGGAGATCCCAGGCTCAAACCTAATCTTACCAAGCCTCATAAATTCCCTGATATCCCTATCCGTTAAAATCATCCTAGTTCTCCAAGCCTCAAGCCGAGGAATGCCTTATCAACTTTTCTTGCGCAGAATGTCTAGGCCCATGCTCCTCATGTAGTCTAGTATCTCGGCTATCGTCCTCCTAACACCATGCTTTTCTATTATTTTTCCAAGTCATCCAGTTCGAAGGATCATAGTTTATCGAGCTTCTCCCCAAAAGTGGAGAATAAAAGGAAGGCTATTCAAATGTATGCGGCTGAGCGAAGCATCCACGCCAATCTTACCGTAGCATATCGTTTAAATAACGCCGAAATAATACTCAGATAATGCCAGTAACCCCAAGCCCCGAAAAGGGGTAGGGGTAATGGCCGGAGACCCGGCCAAGGGCCTGAACCCTCAAAAAGAGGGATGTAGCCCAAACCTCCCCACACCAAGCAGGGGAGGAGGTCGTCAACTTTTCCCCAACATCCCCCCTACCCCCAGCTTTAGCACCCCTCATGCAAAGCTAAGACTAATATCCAGTGATCTACGCATTATCATCGCATTAAAATGTTGTTTCATAAAGGCTGGAGGATGATTGCGATAATTCTCTCGCTTTTCTCAGCAATTGTAATCTATAACTTGTTCATGGTAATGCTAATCGGCATACCCGCCATGCCGAGGCTAAGAGTGGTCCCAAGCGAATATGAAAGCATTCAAGAGGCGGTAAATGAGGCCTTCGACGGCGATATAATCTATGTTAAGGCCGGCACATATCGGGAGAACCTAGTGATAAACAAGTCCATAATACTTGTTGGCGAGGACTCGAGAAGGACCTTACTTGACGGGAGAATGGGCGATTACACGATATTAATCGAACGGGGCGGTGTAGTCATTACTGGATTCACCATAACTGGGGGAGGAACAATTATGGATATTGGAGGCAGGGGGGCTGGACTACAAATCTACAACTCATCCCACGTTCTTGTGTTTCGGAACTACTTTACCGGCAACAGAATGGCGATATACATCCATTCATCCTCGGATATATCAATCGTCGAAAACCTCATTTATGGCAACCGTGAGGGAATATACTTGACCAAGAGCAGACGCGTAATGGTATCTGAGAACATTTTAACGGAGAATCCGAGCTTCGGAATACATCTAACATCATCGAAGGAGAACAGGGTTTACCGAAACATGATTATAGGCGGCGTTAATGGGATCTATCTCTATAATGAAGCTGATGAGAACGAGATTTCCGAGAATATTATCAAACGCGGCGGGATGCTTATCCTTGACTCATCATCAAATCGAATATTAGACAATGCTTTCGTCGATAAAGGCATGTTTTTCTCGAACTCTTATGCAAACCTTGTTTCTGGGAACAAGGTGAATGAAGAGCCGATAGTATACTTGGAGATGGCTTCTGACGAGGTGATAGAGAGAGCTGGTCAAGTTATCCTCGTAAACTGCGGGAATATTACTCTCATGGGTGTCAATGCTTCCAGCGCTGGCGTTGCAATAGAGATCTGGAACACGAATAACAGCCAAGTAATTGAGAGCAAGCTGGCGGGTAATGAGATCGCAATATACATTCACTCATCGAGCAATAATAAGATCTTGAGGAGTATTATCGCCTCAAATTCCATCGGGGTGCTGTTCTCTTCATCTCACAATAACATGATCTCGGATAATAAGCTCACATCAAACCTCTTCGGCATAGCCTTAAGAGATTCGTACGACAACATAATAAACAATAATATGATATCAGGTAGCTTGAATGCGGGTATATTCCTCCTAAACTCCTCAAGAAACATCATCGGCGAAAACATCTTCATGAATAATTCGAAGGACTTGGTGAATGTAAGCTCCTGAGACGAGCTAAAAGGGCTGCTCAAAAACACATTAGACGATGATACGGTTGAAAGTTTAATATTAGTTCACGCATGCAAGAGGTGCGGGGCTGGGGGCGTGGCCCAGCAAGGTCTACGGCGCCGGGCTCCAGATCCAGCCTAGCTCCTGGTCAGAGAGGAGCTACCCGGAGACCCCCGGTTCAAATCCGGGCGCCCCCACGCCATCCACAATTACTAGCCCTGTCCTATTCATCCCGAACATCAGACATTTTCCAAGCCATTACCCCGAGAAGGCTACTCTATGCGGGTGGATGATGCCATCTTCTGGATTGCATGCATAATTTTTCCCACGTGTTTATTTGATGCTAGGTTCTTCTCGAGCGCCAGTTTGATCAGGCCGAGATTTGGGTTAGGCTTCGTCAGGATGGCGATGCGGCACCCATTATGATCCCTGATTATGAGGTGCCGGCCCTCGAGCATCCGGATATCCATCTCATTTATCTTCCTTGAGCCGAAGAGCTCTAACACCGCCAAGGTGGCATCGGCTATCATGCACGCCGCGCTAGCGACATTATTCACGTTGACCTCACCATTTTCTGTAAAAGCTATTCTCGCGCCATTCACGACCATTATCACGGCATCAATCCAGCCCTTAGAATCTCTCATTATCCTCTGAATCAGGGGTTTCCGCTCCTCAATTGGCTCGCCCAACTCACCCGATCCCGCCGCGTACTTAAACAGCGATTCGAGCATCGACTCTTAAGGAGACTCACCCCTTTTAAGCATGATTCTCGCCCAGCTTACCTGATAAAACCATGATACTATGCCAAGTATTCTCCCGGCAATCCTCGTGCTATCTCCGAGAAAGAATATGTCCGCTATCTATCATGTGTAATCTTATGAGGCGGTGTTTCTCTATGCTGGGGGTTGCGTGTGGAGGATCTGCCGGAGAGGGCTGCTAGGCTTGCTAGGGTTCTCGGGGAGGAGTTTCATGGCTGTGCCCAGATGACCCTGAAGGCTCTTCAGGAGGTCTTTTGGCCTAACCGATGTCGAGGTGTTTAAGGCCGCTTCCCCGCTCTCCGGCGGGATAGCAAGATCTGGCCAGACATGCGGCTCCCTTCTAGGAGCACTACTATTCGTCGGCGTGGTCTTTGGCCGGAGAAGGCTTGAGCGAACAGGTGTATTCGAGGATTATAGGAGGGCCATGGAAGTTGCTGAGAAGATTTACGACGAATTCGAGAAGGAGCTCGGGACGACCATCTGCAAGGGGATCCGCGTGAGGCTTTTAGGGAGGGTCTACGACCTGCGGGATCCAAGGAGTGTCAAGGAGTTTATCAGCTCAGGTACCTAGAATAGGTGCGCCGAAGTCATGTCAAAGGCCGTCGAGATTGCCGCCAGGAAGATCCTAGAATCGGGCTATAAGCCCCGCTGAAGCATAATCTCCACCCCAATGAGCCCCGGGAAGTTTATAGGATGGGGGATGCTGAGGATGCTGGAGCCCCATGGCTAGGAGGTGCAGGTTCTGCGGCAAGAGCTTTCCCACGGACATGGCATTGAAGAAGCATATCAGAGAGAGCCATAGGGGGTATTATTACGGCATAAGGCTAGCGCCGATAATCGCAATCATCGTCATAATGTTAGCCATAATCTTCATAGCAACACTCCCCGGAGGCGTAACACCAACCACAATATCAACAGGACCACACGTTACCACTCCTCCAGCAACACAGACGCACATAACCCAAGCTCAGACACGGCAGAAGCGACCTGCACCGGACTTCGAGCTACCCGAGATAGATGAGCTCGGCTTAACCGGGAAGACGGTCAGGCTATCGCAGTTCGAGGGCAAGCCGGTCTTCTTAGAGTTTATGTCCCCAACATGTCCCCACTGTCTTCGGATGGCGCCTATAATAAAGGGGCTCGAGGAGAAGTATGGTGATAGGATAGTCTTTATCTCGGTCGTTTATCCTGCTGGAGGGATAGAGCATGCTAGTAAGGTTCTAGCGGAGGAGGGGTTGAACTGGATCCATGTCGTTGATGAGAGGGCGAGGGTCTTCGACGCTTATGATGTCTCCGGAACCCCAACCTACATAGTCTTGGATAAGGATCATGTTGAGGTGAAGAGAATTGTTGGGGAAAATTCGAAGGAGGTCCTCGAAGAGGCTATTCTCAGCGTTATTTCTTGACGACTTGGATTGAGCTAAAACGTTTTTACTTGGTTTATATGCGGGGAAATCAGGCTAGGGGAGCGGGTAGCGTGGCTGTTCCATGACCTTGGGGCTTAGGGAAAGACTGGAGCTGATAAGACAGGGCATAATTCGAGGCTACATAATTCCGGGCCTTGAGGAGAAGGGCTACATGGTGACGACTTGGAAGAGACCGATAAGTCTTGAGGATATGGTCTTGAAAGATGGTGGGTGGAGGCCGATCTACACCCAGTTTACGAGTTGGGAGACATATGCTAAGGATCATCCGCTCCACGTCTACTTCAACACCTTTTATGGAGACTTATATGAGAAGGCTTATAGGATATGCTTCATTGAGTATCTGATTAGCGTCAAGAACCTCCAACTGCCTCCTAGGCTTATCGGTATATTCACAAGACTTAACCTTCCCGAAGGTGGATACTACTGGAAACATAGAATCTCTGTGGACCTAAACTTCCCGGATACATGTATAAAAGAGATTGATGCGACGTATGATGAGCTACTCGTGATGCTTGATCGTGAGGGGCTTTTAGAGGTGCTTGAGGAGGAGACGCGTAGAGCTGGCCAGGAGAGGAAAAAGATCTAAAGCGGCCTTGCTTGATGTTTTCAATGGGCTATGAGGTTATCCGCCAGCTGACCTCGTGATGAACGGGAATACCGCCGAGCCCCGAAACGCTCTATAAGCGGCTTCAACCAATTATCGTGCGGGGATGATGAGGACTTACCCATCCGATTCTAACATGACGACGAGAGGGTCATCTGACCTTTTTAACCTATATCCTTTCCTAATCAACTTCCTAAGTAGAACATCTAGAGCCATACTTCTTAACGTAATCTAATATCTCGTCTATTGTCCGCCTAACATCATACTTTCCTATCGTTTTCCGGATTATCTAGTTCGAAAAGGCCATAATTTATCGAGCTCTTCCCTCGGCAACCCTCTGATCATCATTAGGATATCCCTCTTCTTGGAGGGACTTATTGCCCCGACCTCCGGGTAAGTACTCTCGCATACCTGCATATTCTCAAAACCTTTTTCCCTCGTTTCGGCTCCTGTAAACAATCTACCTCAAGATTATCCTGTCCTGTCTGACATATGGCTTAGCTCCTAATGGACCTTGTCGACTATCGCTGCTGATGGAAAAGTGGAAAACGAGAGCGGACCGCGACAGGATACACTTTATAAATGTTTTCTTGGGTTCGCCTCCCCCACCCACATTTCCTTCTTCTCCTGTTCTCTTCCTGTTATAGTTCACTCATACGAACAAAGTCATCTAACCCCTATTTCCCTGCACGGCGTCACATACCATACTCTTAAATTATCGCGGCCGGCTCTCTAGTCTCGCGGAAGAGTTGATAGTCCCCGCGAAGAAGCTCGTGTTGATCACTTTAAGGGATTTCGAGAGGCGGGTTCTCCGCAGGCTCGGCGAGCTTGGAGTAGTTCATCTCAGGAGGATGAATATCTGGGATTCTAGGGAGCTCTTGGAGGGCGAGCTTGAGAGGGTTAGGGAGCTCGAGGAGACGTGTGTGAGACTCGCTGAGACATGGTATAGCCTTTACAAACCCGGCTTCAAGGATGAGAGAAACATCTTCAGGAAATACGTTGAGGTGAGAGATGAGTTGAGGAGGCTCTATGCATCGAGGATGGAGCTACGTCGCCTGAGGAACATTATTGCAGGGATCAGGGCCATGGGAGAGGATGAAATCCCGCCATCCGAGTCCGGCGCCGAGCTATCAACATTACTCATCATCTTACTCATCATCCTCCCCAAAGATGCTCTCGGAAAGCTCATTAAGAGGATTAAGGAACTCAACGTGATAGTAAAGCGCGCGGAGCTTCCCGGGGACGAGGTCCTGCTCTATCTAGCCGTCTTGAAGGATAGAGTGGAAGAAGTGCGTGAGTTACTTGGCGAGGCTTATTATCAGGAGATCCGGCTCCCGGATTATCTTCCGAGAAGATGTGATGAAGCTCTCGCGTATCTCGATCTCAGGTCATCTGAGGTCGAAAAAAGGATACTGGAGCTGGAGAGGGAACTTGAGGAGCTTAGGGTGAGGCTTATCTGGTCTGTGGATGATGGAGGTCAACGGCTTGAGATCCTTAACGCGTTGAGGAATGAGGTTCTTCGGCTACGTGAGGAGTTCTCAATCGAAGTACGGGCTGGGGCTGTTGGTGACATGAGCCTCGAAGAAGCTAAGGAGGTTCTCGACAAGATCACCAAGGAATATAACTCGATTAGAGAGAGGATCGAACAGCTTAGGGCTGAGAGAGAAGAGCTCGAGAGGATGAGAAACGTCTTGAGCCTTCTGAGCGGGTTGGACATCAACCTACCAGAACTTAGGGATTACGAGAATCTAGTAGTCCTCATCGGGGTCGTTGATGAGGAGAGCCTGGATAAGATTAGGGAGGCTTTGAAGGGGAGATTAGCTGTTGTTGAGGCGCTCGCTGCCAGGGATGGTAAGGTGCTTCTCGCTATCACATGCTTGAAGGAGCACTTCGCGGAGGTTAATGAGATTCTGCACGGCGTGGGGTTTGAGGACCTATCCTCCATTCTAGCCAAGTTTTCAGGCAGTCCGAGTGAGGCACTTGAGGAGGTTTCTAGAAGGCTGGAGTTTTTGAGGGCTGAGGAGGAAAGACTTCTCAAGGAGCTATTGGAGCTGAGGAAAAATATGGCCCCTAAACTTGTTGAGATTTATGAGGCGCTTGAGCTTAATCTTAGGTTAGAGGAGGCGCTGAGGGGAAGCCTTCAAACAGATTATCTCAGGATCGTTCAGGGGTGGGTTTCTGAGGATGCTGTGGGCTGGCTCTCCGAAAAGCTTGAGGAAATGCGGAAAGAGCTTAAGGGAGTCATTGCATACCGCTTTGAGGATCCTAAGCCTGGAGAGAAGGCCCCAACACTTCTCAAGAATCCGGGGATCTTCAAGGTCTTTGAGAGCATAGTTGCGCTTTATGGTTGGCCTGGCAGACATGAGATGGATCCAACGATTATCTCGGGAATGCTCTGGACCATAATGTTTGGCCTGATGTTCCCCGACCTCGGCCAGGGGATCGCAATAATCGTGATGGGACTCTTCTTCACTTATGTCTTCAAGAGGAGGATCCTTGGAATGGATTCAAGGAAGATTGGCAGACTCATGATAGGGATGGGGCTCTCGGCATTATTCTTCGGAGCCCTTTTCGGAGAGTTCTTCCTAGTTGAGGTACAGCCTCTCCTGCCTGGACTTAGGCCCGGCTGGCTTGGGGAATCCAGCAGTATCATCTGGCTTATCAAGATCGCAATATTCTTCGGCATAGCCCAGATATTGCTCGGCATAGCGCTGGCGGCACTTAAGGAGTTTAGAAACGGCGAGATGATCTCAGCGATTTTCTCGCATCACGGTGTCGCCGGCCTCATAACATACTCCGGCTTCATCCTAACAGCCTTCCATTTCCTCGGGGTAACTGTTGTGCCCGGGCTCCTAGAGTTCCCGGAGCTCGGCATAGGCGCCCTCATGAGTTGGCCATTTTTTCTCATGGTCGGAGGATTGGTTATGATGATCCTGAAGCCCATCCTTGAGCATGAGCAGGTGTCGCTTGGCTTAGGAAGCCTCCTAGAGACGATGACTGCCTTCCTCGCAAACACATTGTCTTTCGCGAGGGTTGCCGGCTTCGCGATAGTACATGCAGCCTTAGCAATGGTCGTCCATGAGATGATGCACGCCAGCCCGGTTATGGGGATAGGATTAGGCCTAATACTCCTAAACCTCATCTCACTCAGCATAGAGCTCCTAGTCGTCGCAATCCAGGCCCTAAGGCTCCTCTTTTACGAGTTCTATAGCAAGTTCTATGAGGGCTCTGGCATCCCGTACAGACCTTGGACTTTGACTGTATCAAGATCGCCAAGACCCTCCGGCTCATGATAATACCAGAGATTGCGGGTAAGAAAGAAATGCGGTCTCCATGATAATATATTTCCATCTCATTCTCGTCATGTAAATTCTATTTGATGGATCAATCTATGAAGAAGTTAATTATTAAAGAAATTGATGAACGATAGTTTCGATTACAATTTCGAGGAAGTGATAAGGCTTATGGAGGCAGATAGAATGAGAATTTTTAGGGAAATTATCAGACGAATTGTCAACCTTCTTTTTTCCGTATATGGGGAAGCTTACAAGAAGACTTGTGAGATCTCGGAGTTAGGAGAAACATCAAACTAATTATATTAGTGACGGAGACACCATCCCATTTACCATTAATTAAGGTTAAAGGTATTATTGGGTCTTATTCCGGGCGAAAAATAAAGGGAAATATTATCATAGATTAAGAAAAAGAATTGCAGCTTTTGTAACAACCCTCTATCTAAATGCTAAAAAGAACGCAAGCGTTCCGGAAAAGGTTGCTGATGTTGTTAATCATCTGCCTTTTTCACAGGCGATATCAAGACTGGAATTAATGACTTTAACTTTAAAGGTATTAAGAATGGCATACCTCACAACAGTAAAACCGCTGACTGACGGGTAGTAAAAAGCCATAAAGGCGGTAAGGTATGATAATCCATCCCACCATGGAGGATTTATGAATCCATGGATGGTTGTACGGGCCTTCCCTGACGCCTTTATGGCTACGAAGGCTTGCCAGCCTAGCCCCACCTCCACTTTTCTTCTTTGGAGGATTAGGTAGAGGGAAGGTTAATTAGCTGACCAGCCCGAGTTCTCCCGAGCAGACATGCGGTTAAGATTCGGGCTCATTCCAGCAACTCTGCTAATGCTTATCATTCCGGTGCTCATTATATCATCCGTTGCGGCTGAGGAAGCTGCCTTGACGCCAGGGGCCGCTGAGGTAGAATCCATAAAGTTCATCGCCATGATGTTAAGCGTCACCATTTGCGGGGCAGCAGCCGCCTATGCTGTTGCAAGGGTTTCTGTCGCGGCGATGGCGAGCGCCGCTGAGAGACCCGAGATCCTAGGCAGGGCTATAATCTTTGCGGGCCTCGCCGAGGGTATAGCAATCTACGGCCTTCTCATCGCTATCCTAATATGGATAACCACCGTTTAGCACCGCTCCACGCAGATGCTAAGGTTATCACACGCCTGATAAAACATTACTCACGTGAACTCCCGGGGCGAGAATATTAGGAGAAGGTTTCTCAAGATGCTGCTCCTTTACCTTGGCATACTGATATTGTTGCAGCTTATCGGGATCGCGTATATCATTGAGAAGCCGAGCCCCCACCGGGCAATACCCATAGCAATAATCCTCGGGACGATCCTTCCACTACTCCTAGGCCTGATATTTCTTCGCCTCATTAAGCTCGGCTAGTTTGTGATCAGCAGAATCCTCCTAGATTCCTGGGGCAGGTTATGATGTATCATAACAGCTATTGCGCGGAGGTTTCTATACTCTATCTCGAGCTCTAGGATGTATCTCAGGATGTAGAAGAAGCTTATGAACTTACCGATCCTCTCGGAGTCCAAGTATCTTTTGAGGATCCTTAAAGCCTCGATCTCCATGAGCCATACATTCCCCGATATCGCCTTCTCAAGAAAACTCCTGAACATTTTGAAACGCTCCATGAAGATATGTGGATCCCTCCGCTCAACTAGCTCTTGAAGGAGCTTTAATGGTGTTCCAGCTGGATTATCCATTAGGAGCCCCTGAACCCTCTTCGGATCCCAGTTTCTAAGCAGGGCTAGCACGCATGTTCTAAGATTCGAGAGCTCTAGCTCTATGCCCAAAAGCCTTCTAACCTCCCTGCTATCGCTGATCTTAGTTCTTGAAGCAAGCTTGAAGACTCTCTGATAATGACTTCTCCAGAGTTCTGCCTCCAGCTGCAGCAGGTCCTTCACGTCTTCTGATATCTTGTAGGCTCCAGATTGCCGTATAATCTTCTTCACGGCCTCGATATTCTCCGCATCGAGGATGAGCTTTAGATCGATGCCACCAAGCCTCCATGTCGGTAGTAGAATCTGCTCCACCATCTCCCTTGGAGCCCCTCCAGCTTTCATCCTCAGGATCCATGTCAGGTTCAGGGCTTCGTACCTCCTGAGATATGCCTCGAGGAATCTCCGTATCCCACCCGAGGCCAGTTCCAAAAGTGGCGTGAGCTTGCTGATGAACGCCTCGGCCAACCCCTGCTCAACCTCGCCAAGGGTCTTGGCACCGGAGATGTATCGGCCATAATCCACCTCGCCTAGGGCCCTTATCAGAGCCTCAAGGCTGCTTAGCGATGCTAGCTCCAGCATTCGGTTGGGCTTGATTAGCCGAGTCTCGTAGCCATGAACTCTGCAGACGAGATATGTTACGCTCATTCTGTCCTCCTCCTCTCTAAGACCCTCTTCACGAGCTTCACCCTGATGAAGTCCTCTAGCGCACTTTGCTCGACAACTTCCCCTATCTTCCTTATCATGGCCTCGTAGCTTGGGATGATGACCTTCTCGAGGGCGTTAACCCTGATGCTCGTCTTTCTCAAATCCTCAGCAATGAGTTCCACGAACGCCTCAAGTTCTGCGGCTCGTAGGAGATCCTCGAGAAGCCCCCTAACCTTCTCGGCAAGACCCTCGATATGGAGCGGGTATCTACCCTTAACTTCCGGTACCCTCACGATCTTTATCATGGGAACGTTGACCCCCATCACGTTTCTCGGTAACACCTCGATCTCGATCCTTTCGTCCATAAGCATGGAGGCCGATATAATCTCTTGGGAACCATAAACTGCCTGAAGCATCGCCAAGTCCCTGAGAACCTCCTCAATCCTCTTCTCGAGGACCACCCTCAGCTCCCTAAGCCTATCAATCGCCGATCCAAGTTCCCTTATCTCCTGATCCCTCTTCATCTCAAGGAGATCATGCGCTCTCTGGACGAATGATAACCTCCTTTTGAGATCTAGAAGGAATCCGCGAGTATATCTTACGCTCAGGGACATGGCCTTACGCCGACCGGTACCTGGGATGATATTTTCTAATGTTCTCCTCGCTTATTCTTACTAGTTCATCCTCTGGCAGCATCGCGAGAAGCCCCCACGCTATCTCAAGCGTTTTCTCTATCGGCCTATTCTCGTAGACACCTTGGTTGATGAAGCGCTTCTCAAACTCCTCCGCAAACTTCAGATACCTTTTCTCCCTATCACTTAGGCTTAGCTCACCGATTATCCTCGCAAGATCCCTAGCCCTCACCCCTTCAGCATAAGCCATGTAAAGCTGGTTCGCGACCTCCATATGATCCTCTCTGGTCCTCCTAGGGCCGACTCCATCCTTCATTAGCCTCGAGAGTGATGGAAGCGGGTTCACCGGCGGATAGATGCCTCTGCCATGAAGCTCTCTGCTGAGGATCAGTTGTCCCTCCGTGATATAGCCCGTTAAGTCGGGTATCGGGTGAGTTATGTCTCCGCCTGGCATCGTGAGAATAGGCATCATGGTTATAGAGCCCTTTTTACCCTTAATCTTCCCGGCCCTCTCATAGATTGAGGCAAGATCGCTGTACATGTATCCCGGATACCCTTTCCTGGCGGGAACTTCCTCCCGGGCTATTGAGATCGATCGCAAGGCCTCGCAGTAGCCGGTCATATCTGTCAGGATCGCGAGCACATGCATATCGAGGTCGAATGCGAGGTACTCGGCTATTGTTAGGGCGATCCTAGGCGCGATTATCCTTTCGATAATCGGGTCGTCGGCCAAATTGAGTATCATGACGGACCTATCGAGCGCACCGGTTCTTTCGAACTCTCTCCTGAAGTACTCGTACTCCTCATGCTTTATCCCCATGGCGCAGAATACTACCGCGAACTCCTCCTCCGAGCCTAGCACGGTTGATTGCCTCGCGATCTGGGCCGCCATAATGTTATGTGGCAGGCCGGCCTCAGAGAATATTGGGAGCTTCTGGCCCCTGACAAGGGCGTTCATTCCATCAATAACTGAAATCCCCGTTTGCATAAACTCGCTGGGGGGTTCCCTTGCAGCCGGGTTTATCACTGAGACGAAGATCTCTCTCCTCTCATATCCTATCGGCTCCGGCAGTCCGTCGAGTGGGCGGAAGCTCCCGCTAAATATGCGGCCCACCAAGTCCTCGGAGAGAGGTATCCTCATGACATCCCCCGTGAATCTCACGGCGGCGTCCAAGCTCAGGCCCTCAGTCTGACCGAAGACCTGGACGACAACCCTATTCTCATAGACGTCTAGAACTGTGCCGATTATCTCCGTTCCATCCGCGAGTTTAACCTCAACAAGTTCATTATATCGTACGCCCTTAACACCCTCGACGACGAGAAGTGGGCCCCTCACCTCCCTGACGGTTCGGTAGACCGGGCCAGCCTTCTCCCTCGCGAGGCTCATGCCCCACGCATCACCCCAGCAGCCTCATACTCCGCCTTGAGCCTCTCCAAGTCCCCCCTAACCCGCTCATAAGCCGCATCTATCTCCTCAAGCTCCTCCCTTTCCTTGAGCCTGAGAAGCTCCATGACGCTCTTGAGACCCCGGATCCTGTCAACAGGGACCCCGAGCTTAATGAGCTCTGATGCAAAATCGTAGAAGCTTATCATTATTTTCAGGAGCTTAACCTGCCTCTCGGGCGGGCAATACGTGTCAACCCTATGATAGGCATTCTGGACTAGGAAGCCCTCCCTAATTATCTCGGCCGTGAGAAGGATGAGCCTCTGATCATTTGGCAGGGCCTTTTCACCTATCACCCTAGCTATCTCCTCAAGTCTAGATGCCTCCTCGAGTATTGCAAGAGCCCTCTCTCTATATGTCCTCCATTGTGGGTCAAGTTTCACCCAGAAGTCCTCAAGCACCTCCACGTATCTTGTGAAACTTCTAAGCCAGTTTATCGCGGGGAAGTGACGCCTGTATGCTAGCTCTGTGTCGAGGGCCCAGAGCGCACCAACGAACCTCATCGTCGTGGAGGTTACCGGCTCGCTGAAGTCCCCGCCTGGAGGTGAGACCGCGCCCATTATCGTAACCGAGCCGATTCTCCTATCTCTCCCGAGGGCCACAACCCTTCCAGCCCTCTCATAGAGCTCGGCGATGCGCTCGCTCAAGTAAGCTGGGTAGCCCTCCTCAGCCGGGATCTCCTCAAGCCTGCCGGATATATCTCGGAGGGCCTCAGCCCATCTTGAGGTCGAGTCTATTATAACGGCAACATCGTATCCCTGATCCCTGAAGTACTCGGCTATAGTTACGCCCATGTATACGCTGGCCTCCCTAGCAGCAACTGGAAGATTGCTGACGTTCGCGATGAATATTGCCCGCTC
Organism: Candidatus Wolframiiraptor allenii; assembly: GCA_023539495.1. Taxonomy (GTDB): domain Archaea; phylum Thermoproteota; class Nitrososphaeria_A; order Caldarchaeales; family Wolframiiraptoraceae; genus Wolframiiraptor; species Wolframiiraptor allenii. The sequence goes on from JAKCEV010000024.1 coordinate 14,042, forward strand.
TATCAGCTTCTTGCCCGTCCTCGGGTCCTCCAGCTCCGGGAAATGCGTCAGTATATCCGCCATCTCGTTACCCCTCTCACCGCATCCAATATAAATCACGATATCCGCGTCGGACCACTTCGCTATCTGCTGAAGCGTTATCGTCTTGCCGCTGCCGAATCCGCCGGGGATCGCTGCCGTCCCTCCCTTCGCAACTGGGAAGAACGTGTCAATCACCCTCTGCCCTGTTATCAGCGGCCTGTCAATCGGCATCCTCTCACGGTATGGTCTCGGAATCCTGACGGGCCAATATTGAACGAGCTTAAGTGGTATCCTCCTGCCATCCGGCGCCACGAGCACGGCAATAGTATCATCAACCGTGAATGAGCCTTCCTCGATGCTCTCAATGACGCCGCGGAGTCCCACGGGAACGAGAATCCTGTGCTCGACGACGGAGGATTCTTGGACCACGCCGATGACATCGCCCTCCTCGACCTCGTCGCCGGGCTTTACCCTCGACTCAAACCCCCACCTCCTATCTCTCCTCAGCGGAGCTATTCTCACGCCCCTACGTATGAATGGGCCTGTGAGCTTCCAGAGCTCGATCTCCGACCTCTCAAGACCATCGAATATCTCGCCAATTAGCCCCGGTCCCAGCTCCGCCATGAGGGGGGCGCCGGTCCCTATCACGGGCTCGCCGGGCCTTAGCCCGCTCGTATCCTCATAACACTGGAGTGCCACCAAATCTCCCGAGATCCTGACAACCTCGCCTATTAGCCTGAGCTCGCCGATGTATACAGCGTCGCCCGTTCTCGCGCCCCTAAGACCCTCGGCCACGACAAGCGACCCGTTAATCCTCTTTATCGCGCCAACCTGCTGGCTCAAGCGACCTCAACCCCCCTGAATAATAGATTCGCCACCCTCTCCCTGAGTATCGGCTTGAGAGCCTCAAGTCTGCTCTCTATTGAGCCATAATAGCTCTTCCGCCCATCAACGCTTAAGACATTCATACCACCGATTATCGGGGATTTCTCAAGCCTTACATTCACCTGAGCATCCTTAATCATACCAGCTATGATGCTTAGATCCGACTCATTTGCGTAGATCACCACCTCATCGATGTCTGGGCCCGAGACGTATTCGAGGGCGCGCTCCAGGCTCCTGCGAAGGAAATTCACATATGCCTCGGATTTGGATTCTGCCTCCTTTCTAAGCTTCTCAATTGCTTTCTCGAAAGCCCTCTCAACAACTTCGTTCTTCGCCATTATTATCATCCTCCTCCCCTCGCTGATCGCCCTTCCGATAATCCTCCTCCTAAGCAGAAGCTTCTCAGGCTCAATCCTGCTCCTAGTCATCTCCTCTATCCTCCTCCTAGCCTCCTCGATGATCCTGCTAGCCTCGGCCTCAGCCTCCCTCAGGATCTGATCAGCCCTCTCCCTAGCCCTTCTCCAGATCTCCTCCTTCAAAGCCTCGATCTGGTCAGAGCTCATAGCTCAACACCTCCTTAGCTATCAGGTTTGCAGCCTTCTCAATCAGCTCATCCGGGATCGCCTTAATCTTCTCAGCCCTTGCCTTATACTCGCTCATGATCCTCTCGGCCTCCTCCTTGAGGCGCTCAGCATACTCCCATAATTCCCTGCGCGCAGCCTCCTCATCAGCAGTCTCCCTCATCATCTTCTCAGCCTCAACCCTCGCCCTCTGAATGATCTCCTGAGCCCTCCTCCTAGCCTCCTCGACATACATCATCGCCTTCTTTTCCTCAAGCAGAAGCGATGCTATACTCACGTTACCACACCTCCTCTAAACATGAACCTCAACCCCCATGGCCAGGCTTATCCTCCTCCTGAGATCCTCTGCCCTCTTTCCAAGGCCGGGTTCAGGGACGAATACCACCACGGGTTCAATCTGCTCCTCTAGGTGGAGCTCTGACCTCACTTCATTAACACGGTCTAGAAGCCTCTCGGGGATTATTAATGCGGAATACTCCCCTGACCTGAGAACCCTCTCCAGAATTCCTCTAACCTCCTCATCCGAATTTGCCTCAAACGCCTCGGCGCCTACAAGCCTCCAAAGGGCTGTGAAACTCCTATCACCTATTGCCGCCACCCTCATTTAGACTATCCTCCGAGCTTGTAAGGGGGAGGAGCCACTTAAAATCCATACCGTCTATAGTCTATGGACGGGATATGGAGCAATGTAATCAGAAGAGGAAGAGAATTCGATTCCCCTTTTATCCCGCTTTTCAAAATCAGCAAACCCCTATGACGCACAGCGTTGCATCCATCTCCATACCCTCCCTTCTCACGTAATCTACTATCTCCTCTATCGCCCGCCTAACCTTAAACTTCCCCAAGTCATTCGACTCAAAAGGATCATAGACTGTCAGGTTCCTCCACAACCCCCTGATTAAGCCCCCTTTATTCTCAGCGCGCAGATCCCTAAACCGACGACACTACTGGCTTTTCTTCTTTTTCTTCTCCTCAGACTTCTCCTCGGAGGACACTGGATTGTGCGGCAGATACGGGTTAACTTGCCGGCCTCCCATCAGTATCTCACCCGAGATATTTTTGATGTCGGCTTTAGCTTTTAACTTTACTCACCTCTACTCTAGCATCTGCTTAACCCTCTCGATCCTGTCTCGCAGCCCACGATTCCATAGAATTAGGAAAAAGTCTCCCCAAACTTCGACAACCTCCACCATCCTCATCCTCGATAGCTTGTCAATTTTCCTCTTTGGACATTCCGACCCTATCCATGTTAGGGCGGCCTTCCTGAACATGTGCCTATTCCGCATCAGGTAGTCCGCGGTCTTGTCCGCAAGCTCCTCCGGCGGGTCGGCTATCAGGAGGTCACATTTAACCCCACGGCCGAGAAACTCGAAGGCATCCTCTCTCACTATCTGCACCCCTCTCACGTTTCTCAGGTTTCTGGATGCAGCCTCGGGATACAAGTCCACGTAGATTATCTTCTTTACACCATTCATTGCCGCAAGCTTCGAGATGGCGCCGCTTCCTCCAAATAGGTCTATAAGGCTCCTAGGCTTGAGGACTCGTATAAGTGCGTCAGCAGCCTCAACAAGGCCTGGCGACGACCCATAAACATACTCACCATCGAAGAGCATTAGCCATCCTATGCCGAGCTTCTCTGCCGCTAGGATGAGGGGCGACATGGGGGATACCTTCGCGGTCCTCGTCAGCCAATCAACCCTCACCGGCTTGACTTTCCCCAACCCGCGCTCCATCCCATACCGCGAGAAGAAAATATGAATGGCTCAGTCAAATGCCTTTACTTCATCAGCTCCGCGCAACTCTGATTCTTCATCGCCAACATCAACATATATCAGCTCTTTTATTAGCTTATCCAGGGCTCTTTCTTGACCCCGACCGGGATTATGTAGAGCGGCTCTCCAGCTCCTCCGATTATTCGCTTAACCTCATCATCGTAAAATGCTCCTATTACGACGCATGCTAGACCAAGGCTCACGCACTGGAGATAGATGTTCTGGCCGACATGCCCGACCTCCATGTAGACATACCTGTATCCGCGCTCACCATATCTTCTCGTCGTCCGCTCGTAGATAGCGTTTATCACGAGGTTCACGGCCGCCTCTAGAACCCATTCCTGGCCGAGGGCAGCCCTCATGAGGTCCCTGCTATGGTCGCCCGGCTTCACGAGCTCTATCTCGTGAGAGACCGGCAGGTAATGGTAGATCCCGGGGTCAAGATCCTCCACCCCTCCATCCTTGACCACGACATAGACCTCGAGGGGATATGTTGCGCCCGCTGATGGAGCGGCCCTAAAGCCCCAGCGCCTTTCAGTTATCCCCTGAGCCGCCCAGAGTATCTGGGAGAGCTGCTTCAAGGTTAACGGCTTATCGGCATATTCCCTGATGCTCCTCCTAACCAGTATCGCCTCCTCTATCGAGACTGGGCTCTTGTAGGATGGCTCAGGAAGCTTCAGCCTTACACGGGCCACCTCGGTCTCCCCGACTTCCCCACCCTCCCTAGTGAAAAAGTTTAACCTGCTGAGGGCGATGAAGCCCGCTACCGCGGCGGCCACAAGGGATGCTAACCCCAGCAAGAAAGCCCTCCTCCTAATCATATACAGCTGATGCCTCGATATGTCTGGGTCTTCATGCTCTTGGTTGAGTAGCCTCGCCACCTCCTTCCCATACCTCTTCAACATTGAGACGGCCTCCTTCAAGGCCCTATATCCCTTCATGGCCCCTACAGGTTTAAGAATAAGGGGGGCTTTTATTTCTTGGGCTCTATCCTGAAAATGAGAAATAAAAATGGGTGTTATGATGTTTTATGGCGTGCTCGCCTCGGCGGTCTTCAGCTTGAATAGCGTCGCGTCCCACATCTCCTCCCAGATGTCCCCGAGATATTCGATCAGCTGATTCCAGCCCATTATCCTGACCATGTCGCATTTTGTTACGCGCCCATTGCCCTCGCTCACGCCCCTCACCACGAAATACTTGATGTTATCCCCGTCCCTGAACGGTATTATGAAGATCTGCTCCGGGGTCTTCTCATCGCCATGGAATCGCATGTTTAGCCGGCTTCCCGGCATCTCGACATCATCACGATAATTTTCCACTTTCAGGCAGGTCCCCAAGAAATAAGGGCAGGCGTGTATTGGGATGGTATTGTGGAGGCATGGCTGATTACGTGGATGCCTTCGAGGAGGCTGGCCTCCTGAGGGAGTTCGTCGTGGTCTTGGATAGCATTGACTCGGTGCTTGCCGCTGTTGAGAGATGCAGGCTACCGTCGGTCATCGTTAGGACGCTTGCATACGATGATCTCAGCATACTCGACGACTTCGCCAAGGAGTATCACGGACACGTTGGCAAGGTGATGGACCATGTCTGCATGGAGCTTCGAAGCCTATTCTACGAGATTCTCGAGGGGGGCGAGGGCTCCAGGGGTGAGTGATGATGCCGGTTGAGGAGATAAAGCTCATAGCAAGCTTCAGGGTGGATCTCACGGATGTTGATGAGGCGGCGATCTCAGAGATACACCGCCTGTTCAAGGAGTATCAGAGGATCATGAATGAGCTAATTGAACATGCCCACTCGCATAGAACCACCAGCTTCATCAGCCTGCATCATGTGAAATATCACGAGCTACGTCAAAGATATCCAACATTACCATCGCATTACATTGATACGACTTGCCGGCATGCCGCCAGCATTTACAAGTCCTTCATAGAGTTGAATAAGATGGGGGTATGTGAGAAGGAGAAGCCGGTATTCAAAAGATGGACGATATGGCTGGATGATCATTTATTCAAGCTCGATGTCGAGGGCTAGAGGGCTTCAATAGCGGTCCATGGAGGGAGATGGGTTGCATTGAGACTGCTTCACGGGAAGTATCACGATAAGTTCAAGAGCATGAGGCTGGGTGAGGCGCAACTAGTGTTGAGGGATGATGACAACATCTACCTGAACGTCTTCTTCCGTCAGGCCATTATGTTATCGGAGGTGAGCGCAGATGCCAAGGTTATCGCCGTCGACGTTAACGAGAACGTCATCGTCTATGGCAACGACGACTTCGTTGAGAGGTTTGAGACGAACGAGGGGATTATTAGAACCCGATACTTCCTCAAACGCAGACGGATACAATCAAAGATTCGCGGCAGAGGGCTGCGAGCGAGATTGCTGGAGAAGTATAGGGGCCGTGAGTGGCGGAGGATCAAGGAGATATACTATAGGGCGACTAAGGAGATAATCAATAAGGCTAGGGAGGTCGGGGCCACCGTGATCGTGATGGAGGACCTCGAGGTCTACAAGGAGGATTTAGGCTCAAGGAAGCTTAATGGAAGAATACATCGATGGGTTATAGGAGTTTTCAGCGGATATTGGAGTATCAGGCGAAACTCTGCGGATTACATGTAAAGTATATCAATCCTAGGAACACTTCGAGGACATGCCCTGTATGCGGGAGTGAGCTGAAAGAAAATTCGAACGGGCGCAGGCTGATGAGATGCCAGAAATGCGGCTTAGAGGAGGACAGAGATGTAGTGGCTGTGAGAAACCTGACGCGCCGATACTACGAAGAGTACATGAATACCAAAACCCTAAAACCTTTTGATTGTCAGCGCCGGATAGATGTGGGGAGCCCGCGTTCCCCCCGAAAGCCTCCCAATGAAGTGAGGGAGGAGGGGTCAAAAAGGCCCAGAACGTAGTAATCGTTTAAGCCTTGTTCTCAAGAGCTAAGCTCTTGGGATGAGTGCGATAGAAGAGGGTGATGAGGTTCTTTTCGTGACCCAGAAGGGGAAGAGGTATCTTCTGAAGGTGGTGAGGGGTAGGAGGTTCCATAGCAGCGAG
>JAKCEV010000025.1 GCA_023539495.1 Candidatus Wolframiiraptor allenii
TGGCCGGCGACTGGATCCAAGACCCCCCGGCCCATGGAGGATCCCGGATGAGGGGCAGCTCCTGCATCACCTGCGGCCATCACCCCCAGCCCCCGGGCCGCAGGCTCACCGGAAACGGGGACCCTCTACCAGAAACAATCAAAACACCGGCATATAAACAGGGTAGAGGTAGGGGTAGTGGTAGGGGAAGTGGATGGGGAAAGCGGCTCAAGAAAACATTTATAAGCTCATCCTATCGTGACCCCTCTTCTTGTTCTTCACCTCTTCATCAGCAACGATAGTTGACAAAGTCCATTAGGAGAAGATTATGGCAGGCTAGATATTAGAGAGGACAGGGCTGTCCTGAGGAAGGTTATTTACAGGAGCTGGGACAAAGAGGCCTGTTAAGAGGACTTACTTGGAGAATAGGAGAGGTGGAATGCCGAAATTCTCACCTAGGGCTTGATGGTAAGGAGACGGCCAAACTAGGCGGAGAAATAAAGAATAAGTTAGAAAAGATGGACTTCAGAATACCAGCAATAACTGAAGATACGAGATAAGCACAGCATTAAGGAGAATATTCACCTTCACTATACTATAGAATAGGCTCGTCAAACAGCATTTACGTGGCAAGGATAAGGTAAAGGTGCATTATTCTGGAGACCGCAGACGACCAGACCATAGACGTGAGAAAAAGACTTAAATAAAAAATTGACAAAATGATCAAGGAAAAAGCGTGCCCTGGTAGTATAGCCCGGTTAGTATACGGGCCTGTCGAGCCCGTGACCCGGGTTCAAATCCCGGCCAGGGCGCCATGCTTATTCAAGCTAACTAGGTGCTTTCAGGCTTTTCTCTCTTGCTTCCTAAGCGTATCCTTCTAATCTCGGCGACAACTTCTAGTATCTTCTCTCCGGATTTCTGGGTAGGAGACTTGACTGGTATCAACGAGCTCATCTTTATTGCGAGCTGTTTGTGGAGTGCTTGTATTTGCTGGAGCAATAACTGGATGTGTAACAGACATAATGATGGTTGTGGAATATTAGTTGGTGATGTATGCTCTTTAGCTTTTTAAAAGCATAATACATTTTTATCGAATGTTTGTAGGAAATGCTTTTAATAAGAATCTTGTCGCAGATCATGATGGGTCTTCATGGTAAATGAGATCCCATTATGGGAATTTGGGGAGAGGGTTAGGAGGGTTCAAGAGCTTCTATAACTTGCTTACTAATTTAATGACTTGCTTACTAATTTAATGGCGCCGGGGGCGGGATTTGAACCCGCGCGGCCCCGAGGGGCCACGGGCTATCTCTCATGGAGATACGTTGGCTCAAGGCCCGCGCCTTATCCTAGCTTGGCTACCCCGGCTTAGCCTATGCTGATTCATCCCCAGCTTTAATTGTTTCCGGCTATTTTGAACCCGGTTCCCAGCTTCTCAGATAGTTGATCTGCTGCGGGGTTAGCTCCTCGACCTCGGCCCCCATGGATTCTAGCTTGAGCCTCGCGACGAGCTCATCGAGCTCCCTCGGCACATTTAGGACGTCTACTGGGAGTTTTCCCCGGTTTCTCGCGAGATATTCCGCTGAGAGGGCTTGCAAGCTGAAGGACATGTCCATCACATCGCTTGGATGCCCCTCTGCGCAGACAAGGTTCACGAGCCTACCCTCGCCCAGCAGATAGATCCTCCTACCATCCTCAAGCACGTACATATCTATGCATGGTAGTATCCTCTCCTTTCTAATGCTCATATCCTCGAGATCTCTCTTATCTATCTCGACGTCGAAGTGGCCGGCGTTTGCCAGTATTGCGCCATCCCTCATGAGCTTGAAGTGCTCTCCCCTTATCACCGAGATGTTGCCTGTCGCGGTTATGAAGAGCTCACCGTGCGCGGCAGCCCTCCTCATGCTCTCGACAGCGAACCCGTCCATGAGCGCTCTCAGGGCCCTTATTGGGCTTGCCTCGACCACGGTTACCCTCGCGCCCATTCCTCTAAGCCTCTGCGCTATCCCGGAGCCGACGTTCCCATAACCGACTACGACCACGTCTCTCCCGGCGAGGAGCATCCCAGTGGCCCTGATAACGCCGTCAAGAGCCGACTGGCCCGTGCCAATCGGGTTATCGAAGAGCTTCTTTGACTCAGCATCATTCACTGCGATCACGGGGTAAAGAAGCTTCCCATCTCTCGCGAGAGCCCTCAGCCTAAGGACGCCTGTCGTCGTCTCCTCGCATCCGCCAATCATCCGGCCCAGCAGCTCTCTAATATCGAGACCCCCGATTATGGGTCTCAAATACTTGAGCTCCTCGGACTCGATGCCGTAATAGAGCTTGTGAATCGTGGAGATTAGATCAGCGCCATCGTCTATTGTTATCTGAGGCTCATCGGCGAGGACATGACCGATACATTCATAGTATTCCCGGGTGGTCTGGCCCCTGAAGGCGTAGACCTTAGTCCCGCGAGCGGCGAGCGCCGCTGCGACATCATCTTGTGTGCTCATGGGGTTTGAGGCGCAGATGCTCACTTCGGCCCCGCCCTCCTCTAGAACCTCGACGAGAATCGCGGTCTCGGTTGTGACATGGAGGCAGGCCCCGATCCTTACGCCGCTTAGCGGCTTCTCCCTCCTAAACCTCTCCAGAATTCTCATGAGAACTGGCGTAAAGTTCTTCGTCCACTCAATCCTCCTTTCACCGACCTCGGCCAAGTCGGGATTTTTAATCCAACTTGTCCCTTTCATCAACATTATACAATAATTCTCGGGAAATTAAGCCTTGATCAAAGTTCGCCAGCGGCCAAGCATGACCACCTGATAAACAAGGTGCTAGTTTATTAGCTGCCAGGGGTTCAGATAGGCTCGACGAGAGGTTGAATTGGGAGGAGCTTATCAGGACGAAGGAAGGCTACCTCAAGATCCTAGATGAAGTTTTCTCGGCTCTCCCGAAATCCGTCAAGGGGGCCGGTGACAGGGTGATAGTCCTCAACCCGGAGATACTTCATGAGAGTAGGAGGACCATCGTGACGAACTTCAAGGATCTAGCGGACAAGCTTAACAGGGATCCATCGCATATCGCGAAGTTCATAGCGAGGGAGTCAGGTAGGCCGAGCTCCATAGAGGGTGAGAGGCTGATAATCCAAGGCAGGCTCTCACTAGAGGAGCTGAGAAAGCTCCTAGAGCTATATGTCAGGGAGTTCGTGAAATGCCCGATCTGCGGGGGTCTCGATACGAAGATAGTGTCTGAGAGAAGGCTGAGGTTCCTAGTATGTGAGATCTGCGGCGCCAAGAACCCGGTTAGAAAGCTCTGACCCCCTCCCCTACTTGGGGTGGGGACGTAGTCGCGGTTCTCCCACCAGTTGGCGGAGGCTGAGGCTACGCTTGGGATAGGTTTGAGAAGTTCATGAAATGGGAGCATAAGAAGTATGGGCGGCTACCAAGCGGGGAGGAGCTTAAGAGGGTTAGGGGAGAGCTATACGTATCTGAGATGATAAGGAGGAATATGAAGAAAGCTCTAGAGATGTTCTTCGAAGAATTTTTAAGAATAGGGCTTCCGGCGAATATCTTGGGAGAATGCCGAAAAGCAGGCCGCCGCTGGCCATAGAGGTCTTGGATCTTCTGAATCTAGCGCGGCTCACAATGGGCATGGCGGATATTCAGCCGCTCCTCTGGCTCTTCGAGCATAGGGGCAGGCTGATCCTCGGAAGTCTTCTCTCAATACCATACTGGCGTGGAGGACTGCCAATCTTTGCATACACGCAGGTCTCGGAGGATGTGCGGGGTGCATGTTACGTGGCATATACGGGCATAGAGCGTGAGGAGGTGATTCTCACGCGAAGCACTGATAGTAGCCGATACGCCTACGGCCCTATAATAGAGGTGGAGAGCCCGCCCGAGCCCTTTATCGAGGCTCTCTCCACGAGGCAGCCCCTAAGGCCCAAGCCTATACCAGCTAGAGTGAGAGGTCTCTCATCGCTTTTAAGGGCTCTTGTGACGCTGAGCAACGAGGTTGCCTCACCCCCGATATGGCATTATGAGGCCGGGGCGAGGAAGCATATACTCGGCCTATTAACTCCTCTTTATGATTATTATGACGCTGACGCCCTCCCAGTATTCCTTTATGTCGAGGTTGAGGATAGGCCTGGCCCCTTCATACGATACCTAGCACTAGATGGTGAGGAGATTGTTGAGTACTCCTCGAACATGTCCACGCCAAAATACTTGTATGGTAGGGTGGTGACGGTTAAGCAGATGCCCTTCCTAAAATCCTCGGCCAATCAATTATCTGTCTATCGATGATCTATCTACTGCCTACTGCTTCCAGAGCTCCTTTTTCAATAGATCTCTGACGGCTGTACGCATTACAGCGCTTCTACTGGGGTAGGCCCCCCTTCTCACGAGCTCGTCCATCCCCTCGATTAATGCCTCGGGCATCTTAACTGAAATGAGCTTCATACTCTAGATCACCTCGCGTCCCCTAGTATTATCCCGGTCTCTCATAAAACTTTCCGGAAAGCATACACCTTTGATTCTCAGTTCACGGTAATACAGGGCCGCTGAATCGCTGAAAGCTATCAGAAAACGAGGGTTTCCCATTCGGTTAGAGCGCCCGCGATATTAGCTCTTCGCGTTCAGCCCTTAAATCCCATGCCATCTAGGTTTATAAATAACCCCTGCCCACATCATCCCCAGAGATATAGATTGTGTGGAGGTGAGGAGTGTATATGGCGGGAGCGGCAGAAATTCCTGTAATCATCCTCCGTGAGGGAACTCAAAGGACGAGGGGCAGAGATGCTCAGCTCAATAATATAATGGTTGCGAAGGTGATCGCGGAAGCGATGCGCTCATCCCTAGGGCCAAGGGGTATGGATAAGATGCTCGTTGACAGTTTCGGCGACGTGACAATAACGAGCGATGGCGCTACAATACTGAAGGAGATGGAGGTTGAGCACCCGGTTGCGAAGATGCTTGTCGAGGTGGCTAAGGCGCAGGACGCCGAGGTAGGAGACGGGACGACTACAGTCGTCGTCCTTGCGGGAGAGTTGCTGGCAAGGGCCGAGGAGCTCATCGAGAAGGAGGTCCACCCATCAATAATCATAGATGGATATAAAAAGGCAGCTGTAAAGGCCCTTGAAGTATATGATCAGATAGCTATACCGGTCTCGATAGAGGATAAGGAGACCCTCAAGAAGATCGCGAAGACCGCGATGTCCGCTAAAGTAGTCTCGGAGGATGCCGACTATTTAGCGGGAATAGTTGTTGACGCGGTTCTAAGAGTTGCTGAGCAGGTTAATGGGAAATGGACCATTGACCTAGATAACATAAAGCTGGAGAAGAAGGAGGGCCAATCAATAAGAGATACATCAATAATCGATGGGATAGTGCTGGATAAGGAGGTTGTCCACCCAGGAATGCCTAGGCTCATACATAATGCTAGGATAGCGGTGCTTGACTGCCCGCTCGAGATAGAGAAGACCGAATTTGATGCAAAGCTCCACATAGAGACACCGGAGCAGATGAAGGCTTTCATGGAGCAGGAAGAGCAGATGCTCAAGGAGATGGTGGATAAGATAGCCGCGGCGGGCGCTAACGTGGTCGTATGCCAGAAAGGTATAGATGATGTAGCGCAGCACTTCCTGGCCAGAAGGGGAATACTGGCGGTAAGGAGGGTGAAGAGGTCTGATATCGAGAAGGTGGCAAAGGCCACCGGGGCGAGGATAATCACGAGGATAGAGGAAATCTCGGAGAAGGATCTTGGGAGGGCGAAGCTCGTCGAGGAGAGGAGAGTTGGCGAGGACAGGATGGTCTTCATAGAGGGATGCGAGAACCCGAAGGCGATAACAATCCTGATCAGGGGCGGGACAAAGCGGCTTGTAGATGAGGCTGAGAGGTCGATAAAGGACGCGTTAAATGTGGTGAAGGATGTGCTCGTTGAGCCCAAGATCGTGGCTGGCGGGGGAGCGCCGGAGATAGAGGTCTCCCTAGCGCTGAGGGACTATGCAAAGACGTTGCCCGGCAAGGAGCAGCTGGCTGTCGAGAAGTTCGCTGAGGCCGTGGAGATAGTTCCAGCGCAACTCGCAGAGAACGCCGGCCTAGACCCGATCGAGGCGATTGTAAACCTGAGGGCGAAGCATAAGGAGGGCCAGAGATGGGCCGGGATAAACGTCTTTGAGGGCAAGATCGACGACATGTACAAGCTCAACGTCTTGGAACCGGTGCTGGTGAAGAAGCAGGCGATAAAGTCGGCGGTAGAGGCTGCTGCGATGATACTCAGGATCGACGACATAATAGCGGCATCGAGGCTGGAGGAGAAGGGCGGCAAGGGCAAAGAGGAGAAGAAGGAAGAGGAAGAGACATCGACATCCACGGACTGAGGATAAGAGGATGAGTGAGGATCCCTATAGAACTCGCCCCCTCACTAGGTACGAGAAGGCTAGGATAATTGCTGGAAGAGCCCTGCAGCTGGCGCTCGGCGCATTTCCACTTGTCCCGGTAAAGCCCGATGACACGCCGATAGAAATAGCCAAGAGGGAGTTTGAGGCAGGGATCCTGCCGATCATAATTAGGAGGAGAAGACCTGACGGAAGCTATGTTGATGTACCGCTGAGGGATCTGCTGAAGCCCGTTGAAGAGGCCGCATGAGAAAGAAGCATCCTTGAGCAAAACTTCCCCATTTATCTTTTTCCAGCTCTCGTGATTCTTTTCTTTCCTAAGTGTTATCTGGGTATTTATGCAGGGATCTCTTTATACGCATAGTTTAATTCCCGGGAGATAGGTGGTTAGGCCATAGATGTATCGTGCGGGGTTAAGGGAGCTCAAGCTCATCTACTCCTCGAAGCCTAGATGGTATTTTAGGCAGGCTGAAAGGATTCTGACCGCGATACTCGAGTCATATCTCTCGATCTTCGAGCCCAAGAGATTTCTGAGGGCTCTTGCTTCGCCGATATTTTTCGACGGGCTTGTTGCATCCGCCTCCTTGGACGAGCTGGGGGGTGGGGCCACGACCATAGTTGCGGTGACTCTTAAGAACTTTATGAGGCCGGACTCGGGACTCGCGGTCGTTGGAGGAAAGAGGCCCCATGGCTATAGGGTTCCGGAAGAGCTGGGTGAGCTCGCGAAAATCTTCGGGTTTGACGAGAGAACATTGGAGAGACTAAAGTATGCCAGCAGGATGGTTGCCAAAGTTGATAATGCTGCGATACAGGATGGATTCCAGCTATATCTTCACATAATGATCGTGAGCTGGGATGGTGAATGGGTGATAATCCAGCAGGGACTGAAGCCCATGACAAACCTCGTCAGAAGGTATCACTGGATCTCAATGGGGTTAAGGAGCTTCGTCGAGGAGCCTCATAGCGGGATAGTTTCGGCGGCGAGGGAGGAGGTCGTGCTCGACATGACAAGCCGGGATAGCCGCGAGTCTAGGAAAGCGTGCGTCGAAGCAGTGAACCACGACATAGAAGCGCTCAAGAGGTTTAGCAAGGGGATCTCAAGGGGCCAGTCAACACTTATGGAGTTCGATGCCGGCGAGCCGAGGAAGTTCCCGTTAAGCATACCGAGGGTAGGCTGCTCATCTCTCCTAGCGATTCATGAAGCTTCTCCGAAGGATTATGAGGAGCTTTTGGCGATCCGCGGTGTCGGCCCCAATATGGTGAGGTTTTTAGCGGCTGCTGCGGCAGCCCTCTATGATGCTCCACCGAGCTTCAGGGATCCCGCGATATTGTTCAGCGAGCTTCCCGCGAGGGTGGACGCCGACAAGCTGCTATACGAGCTCGTTGAGGCGATAAAGGCATCTAAACTGAGCTTCGCCGAGAAGAGCAAGTCTCTCAGCAGGCTGACATCAGTATTCAAGTCGCTCGAGGAGCCTTCGTGACCTCACCGCTCCCTCTTCCCAGCTATAAATTCCTCGACCATCTGCCTTGCTACGTCGTCCGGGTACTGGATTGGCGGGCTCTTCATGAAGTAGGCTGATGGGCTAATTAGGACTCCAGCCACGCCCCGATCTTTTCCGATCTTCGCGCAGCGGACAGCGTCTATAACTACGCCGGCGGAGTTCGGGCTATCCCATACCTCGAGCTTCGCCTCAATGTTCAGCGGGCAGCCCCCAAAGGCGGTTCCCTCGATTCTGATATAGCACCACTTCCTATCCTTCAGCCACGGCACGTAATCGCTCGGCCCTATGTGGACATTCTCCTCGCCTATATCATATGGTATCAGGCTCGTGACAGCGGTTGTCTTAGAGATCTTCTTGGAGGCCAGTCTCTCCCTCTCAAGCATGTTCAGGAAGTCCGTGTTGCCGCCGAAGTTGAGCTGGTAGGTCCTCTCGATCTTGACTCCCCTATCTACTAGGAGTTTTATGAGCACCCTGTGGAGGATTGTGGCGCCGACCTGGCTCTTCACATCATCCCCTATCAATGGTACTCCGCGCTTCTCGAATATCTCCTGCCACCTAGGCTCCCTTGCTATGAAGACAGGAATACCATTGACGAATGCGGCGCCAGCGTCGAGAACTTGCTCAACATACCACTTCGTGGCCGACTCGCTTCCAACCGGGAGGAAGTTCACCACGACATCGGCGCCAGCGCTCTTCAAGACATCAGCGACATCAACTGTTGGTGATGGATGCTTCTCTATCACTCCCTGTAAATATTTCCCGAGGCTGTCATGCGTCATCCCTCTCATGACCTCGACGCCGAGCCTCGGGACATCAGCGAACTTCATCGTGCAGTTTGGAGGGGCGAAGATCGCCTCCGATAAGTCCTTCCCAACCTTGTTCTTATCGATATCAAATGCGGCGACGAACTCGATATCGCCGACATGATACGGACCAAGCCTCACATGCATCAATCCCGGTACAAATTCATTCTCATCTGCATCCTTGTAGTAGTAGACGCCCTGAACGAGGGCTGAGGCGCAGTTACCCACACCTATGATCGCAACCTTAACCTTCGGCATACATGAATAGCGTTCTAGGGGACATATATAGCTATTTCATGGATATGAAATAGCTATAGCCTCTCCGCTAACCCCCTAAGGAAGTCCTTAGCCATATCGAGGGCTCTCTCACCTTCCCTCGTCAAGGTGTAGTACTTTCTCTGGGGCCCCTCGCTATCAGCTCCGGGGCCAGCAGACGCTATCAAGCCCTCCGATTGCAGCTTATAGAGGACTATATAGCAGGTCACCCTGCCCGGCTTAAAGCCGAACTTCTCCTCAATCCTCTTCGCGATCTCATAGCCATAGAGCGGCCCCTCCTTCAACAGGCTCAGGACATAGAGCCAAAGATTCTCGATTGTCAGCTTCCGCATGAGCCTCCTATAGGCCGCGGTTTCCTGCAATTCCTCCTCAACTAAAATCCTCATAATAGGTGGATAAGAGGATTGTGGATGACCGGATTCTTCTATATTTTCAGGCAGTCTTTCAAGAAATAAAAAGACTTGCTCGCGAGCCATAACTCTTTAAGATCCTTTAATCCGCCGGCGAATGGGGGCGCGATGAGGTATCGTGGGATGATAATGGATTTGGATGGCTGCGTCTACCGCGACTATGTGCCGACCGAGGGCGCCATAGAGGCGTTAAACAGGCTTAGAAGGCTTAGGGTCAGGGTCATCTATGTTACGAATAACCCGGAGACGACATCCGAGGAACTGGCTGAGAGACTTCATAGCCTCGGCGTGGAATGTTCACCCGATGACTTCATAACGGTCGGCGAGGCCGCTGCATCCTACATATACTCGAGATCGGGGGCGAGTAGGGTCCTAGTGATCGCGGGGAATGGTGTTAGGGAGTATTGCAAGCGCATGGGTCATGAGGTCCTTGATATGGAAGAATGGGATAAGGCCGAGTATGTCGTCGTCGGTGCTGACCGCGAGATAAATTACCGGAAGCTCGTGGCAGGGTTAAGGGCTATACTGAATGGTGCGATCTTCATAGGGACGAATCCCGATGCTGTTCATCCGGGGAGGGATGGCCCGGAGCCCGGTTCCGGGGCATTCGTCACAATATTCGAGTACATGACGGGTGTCAAGCCGATAATCGTTGGAAAACCATCCAAGATAATAATGGAGCAGGCGTTAAAGAGGTTAGGGATGAGGCCTGAAGAGATTCTCGCGGTTGGTGATAGGGTTGACACAGATGTTAAAGCGGGGAAGCTCATAGGCGCGGACACAGCCCTCATCCTAACCGGGATAACGCAGGAGAAGGATCTACCAAGTATACCGCCCGAGCTTAAGCCCACTCATGTATTCAGGAACTTGCGTGAGCTCGTGGAGAGGCTCTATACCTGAACCTGCCTACTTAATACTGGGAGCCTATAATCCTCTTTCACGGTCCTCAGCACTATCTTCGTCTCGGTGGATGCCACGCCATCAAGCTTCCCTATCTCATCTAGGATCCTAGCTAGCTCTTCATTACTCCTAGCCCTAACCTTAATGAGGCAGTAATGCTCACCAGTAACGTCATGCACCTCTAAGACCTCGGGCATCATCGAGAGCTTCTCAAGCACCTCCTCATACTTCGGCGGCCTGACGGTAACAGCGATGAAGGCGGTCACGATATAACCTAGCTTCTCCGCATCCACGATAGCCTGTATCTTCCTGATCACGCCGAGATTGATCAGCCTCTTGATCCTAGAATAGACGGCCGCCTCACTCATCCCAACCCTCTTCGCGATCTCGGAGTAGGATGCTCTACCATTCTCCTGTAGAATCTCGATTATCTCCAGGTCCTTCTGATCCAAGACCTCCTTCCTCATCCACCAATATCTTCATAGCATACCCGATATATTTTTATTGGTGGTGAGGACGCCTGCAATAGAGGCCCCCATATACTTGGAAGGGGCTTAGGCGGGGGTTGAAGGGAGCGGGCTTGCATGAGTTGTAAGGTTGGAGTTGCATGGGGTGAAGAGCTCCTAGACTACAGCTTCCCATTTCCACATCCATTTAGGAGGGAGAGGGCGGTAGCCTTCTATAAGGAGCTGAGCAATCTCGCGGAGCATATGGTAGGCTCGATAATGGTTGTGAAGCCTGAGCAGGCATCCCTAGATGACCTCCTACTCTTCCATGAGGCAGGCTATGTGGATTTTGTAAGGAGGAAGTCGGAGGAGGGGCGTGGATACTTGGACTACGGCGATACGCCCGCGTTCAAGGGATGCTATGAGGCATCACTCTACGTGGTTGGGGCGACGCTGAAGCTTGTCAAGCTAATACTCGCCCACGAGATCGAGCATGGATTCAACCCTGTTGGCGGACTTCATCACGCTAGGAGAGGCTCAGCAGCTGGGTTCTGTATATTCAACGATGCGGCCATAGCGATAGAATACTTGCTGAGGAGGGAGAGGCTGTCGGAGATCCTATACGTGGACATAGATGCTCATCATGGCGACGGAGTCTTCTACAGCTTCTATGGAGACGCTCGCGTCAGGATCCTTGATGTTCATCAGAATGGGAGGACCCTGTATCCTGGAACTGGGTTCCCACATGAGCGGGGTGCTGGCAACGCTGTTGGGACGAAGCTGAATATAACGCTCTTGCCCGGGGCGGGGGACAAGGAGTTCATGGAGGCATGGAACGAGATGGCCGAGGACTTTCTAGCAGACTCGAGGCCCGAGTTCATAATACTCCAAGCTGGGGCCGATGGCCTCGCAGGAGACCCGCTCACGGGTCTAAACTATACTGAGAATGTCCACGCCTTCGTGGCCTCAAAGCTCCACAAGCTTGCTCATGAGAGATGTGATGGCAGGCTCCTCGCCCTCGGCGGAGGAGGCTACGACATCTCCAATGTGGCCAAAGCATGGACCGCGGTGGTGAAAGCCCTCGCTACTCAATCCTAATCCTATATCCGGTGATCTTCTTCCTCGCAACCACCTCTAGAACCCCTTCCTTATATCTCGCCTTCACGGATTGTGGATCTATCTTCGCTGGGAGTCTCACGTGAAGGACGTATCTCCTTCCCTCACCACCTCTCAGTGGGGACCTGCATGGAGCTTCTATCCTGAGGTAATCCTCTCCGGCGATGAGCCCTATCTCCTCTTTGCTCGCTCCCGGGAGATCCGCCGTCAGCCTAACCTCATCCCCGGACTCATAAACGTTGTAGAGTGGTGTTATGCAGCCGCTCCTCTCCTCGGCCTCCCTCATGAGCCTGAAGAACTCGTCCTCCATCCTGCTTATCTCGGCCTCAACCCTCCTAAACTCCTCTAGGATCTTCCTCCAAATATTCCTCCTCCACTCCTCCATCCTCGGATCACCTCACAGGTAGACTGGTGGGAGCTCGAGCTCCTTGGACTTCTGGATCCCGCGCATCACCTGATCGGTCCTCATCATCAGATCCCTGAGCCTGAGCCTAAGCTCTTCGGCGCTCTCGAGAAGCGGCTTAACATCTATTTCGATTCCCAAGAACTTCGAGAGATAGGAGACTACCTGGCCGGCAGCCCCTGGGTCTGGGTAGTTATAATGTGCCTGCGCCAAGATTATGGCGGCATCGAGCCCAGCCCTTACGGCATCTCTCAAGAGCATCCCCTTTATTCCAGCGATAAAGCCATCCTTAAACCTATTAGCCCCATTAAGCCTGACGAGCATTTCTGTTATCTCGGGCCTGCTTCCCAGAACATAGATCTCCGGCTTCTCTATGTCGAGCCTATTTGGCTCAGGTATCCCGGAGACCGATATAAGGAGCTTCCCATTCTTTCGCTTAATCCAGTTCACGAGGCTCTGTGAGAGCGGCCTAATCATGGGTGGCGGTATAGGGATGTCAGATACTATCGCAACGATCCTATCCCTGTAGTATATCCTGATAAGTTCCTTTATCTGCTCATTCCTCACGGAGATTAGGGGTGGCAGGAGCTCCGCATCGATATAGCCGGCTTCCCTCATCTCGAGCCTATCAACTATGTATGATGTGGCTATGGCCCCAACGAGCCCCACATCCGGGAACCCCTCGATAAATATCAGGTCGCGCCCTTGGATAGGCTCAACCTCAACTATGCTTATTTCCTCAGCCTCTGACATCAATTAATCTTCTGAGGTCCCCTAGATAAACTTGCGCAAAAGGGTGGGAGAAAATACTTTTTAGTAGGACTTCTCTACCGCATCACCGGATGGTGGATTCCTATGAGTGAGACCCCTGTTAGCAGCTCCTCTGTAGCGGCAACTGAAGCCGGCAAGAGATATTATGGGCATAAGCTGAAAGAGATTTGGTCAAGATCTCTAGAAAATCCTGAGGCCTTCTGGAGCGAAGTCGCGGAGAACATCACTTGGTTCAAGAAGTGGGACAAGGTCTATGTGTGGGATCCACCCTTCGCGCGATGGTTCATTGGAGGAGTCCTCAACGCCTCCTACAACGCCCTTGACGTGCACCTGAAGAGGGGCTTGAAGAATAAGGTCGCGATATTCTGGGAGGGTGAGGAGGGCGCGACCAGAGCATTAACGTACTACCAGCTCTGGAAGGAGGTTAACAGATTCGCTAATGCCCTGAAGAAGTTGGGTGTCAGGAAGGGCGACAGGGTCTCGATATATCTACCCATGATACCGGAGCTCCCGATAGCGATGCTCGCTTGCGCCAGAATAGGTGCCATACATAGTGTAGTCTTCTCGGGATTCAGCGCGACGGCGCTAGCCGATAGGATAAACGACGCGGAGGCGAAAATACTCATCACGGCCGATGGACTATATAGGAGGGGCAAGATAGTTCCGCTAAAGACGACGGCGGATGAGGCGCTCGCATTAACGAAGACCGTCGAGAAGGTTATAGTCGTGAGGAGGGTTGGGCTCGAGAATACGCCGATGAAGGAGGGCAGGGACTTATGGTGGCATGATGTCGTCAGGGATGTCGAGCCCTATTGCCCGCCTGAGCCAATGGAGTCGACAGACCCGCTCTTTATCCTCTATACTAGCGGGACTACGGGCAAGCCAAAGGGGGTTGTCCACAGCACTGGAGGATACCTCGTCTGGGTCTGGGCAACCCTCAAGTGGGCATTCGACCCGCAGCCCGATGACATCTGGTGGTGTACGGCTGACATAGGCTGGATAACCGGCCATAGCTACGTGGTCTATGGCCCGCTAATACATGGGCTGACGCAGATAATGTATGATGGAGCACCTGATTACCCGGCCCCCGACAGGTGGTGGGAGATAATCGAAAAGTATGGCGTGACGGCCTTCTACACCGCCCCAACAGCCATCAGGATGCACATGAAGTTTGGCGAGGAGTGGGCTAGGAGGCACGATCTCAGCAGTCTTAGGATACTTGGATCAGTTGGCGAACCAATAAATCCTGAGGCCTGGAGATGGTTTTACGAGGTTATAGGTGGTGGGAGATGCCCGATAATAGATACTTGGTGGCAGACTGAGACCGGCGGATTCATGATCTCGCCGGCCGCTGGGATAGAGCTCATCCCGCTCAAGGCCGGGTCCGCGACGTTCCCGCTGCCCGGAGTCCATGCCGAGGTTGTGGATGAGGATGGCAGGCCTGTTAAGCCCTTCGAGAGAGGATACCTCGTGATACTAGCCCCATGGCCTGGAATGCTGATGACGCTGTGGAGGGACCCTGAGCGCTACAAGGAGGTTTACTGGTCGAAGTTCCAGCCGAATAAATATCTCCAGTTTAAGATAACACCGCCGGCGATCTACTACACTGGAGACTATGCGATGAAGGATGATGAGGGGTACTTCTGGCTCATGGGAAGGGCTGATGATGTGATAAAAGTGGCGGGGCACAGGATTGGCACGGCCGAGCTCGAGAGCGCCTTCGTCAGCCACCCAGCCGTTGCGGAGGCCGCGGTGATAGGGAAGCCGGATCCGGTGAAGGGCGAGAGCATAGTTGCCTTCGTAATCCTGAAGTCGGGATATCAGCCTACAGACGAGCTCAGGGATGAGCTGAAGATGCATATCAGGAAGACGATCGGCCCCGTTGCCACGCCAGATGCAATCTTCTTCGTATCATCCCTGCCCAAGACGAGAAGCGGCAAGATAATGAGGAGGGTCCTGAAGGCGGTGGTGAGCGGAGGACAGCTTGGAGACATCACCACGCTCGAGGACGCGGCCTCAGTCGAGGAGGCCAAGAAGGCAGTCGAGATGCTGAGAAAAGCCATGGAGGAGGCAGCGAAGAAGTAAATTCTTCCAAAAGGTCATTTTTTTTCTCTAGGCAAACACTTCTCCTTAATTTCCCGAGACTTATCATATCTGGTGGTTCGGATTGGTGAAGGTTGGGGTAGTTGGGGCTGGAAGGGTTGGGAGCACAGCCGCCTACACGCTCCTAGCTCTCATAGATCTTGATGAGATCGCCCTTGTTGATGTCTTAGGTGATCTGGCTGAGGGGGAGGCCCTAGACCTAATGCACGCAGCCCATGCTCTTGGGAGGAAGACGAGGATATGCGGAGGCCCTGATTACAGCCTCCTGAGGGGATCGAGCCTGATAATAGTCACGGCTGGTGCGGCGAGGAAGCCGGGAATGTCGAGGCTTGACCTACTCAAGACAAACGCGGAGATAATGAAGCAGGTTGCCGCAGGTCTCAGGAATGTTTATGGTGACGCGGTGGTGATGGTGGTCTCAAACCCCGTGGACTTGATGACATATCTTCTTTGGAAGGAGCTCGGGATCCCGAGGCGCAGGATAATGGGGATGGGAGGGGTTCTTGATACAGCAAGGCTTTGGAGCATCCTTGGGCATAAGAGCAGTGATATTGTCCTAGGGGAGCATGGGGACAGCATGTTCATCCACGGCGAGCATCGTAATCTCGAGGAGCAACTCAGGGGGCAGGCGATGGAGGTGATAAGGAGGAAGGGCGCGACAATCTATGGGCCAGCGGCATCAATCTATATCCAAGCAAGAGCTATTCTTACGGATTCTAGGGAGATCCTGCCAGTCTCTGCGATCCTAGACGGAGAGTATGGTCTCAGAGATATAGCTGTCGGGGTTCCGGCGAGGATAGGCCGAGAAGGGATAATTGAAATAATCGAGTATGAAGATGCTCGTGAGGGAATCGTCCGCTCGGCATCCATCCTCAGGAAGAGGCTACATGAGGCCGGCTGCTAGGTTGGAAAGCTTTAAGCTGGGTGCCATAGCATCTTGAGCACGATGGAGAGGACGAGCAGGATTCCGGGCTTCTACAAGCTCACGGTCGAGGAGAGGCTGAGGATAGTCGCAGAGTTCGCTGGGCTGAGCGAAGAGGAGGTTGAGCTTCTAAGAAGATATGCGGCGCTCGACAGGGATACCGCTAACAGGATGATCGAGAACGTTATTGGAACGTTCCAACTTCCACTCGGAATAGCTGTAAACTTCCTGATCAACGGCAGGGATTACATGGTTCCTATGGTTATCGAGGAACCATCCGTGGTTGCAGCCGCCTCAAATGCGGCGAGGATGACGAGGGAGGGTGGCGGGGTCTTCGCTCAGAGCACCGAATCCCTGATGATAGGACAGATACAGCTCGTCGGGATCAAGGATCCCTATGCCGCAAGGCTTGAGGTCCTGCGAAACAGAGAGGAGATACTGGCGATCGCCAACGAGCAGGACCCGGTCCTCGTCAATCTCGGTGGAGGGGCAAAGGATCTCGAGGCGAGGGTGATCGAGACGAGGCTTGGCCCCATGCTGATAGTCCACCTGATAGTCGATGTGAGGGATGCTATGGGGGCTAATGCCGTGAATACCATGGCTGAGGCGGTTGCGCCAAGGCTCGCCTCAATAACCGGTGGAAGATATAGGCTCAGGATAATATCGAACCTGGCCGATAAAAGGCTTGTTAGGGCTTGGACGAGGATCCCGCCTGAAGCTGTTGGCGGGAGAGAGGTTGCAGAGGGGATAGTCGAGGCGTGGGCATTCGCGGACGCTGACCCATATCGCGCCGCGACGCATAACAAGGGGATAATGAATGGCGTTGACGCTGTGGTGATCGCGACCGGAAACGACTGGAGGGCTGTCGAGGCCGGGGCGCATGCTTACGCCTGTAGATTCGGCGCATACAAGCCGCTCAGCACTTGGGAAATCGATGAAAAGGGGAATCTCGTCGGGGGCTTGGAGATGCCGCTAGCCGTCGGGATAGTTGGCGGCGCGACTAGGACAAATCCCCTTGCAAGGATATGCTTGAAGATCCTCGGCGTCAAGACCGCTAGGGAGCTCGCAGAGGTGATAGGCGCAGTCGGTCTCGTCCAGAACCTTGCGGCGCTGAGGGCCTTGGCAGCCGAGGGCATACAGGCCGGCCACATGTCACTCCACGCGAAGAATATAGCGATCATGGCTGGGGCCGTGGGCGATGAGATAGACCAAGTGGCCGAGATCATGGTGCGCGAGAAATGCATCAGGCTGGATCGCGCGAAGGAGATACTCGAAAAACTGAGAAGGGAGAGAGAAAGGAGGTAAAGCTGGCCGAGGAAGACAGCCCTTGAGCGATTATCCCACCGCGCTTCAGAAGAAGGGTGTTAGAGTTCTGGGGGTGGCGGAGAGCTTTAGAAAAGATGTCGGGGGGAAGGCAGCCCTAGCCGGCGTCGTTATGCGCGGCGACCTCATTATAGATGGTGTGGTATTCGGGGAGTGCACGGTCGGCGGCATGGACGCAACTGACAGCATCCTCGAGATGTATAGGTCGCTCGGGAGGGAGGATATCATGCTCCTGATGCTAAACGGCTGTATAATAAGTTGGTTCAACGTGATCGATCTCCAAAGGCTTCATGAGGAGACGAGACTTCCCGTGATCTCCGTGACATATAACCCGAGCACCGGGATTAGGGAGTATTTCCTCAAGTATTTTCCCGATGACTGGGGAAAGAGACTCGAGGTTTATGAGAGGAATGGACCGAGGGTCGAGATGACGAATAGGAACGGCTTCAAGGTCTATTTTAGGTCTGTGGGACTTGACCCAAGTGACGCCGCCAAGATAATTGACCGGTACACGATCTTCGGCAAGGTGCCTGAACCATTGAGGGTTGCGAGGATCCTTGCTCACAGCCTCCTCGAACACATGAGGAAAAGATGATTATGCGGCTTCTGACGGGTCATTTTGAAGAGGCGTGGCGCTTTACTTAGTTGGGCTTGGCCTTGGAAGTAGTGGCTACCTGACGAGAAGGGCCATGGAGGTTATCAAGAGGTCTGATAAGGTTTACTTGGATACCTACACGAGCTTCTTCGAGCCGGGGCTCATCGAGGAGCTAAGGACGATCTTAGGCTCTAGGCTTATTGAGGCTGATAGAAGGCTCTTGGAGGAGGATGTCTCGCGCATAGTTGAGGAGGCCGGTGAGATGGACGTCGCGATACTCATTCCCGGAGACCCCCTAATAGCCACAACCCATATCTCGATTATTATTGAGGCCGCGCGGAGGGGTGTTGAATATCACGTGATACACGGCGTTTCAGCCTGCTCAGCCCTCATCTCCGCCTCATGCCTTCAGGCATATAAGTTCGGGAAGATCGTGACGATCCCTAAGAGCGGTATTGGGGTCGAGACATGTTATAGGGCGATACTCGAGAACATGGAACGCGGCCTCCACACACTCATACTTCTCGACACGGCGGATGGAGGCCTAGACATACCATCGGCAATAAGGATGCTTATGCGGGTTGAGGATGAGGTTGGGATGGGCTTGATAACGCCTGAGAGGCTGGTAATATGCCTAGCTAGGATAGGGTTTGGGGATGAGTTCAGGTGGGCTGGAAGCCTCGCCGAGGCGCTTGAGAAAAGTTACCCGCCGCCGCCACATAGCATGATCTTCCCGGGAAGCCTCCACTTCTCCGAGGCCGAGGCGCTTGAGACACTGCTGGGCGCGAGCCCCAAGGCAATTGAACAGCATAAGTTGCCTTGGAGCATTTGGCAGAGGCTACAGAAATATATCGCGAATGTCGAGAACGCGTTAAGGAGCCTCGAGCTCGTAGACCAGTCGAGCGAGGTCAGAGAGGTCTTGGACTTGGTGGATAGGTATCTTGATGATTCGAGGAGGTTTCTATCAGGCGGCCGCAGCTTCGACTCCTTGGCGGCAATATCATATGCTGAGGGGCTGTTAGACTGCCTCAGGATGCTCGACAGAGTCAGGTTCTCCTGGGGCTTGAGGCGCGATTAGATCGTGATAAATGACTCAATCGGTATATTAAACTCCTCCATGAGCTTCTCCTTAACTCCTCTCAGGGCTATTATCGAGAACATTCCCGAGATGTTCGCCTTAAGCTCCTTGCATAGGGTTATCATCGCCCTCATCGTGCCGCCCGTCCTGATTATATCATCGACGAGGAGGACATATTCTCCTTTCTTTACGAGGCCCTTCGGGAGGTAGATGTATCGGTATGCCCCCGACTCGAATATCTGCTTAACCTCCACGAAGTCCCTCACGCCGATCTTCTTGCTCTTCCTCGCGATCGCTAAGCCTACCCCAAGGATTGAGGCCAGCTGGTATGCGACTGGTATACCGTCGGACTCCATGGTCATCACCCTATCAACCTTGAAGCCCATGAGCTTCTCGAGCTCGGCTAGTACTATCTGCTTCAATATAAGCGGGTCATGGATTATCTCGCTCGTATCTATTGCCCCAACTTCATCCCTTGCAAGCCTTCGCTTAACCTCATCCAGCAGGAACTCCCTTTTAAAGGCCGCTATAATGGCCCTAGACTTCTCGGGGCTCGGGAGAACATGGCCATTCACGTATCGCGAAAGGACGGCTGGCGGGAGGCCGAGGATGGAGGAGAGCTTCTCATAGGACATATGCTTCTTAAGCATCCTAAGAGCCTCGATCGAGTTCAGCCTATACCAGAGTTCATCCAGCCTCCTCAACTCCCAGACACCTAGGAGAGGTGGCTCGGCTTGGAATTAAAACCTCCACTTAAGACGATCATCAACGGATAAATAGGGTGGGTCCAGCTTCTGTGCAGTGATGGGAGAGAGGGCTGGGAAGCGCGTCCTAGCATCAGGGGCATTTGAGCTTCTTCATCCAGGCCATGTCAGGTTTCTGGTGGAGGCTAAACGTGCTGGGGGCGAGGGCTCGAGGCTTGTAGTTGTCGTGGCCAGGGATGAGACGATTAGGAGGAGGAAGGGGAGGGAGCCGATTCTCGGAGAGGAGGCTCGGAAGGAGATAATTTCGATGCTTAAGCCGGTTGACGAGGTGATTCTCGGCCACGTCCCATTCTCATTCGAGAAGGTGATCGAGGAGGTGAAGCCGGATATAGTGGTCTTCGGATATGATCAGGAAGATTTGATGAGGGAGTTCATGAAATTCGTCGAGTCTAGGGGGCTGAATGTGAAGGTCGTCAAGCTTGGGAAGTTCTCGTCGCAAGGTCCATCCAGTACGTCGGAGCTCATTAGGCGGGCAGCGGAGATCATGGGTAGGGGCTCACGTTCTGGGCTTTTTTAGCCCTTCCTCCCTCTTCTCATTGGGAGGCTTTCGGGGGGAACGCGGGCTC
>JAKCEV010000026.1 GCA_023539495.1 Candidatus Wolframiiraptor allenii
GCGTTCGGCGGCCTCGTGAGCTTGAGGAGGGCATGAAACTTCCTAGACATTCCTCAGGTCAACTATCGAGGCCTTGTAGTATATGACCTCATTCCTTCGATCTACGACCGCTATGACGAGCTCCTTCCTCAGCTTTCTGGCCGCCGAGAGCCATTCCATCATCTTCTCAACCGGGATGTTTCTACCTTCCATAATGGGTGCGATGAGATATCTTGCCGGCTCCTCCCCATACTTTCCCCTCTCAAAGACCCTGAACCTTAGTTCTCTATTAACGCCATCCTTGACAACATAGTTCCTCTCCCTTAGATCCCTGTAAACAACATAGTCCCTCCAGATGTTCTCATCAAGCTGCTTAAGGACCGTGAGAAGCTTGTTGAAGTCAAGTTCTTCGCCTGAAGCCGAGAAGATCCTCATCCTCCCGGTCTCGACGAGATAGAGGGCCTCCGGGTAGGAGTATATCACGAGCCCGTTAGCCTGATCCTCCACACCATACCCCTTAGAGAGGAGCTTGACCGCCCCATCACCCTTCTCCGCCTCGATCCTTGCATCCCTGAGCCTCGCCTCAAGCATCCCATGAGAATACCCAGGCCATGGAATAAAGATGTTAAGGCTTGGCTTCCCGCTATGTGGCGCGGGGAGGCTAGGCGATGGCCAAGTCTATGATGATGGCCGGGCTTGCGATAACGCTCTTCATCTTCGGGCTCATAGTCGGCTATTTCATCGGCCCGAGGCCCAACCTCGCACAATAACCATTCATGAGACGCTCACATCAACGATCACCGAGACGAGGATCTCGACGCCCACTCTAACGGTAAGCCGTGTTGAGACAATGACTGTGCTTGCGCCTGGGACTGTTAAGGCCGTCTGCGTTACGAGGCTCATGGGGTGACGTATGAACATCTTAATTGACTTGATAGACCGGGCTAATGAGAGCATACATGTCATGATCTACAGCTTTACCCTCGACGCGCTGGCTGATGCCCTGATAAGGGCTGCTGAAAAGGGTGTTGATTTCAAGATCTTGATCGAGGCTGAGAATGCTGGCTGGAGCGGGAGCGAGCACGAGAAGCTTATCTCTCATGACGCAGACGTGAAGTTGGCTCGAATCCCGATCTAATGCATCACAAGGTGATGATAGTTGATGGGAGGATTGTGGTCACGGGGGAGCTATAACTGGGCCTAGCCCGCTGAGGAGAATAATTATGAGAACGTCCTCGCGGTCGAGGATTTCGAGGTCGCTGCGATGTATGAGATGGAGTTTCAGAGGCTCTGGGACCATGGGCTGATGCCCTGAGCCGGCGAAACGTATAAGGGAGGGTTATCTCCTCACATCACGTAATCTGGTTAAATATGGCCCAGCGTGTGGTGTGCGTGGATCATGAAGGCGAGATCCCCGATACCCTATGAGGAGAAGTGGGCTAGGAAATGGCTTGAGGAGAGGGTGTTCGAGGCGGACCCGATACCCGGCGCGCCGAAGATCTTCATCTGCGTTCCATACTCTTATCAGAATGCACCACTCCATGTCGGCCATGGCTTCACGTACACGAGAGGCGATGCCTATGCTAGGTTCAAGAGGATGCAGGGTTATAATGTCCTCTTCCCATGGGCTTGGCACTGGACTGGAGAGGCCGTCGCCGGGACATGCGAGAGGCTGAAGAGGGGTGATGAGGCTGTTAGGAGAATGCTTGTCGAGATAGATGGGGTCCCTGAGGAACTTCTGGAGAAGTTCACGGACCCGGCCTTTGTCACAAGATACTATACTGAAGAGAATCGCGAGGTTGTAAAGGCTATGGGCTTCTCCGTGGACTGGAGGAGAGAGTTCTACACCACGGATCTACACCCATACTATAGCAGGTTCATAGAGTGGCAGTATATCACGTTGAGGAATCTCGGCTATGTGGCGAAGGGCAGGCATCCTGTTGTCTGGTGCCCGAGATGCGAGAGCCCGACTGGAGACCATGATAGGCTGGTTGGTGAAGGTGTCTCCCCGGAGGAGTACACGCTCGTCTACTTCAAGCTCGATGAGTATGATGCCTTCCTCGCGGCAGCAACGCTCAGGCCTGAGACCATTTTCGGTGTCACGAATATCTGGATAAATCCGAAGAGCGAGTATGTCTTGATCGAGGCTGATGGTAGGAGGTTAATAGTCTCGAGGCAGGCGGCCGAGAAACTCCAGCATCAAATGAAGGTTAGGATTATCGAGAGGGTTGACCCAGAGAAGCTTATCGGGAAGTTCGCGGAGGCCCCGATAACGGGTGTCAAAATACCAATATTCCCGGCGGATCTTGTTGACCCCAATTTCGGCTCTGGGGTTGTTTACAGCGTCCCGGCTCACGCGCCGTATGACTACGCGGGGATAGTGGCACTGAGGAGGAATGAGGAGAGGCTGAGGAGATATGGGATAAGAGAGATGGTGGAGAGGATAAAGCCGGTTTCGATAATCAGGGTTCCGGGGTACGGCGACTATCCGGCAGTCGAGGAGGTTGAGAGGCTCGGGATAACCTCTGACACGGATCCGAGGCTTGAGGATGCCACGAAGACGATCTACTCGAAAGAGTTTCATAGCGGGGTCTTGAAGGAGAATTGCGGGGAATATGCTGGGAAAAGTGTTGCCGAGGCCCGTGACCTGATGAAGCGGAGGCTGATAGAACTCGGGCTAGGCGGGGTGATGTGGGAGCTTCCTGAGAAGGTTGTATGCAGGTGCGGGACCGAGACTGTCGTAAAGATCGTTGAGGACCAGTGGTTCCTGAGGTACTCAGACCCGGAGTGGAAGCGGAAGGTAAAAGAGCATATAATGAGGATGAATATTTATCCTGAGGAGGCTAGGCAGTGGTTTCTCAATGTTGTAGACTGGCTCAGGGACTGGGCCTGCGCTAGGAAGACGGGGCTCGGGACAAGACTCCCATGGGATCCAAACTGGATAGTTGAGACCCTCAGCGACTCGACGATATACCCGGCCCTCTACACGATAAGCAAGTACCTTAACCTCGGGATCGTCAGACCGGAGCAGCTTACATTCGATGTCCTAAACTATATCTATCTGGGGGCTGGGGATCCGCCCGAGGTTGCTGCGAGGGCCGGCCTGAGCGAGAACATCCTGAGACAGATGAGGGAGGAGTTCCTCTACTGGTATCCCGTGGACATGAGGATCTCGGCAAAGGAACTCGTCCCCAACCACCTCACCTTCTACATCTTCCAGCATGTGGCGATCTTCGAGCCGAGGCACTGGCCAAGGGGGATCGGTGTCAACGGCATGGTCAAGATCGAGGGGGAGAAGATGTCGAAGAGCAAGGGCAACTTTATACCATTAAAGAGGGCGATCGAGGTCTATGGCGCGGATGCGACGAGGATGACCCTCCTCCTAGCCGCTGAGGACCTAGATGACCCTGACTGGAGGGATAAAAATGCGAGGGAGGCCATGAGGATGCTTGAGACGATTCTCAAGATATGTGAGCAGGCTGCTTCCATGGACGTGGTTGAAGATGGTGAGGCGGATGCATGGCTCCTATCAGCCCTGCAGCGCAGGATCGAGAAGATAACATCCGCCATGGAGATGCTGAAGACTAGGACCGCGGCCTCAGAGGCCATCTACGGCCTCTACAACGACTGGAAATGGTATCTTAGGAGGAATGGTGGGAGGATCGGTAGGGCGGCGAGGATTTTCATCGAGACTTGGATCAGGCTTCTAGCACCATTCATACCGTTCACGGCAGAGGAGGCTTGGAGTATTCTGGGTAAGAGTGGCTTTGTCTCGCTTGAAAGGTGGCCGGAGCCCGATAAGAGGCTGATAAACGAGGTCGTGGAGCTGAGGGAGGAGATACTGACAAGGCTCATGGAGGATGTGAGGAGCATAATCGAGGTTTATGGGAGGAATCCGAAGCGCGTGGTGATCTACTTGGCGGCGCCAAGCAAGATTAGGATATTGGAGAGGGCGCTTGAGATCTTGGATGCTAGGCCACATAACCCCGTCGGCGAGCTGATAAGGTGGATGGTGAGCGAGAGGATCATCGAGGCTAAGAAGGCGCCAAACGTGGCTAGGCTGATCTTCGATCTGATTTCCGCCTACTCTTCAGGGTATGCGCGCGAGGCGATATTGGAGGTGGCTAGAGGTGAGAAGGCATTCTACGAGAGGGCGAGAGAGTTTCTGGAGAGGGAGCTTGGAGCTTCCGTGGAGATATATGAGGAGGGTGCTGAGGGGATCTATGACCCGATTGGTAAGGCCTCATCCGCCCTGCCGCTAAGACCCGGGCTTTATATTGAGTAACTCATGAGCCACCAGCTGAGAATCGATATTCTGAGGGAGGCGAGGCTCGACCTAAAATTTCTCCTAGATCGGGGTTATAGAAAGCAATCGGCGCTCAAGCTCGTCGGCGATAAGTATCAGCTAAGCAGGGCTGAGAGATCGCTTCTCTTCCGATCAATCATGCCAGAAAATGAGGCCGATATCATAAGATCGAAAATCATCAGGCCCGAGCAGCTGGCTGGGAAGAAGATACTCGTGGATGGATTCAACGTGCTAAATACCGTTGAGGCGATGCTGAGGGGAGAGCCTCTGATACTATGTGATGACGGCGTGTTAAGAGACATAATGGAGAAACACTCGAAGTATAGGCTGTCGCATCTGACGGGGAAAGCCCTCAAAATGATATTAGAGTTCCTAGAAGGAACGCGTGTCGCCGAGGTTGAGGTGATATATGAGTCCCAGATCAGCAGGAGTGGAGAAATCGCTGGCTTAACTAGACGCCTCCTATCAGAGATCGGCTTAAGGGGCGATGCTAGGACCGCGAAGACCGTGGACTCTATACTGGCAAAGTCGGGCGAGATAATAGCAACAAGCGACTCTGTAATACTCCTAAGATGTAGGGCATTCATAGATATACCGCAAAACCTAGTGCAAGCTGTTGGGGCGAGGATCATCAAGCTTTGAGAGACGCGTGACTACTCCTCCCTTATCATGCCCATAATTCTTCTCAGGACCTTGGAATGCT
Organism: Candidatus Wolframiiraptor allenii; assembly: GCA_023539495.1. Classification (GTDB taxonomy): domain Archaea; phylum Thermoproteota; class Nitrososphaeria_A; order Caldarchaeales; family Wolframiiraptoraceae; genus Wolframiiraptor; species Wolframiiraptor allenii. Next base: position 4,989 of record JAKCEV010000026.1, read on the forward strand.
TCTCCTCATCACTCTTGATGAACTCGACGAGCAGGGTGCTGAAGCCTTTCGGCAGGAGCTTCTCAACCTCACCTAGGCCACCTATATGCGCCTCTTCCTCCTTCCTGAGAAGTGACTCGACATCCACCTTCCTGAGCTGGCTTATATCGACGGCTCCACCCCTCTCTATCGCCGAGATAAGTGTCATTAGTATGTCTGCGTGCCTCAGGCAGTCGCTTGCAAGGGCCCTGAAAATCATCCTAGCAAGATCATCTCTCAGGTTTATGGCCGCCCTCATGAACTCCTCAGCGGACTCCTGCTCGGCCTGAACCCTCCTTCTCAGGAACTCGAGTATCCTCGCAGCCTCGCCGCTCACCTCGCTTGGAACAACCTCTACCTCCTCATTCACCTCGAGAGATCTCCTGATATTGAAGGCCGCATCGTAGAGCTCGCCCTCAGTCAACATCCCCCTAGATAGGATCTTCTCGGTGAGCTCATCGAGGTAGCGCCTCGCCGCCTCACTCTCCATAATCCTCCTCGCGGATGATGAAGCCCTCCTCCTATTCAGGTAGAGAGTTATCGTTGGCTGACTTGTTCCCAAGGCCTCGGCCGCCCTCTTCCTGCTAAACCCATGATCCCTGACAAGCCTCATGGCGAGAATAGCCCTAATCCCCGAGACTATCTCCTCCATCCTCATCAACAACTCCCCCAGGCAACGGCTTTGCGCGTGAAAATAGCACTGTAAAATACATGACTTTACATTATAAATTTAAATCAGGGTCCCTGAAAAACCTTCATGGATCAAAGGGGCGGTGAGCCTCTATGAGGGTTCCATTAACATCGCTTAGCGAGGGCCAGGAGGCGGTGGTTGTGGAGATAATGTTCGGCGAGCCACCTCCCAGCACCGGGTTCTGGGGAGGGTTTAGGCGTAGGCTTGGATGGGGCTGGAGAGGTGGAGGCGGCCCTAGATGCGGAGCGGCCAAGAGGCTTGCGGACTTAGGCATACTGCCTGGGGCAAGGATCAAGGTCGTTAGAAAGGCTCCACTCGGCGGGCCCATAGAGATTGAGGTACACGGCTCGAGGTTCATGATTGGGAGAGGATTGGCTTCGAGGATAATCGTTGAAACCTAGCTCAGCGAGACCTCCTTGGAGGGTTCTCCGATGAAATATGTGGGTATCCCAGCTCGCGGGATCAGAGGCGGCCACGCTAAGCCGGATCTCAGGATAGCCTTGGCCGGGCAGGCGAATGTGGGCAAAAGCGTGATCTTCAACCAGCTTACGGGACTTCATCAGCATATAGCAAATTGGCCCGGAACAACCGTGGATAAGGCTGAGGGGACGCTATACTACAAGGGCCTAGTAATAGAGGTTATAGATCTCCCGGGGATATACTCGCTAACACATCTCTCCATCGAGGAGAAGATTTCTAGGGACTATATCGCGAGGGAGAGGCCGGATGTCGTGGTTAACGTGGTTGATGCTACGGCGCTCGAGAGACACCTAATCTTCACACTCCAGCTTCTCGAGCTCGAGAGACCGCTGGTCCTAGTCTTGAACATGATGGACTTGGCGGAGAAGTATGGCATCGAGATAGATGTGGGCGCGCTCAGGGAGGAGCTCGGGGTGCCGGTCATCATGACGATTGCGACGCGCGGGAAGGGCGTGGCCCAGATACTTGACGCCGCCATAGAGCTCCAGAAAACCGGGTACTCCCCCAAGAGGATCCAATATGGCAGGGAGGTCGAGGAGAGAATTGAGAAGCTTGAGGCCGCCTTGGGGGAAATCGACCTACCACACCCGAGGAGGTGGATTGCTCTAAAGCTCCTAGAAAAGGATGAGGAGATATGGGGCCTCGTTAAGGAGAAGAATCCACGAGTTATCGAGCTGGCCGGCGAGCTAATCGCAGAGCTCGAGAGCATCCATGGACATGACTCATCGATTGTAATCGCGAATGAGAGGGCTTGCATCGCGAACCAGATTGCTAGGAGATGCACGAGAATAGTGAGGCCCAGAAAACCGACGCTAGGAGATAGATTTGACGAGATTGCAACACATCCTGTACTAGGCTATATTCTCGCCGCCATCATGTTCATAGGCCTCTTCTCAATAGTCTTCGGGGTCGGCGGGATAATCGCGGAATTCTTCGAGGAGTATTTATCGAAGGCCATGCGCGATGCATGGGTTCACGTCCTCGGAATCACCCCGATATCCGAGGTCGGCTGGTCAGCTGTCGAGAGCATCTTATTCCTCCTAGGCTTAGCCATACCATACATCCTCCCCCTCTACTTCCTCACATTCCTCTTGGAAAACTGGGGATACCTCGCGAGAGTATCATTTCTAATGGACTCTCTAATGCATAAGGCGGGCGTTCATGGCAAGGCCGTAATGCCCATGCTCCTAGGATTCGGCTGCAATGTCCCAGCATGCCTCACAGCCAGGATCATGGATACATGGAGGGAGAGGATTATAACAATCCTGATGACGACACTTGTGCCATGCTCCGCCGTAACCGTCGTCGTTATGGGGCTCGTGGGGAGATACCTTGGAATATCATGGGTCATCGGGCTCTACCTCTTCGCGCTCCTCATCGCCTTTATCCTAGGCTCCATCGCCTCAAGAATTCTCCCAGGAGTACCCGTTGAGCTGATAATGGAGATGCCGAGCTACAAGGTGCCAAGCCTCAAGACAATATTAACCATGACATGGATCAGGTTGCGAGAATATCTCGAAATAGCAACCCCGCTCATAATCATCATGGGAGCGCTTGTAAAAGCCCTAGAAATCCTCGGTCTACTAGACGTGATATCGAACACCCTAAGCCCAATAACCTCCAGCTGGCTCGGACTACCAAAGGAAACCGGTGTACTACTAATCCTTGGGGTCCTGAGAAAGGAGCTAATATTAACGACGCTCGCGGCCCTCCTTGGGACCATGAACTTTTCACAAGCACTCACACCAAACCAGATGATAACACTCTCCATCGTAACCATATTATACATACCATGCGTCGCCACGATCTCCGTCCTACTCAAAGAAACCGGGGCAAAAACAACCATAATAATCACGCTAACAGAGATAAGCCTAGCGATACTCATCGGCGGAATAGCCTCAAAACTTCTCCTAATCCTAGGAATAACCTGAGCCCGCAAAGAAAACCCACACCTGAAAAGAGCCCAGATAAGCCCACATAACTATATATTAGCCTGAAAGCATCGTCAAAATCGAGGAAAATGAAAGAATAATCTGGGCCCGTAGCTCAGCTTGGATAGAGCATCGGCCTTCTAAGCCGGGGGTCCCGGGTTCGAATCCCGGCGGGCCCGTAAAATTCTCAATCCACCTGAAGGGCTGGGGATGTAAGTGGCGATCTGCCAGACTGCGCGGAGACCGCATGTCAAAGAGAAAGAGAAGCCCTCTGAGATTTTCATACTCGCTGATCCCTCTCCATCACGACCTTCACCCCCCACATTCCTATCCTTAGCTCCTACCAAATGCATTCCTTATACAGTCTAGGCTAAGCTGTAAAACTCGAGGGTTCGAACCCCCGGGCCCGCACTTACAGATTAGTGATGAAGCAAGGCCTTGTTGCCGATGTTAGTAGAGTGTTACTGCGATTAGCGCTATTGTTATTGCGGTTATTATTGTTGTTGGTGTGAGTATTTTGTAGACTTTCTGAATATCTGCTCTATAGTATTCTGTTGAGAGTATCAGGCATGAGTGGGCCGGGCTTAATAGAGCTCCTGTGAAGCCTCCGGCGAATGCTAGCAGGAGTGCTTTATTACTTTCTCTTAGGAGGGGTGCTAGGGGCGGGAAAGCTAGGGCGACGAAGGTGAATTCGACACCCGTCCCGACGACTATTAGAAAGGGCATTAGAAATGCCGCAAAATCCGATATTGTGGATAGCCTAGTTAATAGATGATATGCGACGCCACTCTCCTCTATGAATGTGCTATAGATAAATGAGAAGATTATAATTGCTATGAAAGTTGGGTTTAGTGAGCTTTTTAGGGACTTGAGCATGGTCTTCGTCGATGGCCTGTAGACTATTAACGCTATCAAGATCACTACTATTAGCGAGATTACTAGGTCCATGTGAATGGATATTGTTGTGAAGGCTATTAGAAGGAATGGCCAGATATGTAGTAGCCCGCTTACCCTTCCTCCTCTATTGAAAGCCTCGCTGTAGGCTGTTCTCCGGATGATGAGTATCCCGGTAATGGTGCCAATGATCAGCGCAATGAGCATTATCGGAAAATTCATGGTTGAGATTCTTCCGATAGGTGTTCCAAGTAGGCCGGATGCGAGGATTACCCCTTGGTAAAGGGGCCAGGTTGTTATCCAGATGTGCCTGAACCAGTAGTTTATGAATGTCTTTTGTTCGGCGTTTAGGCGTAGTTTCTCATAGAGGTCATTTAGCATCACTGCTGATATGTATGCTCCTCCGGGCATGGGTAGTAGTCCTATGAGGGATGGGGTTGCTAGAGCGGCAAAGCTCGTGCTGAAAAAAGATAATCCCTCTACAAGCTTCTGGGAGCAGCCCGTCATGCTATATAACTCGGCTAGGAACATCGCGAGTATCAAGGCTAGAAGCGTTCGGATCATGCTCATGTTGAATGCTTGTGGTAGGATTAGAATGAGACTCGAGCCGAACGCTAGAAGGCCGAAGAGGAGGCTGCCTACAGCAAGCGCAGCAGCAACATTGACCTTCCTAAAAGTAAGCACTAAGACAATGATTATGGAGATGATAAGAGCAGCTGTCAGGTCGATGTTGAGCATCACCTTCACCCGAGTTTATAAGCACGCAATTTTTTCAAGGGAAGCTGTTTTGGGGAATCCTCTTTTTAAACCTATGCTCCCTAATAGGGGAGCCTGGGGAAATATCGTTGACGCATCTCTAGGAGGCTTAATATTTATTTTTAGCGCGTGAGGAAGAAAATGCTTTTAAATCGTCTTATAGTCCTTTAAATAGGCTCTTCGGGGGGAGGGGAGAGTCTGATTGGGGGAGATGAAGGTTTTGGGGCGGCATATTATAGCGGAGATGTATGGATGCGATTCCGGCCTTCTCTCGGACCTAGATAAGGCTATAGCGGTGTTACGGGAGGCCGTGGAGGTTTCCGGCGCGACTTATCTGGGCGAGTTTCATAAGAGGTTTGAGCCTTGGGGCGGGGTCACAGTTATTATAGCGCTTGCCGAGTCACATATATCGTTGCATACTTGGCCGGAGTATGGTTATGCTGCCTTAGATATCTTTACCTGTGGTGAGAAGGCTGATCCCTGGAAGGCCTATGAATATGTTGTGAGGAGCTTTAGGCCGGAGAAAGTGAATGTGACGGAGATGGTGCGAGGGCTTATAAGGATGGAGAGACTCCAAGAAACGAAATGATGATAAGAATTACTTCGACAAAGTTTGTCCTCGAGTGGATAACCGAAAGCCTGGCATCTCTCTACGGCATCGAGGAGGTAATTTACTCAGGAAAGACGCGGTATCAAAGGGTTGACATACTTAGGACGAGGGATTTCGGCCTGGTCCTACTCCTCGATGGATTTCTCCAATCCTCTGAGGAGGATGAATTCATTTATCATGAGCTTCTTGTTCATCCCGCCATGATAGCCCATCCAAAGCCGAGGCGTGTCCTGATAGTGGGTGGGGGTGAGGGCGCAACAGCGCGGGAAGTCGAGAGACACGCGGATGTTGAGGAGATACAGATGGTCGACCTTGATGGAGAGTTGATAGAGATTGTGAAAAGATATCTTCCATGGGGTAGAAAGGGGTTTGAAGACCCGCGCCTAAGGCTCGTGATCGAGGAGGGGAGAGAATATCTGTCCAAGCAGCCCGATGGATACTATGATGTTATAATAATGGATGTTACGGACCCCTCGGAGGAGAGCCTTGCCATCCAGTTGTACACCAAGGAGTTTTACGAGCTTGCATTCAGGAAGCTCGGGAATCAGGGGATAATTATTACCCATGCTGCGCCTCTATTGGTTAAGGATATGATAATCACCTCAATCCAGAAGACCATGGCCTCGGTCTTCCCCCGGACATGCATCTACGCCTCATATGTTAAGTCCCTTGAGGGCATGTGGAGCTTTATCGTCGGCTCTAAGGGAGCTTTACCATCAGATCTAAGAGGGCATGAGGTGAATAGGAGGCTTGAGGAAAGAGGTGTTAAAGGGCTGAAATTCTACTCCGGCGAGGCCCATGACGCTATCTTCACCCTCACGAAGATCTACCTAAGGAATGTTAAGGCCGATGGGGTAATTTACTCTGATGGGATGTTCTCCAAGGAGCCGAGACTAGACGGGACAAAACCCTAAATCTCTCGTATCCCAGACTACTATCAGGGTTCAGGGGATGATCGAGGGCATAGAATGGCTCTTCATAGCGCTCATAATAATTCTCCTCATACTGTGGGAGCCCCAGACGATACCGAGGCTTGCTCGGGCGCTGGCTGAGGCGAGGAGGGAGTATGAAAAGGCCGCCTCAACGGTTCAGGAGCTAGTTGAGGAGTTTGAGAGCCAGGCCGAGAAGGCGGCTCAAAAGGATGAGCAAGATATTGAGAGGGATATCATCGAGAAGGCGAAAAGCCTTGGAATAGAGACTTATGGAAAGACTAGAGAAGAACTGCTAATCGCCATGTTCAAGAAGAGCATGGAGCAGAAGGAGGCACAGCCGTCGGAGAGCAAGGTCCCGGAGAACAGGGTGGATCAGAATTCCTTAAATAATGAGGCCATGCAGCCTAGACCCGAAAAATCTTGAGGCGGGGCAGGTTATCGTTATTCGCGGCACTTGCGATAATGCTATTGTCCCTGCAGATAATAGCCCCAGCCTCAGCCCTCGAGCAAGCCCCACGCAGGGTAATCGAGATTAGCGAGAATGGGCTAGTATATGTTTACGATGTCCTGCCCTCAACCGGCGACACCATGAAGATAGGGTTCCCAAAGGAATTTCTCAAGAACTTGGTAAATTATGCATGCCGAGAAGATTCCAGTCCAAAGCTCGTGATCGAGAATGACTTCTTCTGGATCACTGTAAATGGCACATCAAGCACAGAGATACATCTCCTGACGATATTCCGTGATCTACTCTCATGGAGCCCGGCGGATCGGACATTCTCCCTGAGGATCCCTGCTCATCCCAGAGTTGAAGATCTTGGTAGAAGTGATTTCTCGGTAGAGGTTAGGCTTCCATCGGATGCGACGATTGCTGAGATCTCGCCCGGCTGGTTAAACCAGACCAAACCCGGTATGCTCTCTGGAGTAATTCGCGATCTCGACCTATCTCGTGAAGATGTCACAATGGTTTCTGTGAAGTTCTCGAGCAATAGCCTTAGGATTCTTGATGTTATCTCCGCGAAGCTCTTGGTGGAGATTCCGGAGGGGAGGGCTAGCATATCGCTGAGGATGAGGCTTGTCGGCGGTTCTCAGCTGAGTGAGGTTAAGCTGAGGCTGCCCGAGGGCTTTGAGCTAATCGGAGCTGAAGATGCCCTTGGAAAGCTGTCAAGCAGCGTTGGCAAGGCTGGTGAGGCCGTGGTAAGGCTTAGGCAGTCCCTCAGCCAAGGTGGATCCGATCTCCTTACAATCACCGCCAAGGTGGGCGAGGGCTCAAACTTGATAAGACTTGGAGCTAATGAAATCTTAATCACCGCGCTGCCCATGCCATTAAACACCACGGTATGGACCTATGATGTTGAGATACGCTTAAGGGGAGGGGAGCTCAGGTCGTGGAGTCCGGAGCCAATTGAGCTGAGAAGGGAATATCCCGAGAAGACGATCCTATCTTATCGCTTCGATCATGTTGATCCAATCAATGCCGGCGGCTTTAGGATCATCTTGGGCTATGAGCAGAGGATGAGCTTCCTCCAAGTTGCGCCCTACCTCATCCTAGCCACCATAGGCATAGTCGCATTCTCGATAACGATCATGTATAGGCCTCGTGGGAGGATTGTGGAGAAGAAGACTAGCGAGAGCCTGATGGATGAGGCAAGCTCCATCACCGGGATTTATCAGAGGCTTATGGATTTAATCTCAAGTGATAAGATCTATGATCGCGGCACGGCTCGCAGAATCCTACTAGATATTAGGGCGGAGGCCAAGGAGGAGGTTGAGAAGATTAGAAGGATTGTGGAGAGAGTTGCCGCCGAGGAGCCTAAGGTCGCTGAGCTAGCGAGGGATCTCGCGAAGGCTGCGGAAGATATTCAGCGTGCCATAGAGAAGACATGGGCCGAGGTTTACCCATATCTCTCGAGATCCTTGCCGAGGAGTAGGCTTGAGGAGGCCCTTGAGAGGTGCCGCGGGGAGATCAAGCAGGCATATGATGTCTTCGTTAGCAGGCTTGAGAGCTTGAGGAGGAGGTTAACTTAGGACTCCACTTCCTTCAAGACCACGTGAAATGGATCCTCCAAGGATCTCCAGAGATTCTGGGCCCTCCTTCTCCAAGAATCCCTGATGGCGTCAAGCCTCTTGAAGAGACTTGTCATGATCTGTATGACAGCTCTTGGATCCCTAAGATGTATGAGGAGCTTTCTTCTCTCGAGGAACCTGAGGACCGCCGGGAGATCTCCTGGGTATATTGAGATCGCTGGCACCCCGAGCAGCGAGGCCTCTTGCGTCATTGTGCCGCCACCGCCGATGAATGCCGCTGAGAATGCTATCAACGATGCCCCCGGAACCATCCTATCCACTACCACCGCTTTCTCGCCCAGAATTCTCCTCGCGAGCTCGGCCTGCTCCACATATCTACAGAGCACCACGAGCTTCATGTCACCGATGATCCAGCTGATCTTTTCGGCGAGCTCTATGAACTCGTGATCTCCAGCCTTCATATAGGCGGCCTGAGTCTCGGGCATTCTGAAGAGGACATATTGCCCTTCCTCCAAGTTTCCGAGAACACTTCTATCCGGATTAAATCCTCTCAGCCAGAAGCATGGATCCAGCGCCCTATAACGTGTTATCATGTTCCTGCTTGCGCCTACTTCAACCCATTCTCGGATAGGTATTACCCAAGGGGTTAAGATCTTCTTGGAGAGGGGGGCGGTGAGCCTGTTTACCGGGGAATGTGGCGTATCTGATATTAGGATATGCGGAATCCCGAGGCCATATGCTATTCTAGCGGCCTCAGGTGAGCCACTCGAAAGGCATAAGTCCGGCCTCTCGCCAATAACCACATCCAGCAGCAACCTCATCCTCTCTATGCTTGCCCTAAGCTTCCCCTCAAGGCTCCCGCCACCCCACTCCCCAACCCTAATAATGCCCCAATCCCGGAAACTCGTCTCAACCAGTCCATCAAGCTGTATATATCTCCGCGATGTCAAGAGGATGCTGTATCCAAGCTCCTTGAATCTCTCAGCCAAGCTCGTGAATAGGAGAAGCTGTTTCGGGCTCAGAATGTCCATCCATATCTTCATGGCTCGGCTACTCCGGCTTCTGGGGATTTATCGACTCGAATTCTCCGTAAACGTGATCAACATCGAGGCCAGAACTTAGGAGAAGCCTTGCCTCAACCTCGTCCGCGAATTCCGATGCGAGTTCCCTGTCAAAGGATATGATCTCATCTATGAGGTCTATTGGGAATGGTAGGCCAGTCGCCGGGTTTGCGGATGCTTGGAGATATGATAGGACTAGGTCTTGGTCAATGCCGCTTCCCAGCTCTATGCAGGCCGGCGCGGCATAAGGGGATAGCCTGATGTATAATCGCCTAGGGGATAATACCTCCCTGAAGGTCGCCTCCTTGAGAGGGTCGCATGCATCTTTCGGGCAGAGGTCAGTCGCTATCTGGAGCTTAAGCTTCTTCTCAACGTAATCGAGCGCTATCCTAATCTTATCTTCATCAGTTTCCCTACTGATCTTTCTCTTTATTTCGTGGAACCAGCCCTTCAAGCTGCTGTAATGCAGGTAATAGAAGTTTTCACCCAGTAGATCCGCGTAGTCGAAGTATTCTCCGGGGCGCATAAGCCTCCTAAGTATCGCCTTATCATTTCTATTTAGCATTGAGTCAATGGACCATGTTCTTGTGAGGAGCCATCCATCTATCGCCGCTGTCCTAATTCTTTTTATAACCGCAACGGCTCTCCCGCTCTCCCTCAACCTCATTGTATGCTCATAGACCTCGTCGATCAAGTCCCAGCCGGTCCTAATCTTCATATTATCGAGGTCTGGGCCCTCGAGCCCCAGCTCCTCGATCCTCTTTTCTTTTATCTCACTGCATCTCGTCCTGAAGCCATAGAAGGAGCCGTCGATGAGCATTATATCAACATCATATTTCTCTATGCATTGGAGCGCTAGCTTCCTCTCAATGAGCGTGGCGAGGAGGCTTAGGATCTTCCTAGTATATAGCGGGCTTCCCGTCTGGGGGGCTATCAAGTATCCAGACCACATGGACTCCCTGTCATCGTCTGTGATTATCCTGTCGCCGTCAAAGACCATATATGTCGCGGCGTAGACGCCGATTCTGAAGCCAAGCCTCTCGCTGAGTTTCGGGGAATGAGAGCCATCAACAACCCCGATCCTGAGGGCGCGTGGAAGATCGCGTGGAGCCCTCCTAAATCTCAGGCTCCGCATGAGGCTACCAAGCCCCTCATCCTCCCTTCTAAGAATCTTAGAGACCCGCCTACATGCCTCCTCCGCGAGCTCAAAGAACTGCTCTTGGAGCCTTGGAGGAAGCCTTGAGAACGCCGTCTCCCTCTCTGGCTCACTCAAATTAGCCTCACCAAGGGCTTAAGCCGCCCTCTCTCCGAATAAAGGTTTCTCAGGTCAATGTTCAGGAGATTCTATAGCTGGCGGCCTAGCCTTGAGGAATGTCTTCTTCTTCGAGCGGGCTATTATCTCCCGCTCGGGTATCTCAGATATCCTCTCGCCCTTCAGGTTCAGCTCGACGATAACCTCCTCAGGCGTGTGCCTTAACTCGAAGCCAAGCTTCCTGCAGAGCTCTATCATCCTAATATTATCGGGCATTACTAGGCCATAGATCGATTCAAGCCCCTTATCCATAGCCACCTGTATGAGCATGTCTATAAGCTTCGTGCCGAGGCCCCTTCCTTGGAAGTCGTCCGCAACGACGACCGCAAACTCGCCGCGCTTCCTGAATGGATCCATTATCAGCCTCCCGACACCAACAATCCTTCTCCTTCCATTACTATCAGTGTATTCGGCAACTATGGCCATCTCGCGATCGTAATCAATGTTGCAGAACCTCACGAGCATGTCATGCGTTATCTCCTTGATTACGTAGAAGAATCTGAACCTCTTGGTCTCCTCCGAAAGGTTCTCGATGAACTCGGCCTCTATGGGCTCATCCTCCGGCCTAATAGGTCTGAGAATCACCTGCGTCCCATCCTTCAGCCGATAGGGGACGATATACTTCGATGGATACGGCATTATAACGAGATTGGAGTATTGCTCCGGCTCTCTATCCCCTAGCTCGTGATCCAGCACTATCCTTACATCGACGGCCCATGCCTCGCTCCCCGAGACGAGGAGCGGGTTTATGTCAACCTCCTTAATCTCTGGGAAGTCTACCAGCATGTTGGAGAACCTCACAAGGATCTCCTCGAGCCTCGCGATGTCAACGGGCGGCTTGTTTCTATACCCCTTCACGAGGAACTTGTAAATCTTTGTCTCCTCCATGAGCCTTCTTGCTAGGACTTGATTGAGCGGTGGGAGGCCAATCGCATAATCCTTGAATAGCTCGACGCCGAATCCTCCTGCCCCAAAGAGTATCACGGAGCCGAAGATTGGATCCTTCTTCGACCCGATGATGAGCTCGTAGTCCGCGTTCGTCACCATCTTCTGTACATAGACTCCCTCGATCCGCGCTTCAGGCATCTTCTCCCTAATCCTCTGGATAAGCCTGTTGAATCCCTCCCTAAGCTCATTCTCATTCTTTATCCCCATGATGACGCCGCCAACATCAACCTTGTGGATTATGTCCGGGGACACTATCTTCAGCACCACCGGGTATCCTATTTTAGAGGCTATCAACATGGCCTCTCCGACGCTCTTCGCGAGACCACCCTCCGGGGTCGGTATGCCGTAAGCCTTCATGAAGCGCTCCGCCTCATCTATCAGCAGGACATCCCTCTTCTCCCTTCTCGCTCTCCTGATCAGAACCTTAAGATGATGTATCGGCGGCGATAAATCGACTGAGACCTCCCTCGGCGTCTCGTATAAGAGGTCTAGGTTCCGCTTATACTTGTACATGTACATGTATGTTCTCACAGCATCCTCTGGCGTCGAGTAGCAGGGTATATCATTCTTCGAGAATAGCTGCCTAGCCTCCCGGACCTCGTCGCTCCCACCCATCCAGACTGTGAGGACGGGTTTCTTTTTCTCCGCGATCACGTCGATTAATGCTTCAGCGAGCTCGATGGGCTTAGCTGCCCCCTGCGGCGTGTATATTATGACGATGCCGTCGACCCCGGGATCGTTTAGGCAAACCTTGAGCGTCTCGACATATCTCTTGACATCGGCATCTCCTATGATATCTATCGGGTTCCCCCTGCTCCAGTGTGGCGGCAGTATCATGTCGAGCGCATTGATGGTTTTCTCAGAGAGCCTCGCCATCTCCCCTCCGTAATCTATGACCGCGTCCGCCGCGATCACTCCAGGTCCTCCCGCATTGGTTATTATCGCGAGCCTCGGGCCGGCTGGTAGATATCTGGAGTCCAAGACCCTAGCGCAGTTGAATAGATCCTCTATCTCATCGACCCGGATGGCGCCAACCCTCTTGAACGCGGCATCATAGACCTCAAAGCTGCCGACCAGCGCGCCGGTATGAGATTTCGCGGCCCTCGCGCTTGCTTCATGCTTCCCCGGCTTCAATATCAGTATGGGCTTTGTTCTCGCGAACCCCCTGATGGCGCTCATGAGCTTTCTAGCCCTCTTAATATCATCAATCCCCTCCATGTAGATGAGTATGCTACGTGTTTCAGGATCCTCTCCGAGATAGTCTATCAGGTCTCCAAAGTCTATGTCAAGCATGGAGCCGAGTGAGATGAACATACTGAATCCTATATGGTGTGTGAGAGCCCAGTCTAGGATCGCGGAGCCAAGAGCCCCGCTCTGCGAGATGAATGCTATTGGCCCGGGCTCGGGCATCTTCCTGAAGAATGTGGCGTTAAGGCCTATGTGGGGCCTGATGAACCCGAAGCAGTTGGGCCCTAGAATCCTCATACCATACTTCTGCTGTATTCGCTTTATTTCCTCCTCAAGCTTTCTCCCTTCCTCACCGACCTCCCTGAAGCCAGCGGATATTATCACCACACCATCTACACCGGCCTCCCCACACTCCTCAACAACCTTTGGAACCAGCTTCGCCGGAACAGCTATTATCGCGAGGTCAACATGCTTCGGGACATCCTTGATGCTCGGATAACATTTCAGCCCGAGCACAGTCTCCCTATTCGGGTTAACCGGGAAGATCTCCCTATTACTCCTCCACTCGAGTAGATTCTCCATTATCGCCCTGCCAACCGAGCCTTCCCTATCGGTCGCCCCGATTACCGCCACAGTCTCGGGATCAAACATCCGCTCAATACTTCCCAATCTCGATCCCACCTAACAACGCTTGAGACCACTATTAGAATCTTGATGATGTGATGATCATGTGTGAGATGTTCCGCTTCTCATGAGACAATTAACGATAATATGTTCGACGTCAAACGTTCTCCCTAACGAACCATACGCCTATTAGAAGGATATCCTGAAAATGGGAAATAAAAGTGGGGTGTTATGATGTTTATGGCGTGCTCGTCTCGGCGGCCTTCAGCTTGAATAGCATTGCGTCCCACACCTCCTCCCATACATCCCCAAGATAATCGATTAGCTGATCCCAATCCATTATCCTGACCATGTCGCATCTTGTTACGCGCCTATCGCCCTCACTCACGCCCCTCACCACGAAATACTTGACCACGTCCCCATCCCTGAACGGTATTATGAATATCTGTTCCGAGTTCTTCTCACCGCCATGGAACCTTATGTTTAGCCAGGTTCCCGGCATCTCTCTATGTAGGCCGTGTATCCCTCCCCCTCAGGGCTGGGTGAGGCCGAGGCCACCCCCACCTCTCCTAACAGCCTCCAACATCATCCTATCCATCGCCTCCCTATCCTCCTCCCTCTCCAATAGGCCGAAAAGC
>JAKCEV010000027.1 GCA_023539495.1 Candidatus Wolframiiraptor allenii
TCTCGATGAAGTCATCGTTACCATATACGATGGCGTTCTCATTAACGTCGACGGCAATGACTTTGGCATCCGCACTTATCTCCGGCAATGTAACGGTCTGACGGAAAGTAACATACAAGTAGAGACTATTATCATCCTTCAGCACCAGTCGCGCCTCACGCAGCTCCATGCCTTTGAACCTCTCATGATACTTTCCATATAGTAGCTTCAGCGTGATCCACCTTCCACCGTGAACAGCCATCGAAACCTTCCAGCCCTCGACATCGAGCTTGAATAAATGGTCGTCAAGCCATATCGTCCATCTTTTGAACACCGGCTTCTCTTTCTCACACATCCCCAGCTTCTTCAATTCTATGAAGGACTCGTAAATGCTGGCGGCAAGCCGGCATGCAGTATTAATGTAATGTGATGGTAGTGTTGGATGCCTCTGCCGCAGCTCGCGATACTTCGCGTACCATAGCCTTCTAGGACTGGTGACCCCATGCGAGTGGGCGTACTCAATTAGCTCGTTCACGATCCTCTGATACTCCTTGAACAGGCGGTATATCTCTGAGATCGTCGCCTCATCAGCATCCGTGAAATCCACCTTAAACTTCGCTGTGAGCCTTATTTCCTCCACGGGCATCATCGCTCACCTCCGAAGTCCTCGCACTCCTCGAAGACCTCGTAGAGTAGGCTTCGTAGCTCATCGCAGACGTAGTCCATCGCCTTGCCAACGTATCCGCGATACTCCCTGGTGAGGTCGTCGAGCATCCTGAGGCCATCATATATGAGCGCCCTAACGATGATTGGCGGCGGCCCATGCCTCTTAACAACGGCGAGCGTCGAGTCCACGTAATCCAAGACTCCAATAATGCCCGCTTCCTCGAAGACATCCACGTAACCAATCATGCCTCCACAATACCATCCCAATACATGCCTGCCCTTATTTCTTGGGGACCTGCCTGAAAGTGGAAGACTATTATGATGATGTCGAGATGCCGGGAGGCCGGCTAAAAATAGGATTCCATGGCGATAGAGGGGCCTCGGAGCAGATATTCATGATACCATTCAGGGATGGGGACGATGTCAAGTATTTCGTGATCAAAGGTATATGTGAGGGCGACAGGCGCGTAACAAGATGTGATATGGTGAGGGTAATGGACTGGGATCAATTGATAGAATATCTCGGGGAAGTCTGGGAGGAGGTGTGGGACGCAATACTATTCAAGCTGAGGGCCGCCGAGATGAGCATGCCATAAACATCATAACACCCCACATTTTATCTCCCATTTTTTCGGAGGCCTCCCCAAGAAATAAGGGCAAGCCCCTTATCCTTAGGCTTGTGGGCCATGATGGGGTATAGGGCCTTGGAGGAAGCCGTCTCGATGCTGAAGAGGTATGGGAGGGAGGTGGCGAGGCTACTCAACCAGGAACATGAAGACCCCAATGTATCAAGGTATCAGCTATACGTGCTCAGGAGGAGGATTTGTAGGAGGGCTTGAGAAGCTGGGGCTGGCCGTTAGGGAGAGCTGGGAGGTGGAGAGGGGCTTGGCGGAGAGGGGGCGGGGCGACTATTACGAGAGGGTCGAGGGGTATTGTCTCACGGACGAGCAGGGGAACATATATGTCGCCAGCGTCAAATGGGTCTTCCAAGTAATGAATGATGGGGGGAGGAGGTTCTGGTTCGAGGGCGTCGAGCTCGGGAGGGCCAAGGCAGGGAGTATTGGTGAAGTTATCGCGAGGATAACCGGGGGAGCTGATGATCGCGGGGCTGAGGAGGAGAAGAAGAGGGGGAAGGTGAGGGTCAGGATGATTGCTAGGATCAGGGCTGGGGGCGGGATGATGAAAGCTCAACAGGGACGAACAACCCTATGGCACCGCCGGTCAAGTACTGGTTAGGTCTCCGATAAACATTTTAACCGGAGCTAAATGCCTTATGGCAGGATCCTTGAGGAAGATCTTCATCCGCTCGCCTCATCGCTTTTGACTACTTCTCATGGTTAGGGGTGAATATCCTTGAAAAGTGAGGGATTAGCTTTTAGCAGGAAGGATTATGTCAGCCTATACAAGTTCAAGAAGCTGCTGAAAGAGCTTGAGTCAAAAGAGGGTAGGGGGACCGAGCTCATCTCCCTCTATATCCCGCCAAATAAGCCCGTTTCAGACGTTATAGGATATCTCAGGCAGGAGTATGCGACCGCGGCGAACATAAAGTCGAAGAGCACGAGGAAGAATGTCCAAGATGCTATTGAGAGCGCGATCCAGAGGCTTAAGCTATTTGACAGGGCGGGCCCGACCGGCCTCGTGATATTCAGCGGAGCAATCCCGCAGGATGGCGGCGCTGGGACCGAAAAGATCGAGGTCTATCACGTTATCCCGCCGGAGCCTATAAACCTCCTCCTATACAGGTGTGATAGCAAGTTCTACCTTGAGCCCCTGAAGGAGCTCCTCAAGGAGAAGGATGTCTACGGTGTTCTGGTGATTGATAATGAGGAGGCTGCGGTCGCGGTGGTGAGGGGTAGGAGGATTGTTGAGTTGAAGAAGTTTACATCCGGTGTGCCGGGGAAACATCATGCTGGAGGACAGTCCGCTAGAAGGTTCGAGAGGCTTAGGGAGATGAACCTCAACGAGTATTATAAGCGCGTTGCTGCACATGCTAACGAGATCTTTCTTAAGGAGCCGGATCTAAAGGGGATTATAGTCGCCGGCCCGGGCCCAACTAAGGAGGTCTTCGTCGAGAAAGGCTACCTCCATTACACCTTCCGCGACAAGATCCACATAGTTGACACATCATACTCGGGTGAGGAGGGTGTTAGGGAGGCGATAAGAAAGGCGGAGGACTTCCTGAGAGAGCTCAGGCTTGTCGAAGAGCAGAAGCTTGTTAGAAGGCTCATGGACGAGATAACAAAGGAAAACTCAAGAGCGGTCTATGGAGAGAAGGAGGTTTTGAGAGCATTAAGAAGCGGGATGCTTGAGCTCCTACTCCTCTCGGAGGATCTCGACAAGTATAGGATCAAGATAAAGTGCGCCAATTGCGGGGCTGAATACGAGCATACTCTAAGCGAGGAGGAGAGGGTCTCAAAGCTGCCCGAGATACTGGCGAAACCCTGCGAGAAATGTGGTCAGAGATCTCTACAGGTCTCGGAGGAGCAGCTGCTCGTGGACTTCTATATCGAGGAAGCGGAGAAAGCTGGAGCCAAGGTAGAGCTGATTTCATCAGAACATGAGGAGGGTGCCATGCTCTTGAGCATGGGTGGAGTCGCGGGCTTCCTAAAAGGATATAGTAGCTAAGTGAGCCTAGGAATAATCAGGTTAGCTATATCGTATTGCATGTCAGCGATCCCGAGGACCGCATCTCTTATCCGGAGCTGCTCTACCATGAGCCTCGGGGGCGTTAGGAGTTTCGTCAAGACCTCAAGGTTCTTCTTCATCTGAGGTATCACGTCGAGCCTCCTGTTCAGGAATGCCTCCATCGCGAGCTTATGATTCTCCAGTAATATCTCTGAGATCTTGTTGGCGTGGAGCGCGTTCTCCGAGGCCCTGCCGCCTGAGATGAGGCCTGAGACCTCGAACGCTCTGTCAGCTATATTCTCGAGAAAGTATGCAGCAAGTCTATAATCGAGTATCTCGACGTTCGAGAGGCCTAGCAAGGCTGCTAGCGCCGGGTTCGCGAGACTTTTCCTCAATATCCTGACCATGTAAAAGTAGAGCCTGTCTACGTCATCCTCGATCTTCTCGAGGAGCCCTGAGACCTCAAGCCCAACTCCATCCGAGGGGCTGAAGGAGTATCTCAGCATGTCGTCCGAGAGCCTCCACATTCTCCTCAACACTTCCGACGGCTTAAGCTCCAGTGGGTCTATAACCATCCTTAACAGCATGGATGACTCGGCTGACTCCACTATCTCCAAACCCATTAACCTCTCCTTCAGGTAAAATAACTCGCTCTCAAGCGCCTCTTTCATCTGCTGGGGGAAGATGACGCGTATCGAGTCATAGCCCATGAGATAGGCAGCGACAATTTTATCCACGAGCGACCGTGTATCGGACTCAAACCTGAGCCTAACCTCACTCTCCCTCTCAACCCTAGTTGGCGAGATTATAAGGGAGCTCCCAGCGATCTCGACCATGACATAATCACCCTCGCCAAGGCCAATAGCTTCAACCCAGCTCCTTGGAAGGCTGACCACTAGAGACCCACCACTCCTCATTATGCTTCGTAGAACCCTCCCCTCCCGCTCCCGCGCCATCACATGCTCAATATCGGTCAGTACTAATAATGATTTCCAAGATACAATACTTATCTAGGTAGAGCTTTGCGGGAGAGACTAGGATAGCCCACGCGGTGATTTGACATGATGCTTGGCAGGAATGGTATTAAGCCGGGCCTTGAGGTATCCTTGGTATCAGTCTGCGCTGCTCTTTATGCCGCCTTAGGATACCTGACATATCTCGGGATCTTCGCGCCAGTCTTCGGGACCGTTCGATTCTGGCCGTCGGTTATCGTGCCAGCAGCCTTCTCGATACTATTCTCGCCGAGGATCGGCGGCATCGGGGCGGCGGTAGGGATATTCATAAGCGACATGTTGATTCATGGCAATCCCGTCTTAAGCTTAACCGTCGGCGTCCCGGCGAACTTCGTGGCATTCTACCTGATGGGCTGGTTAGCTCAGAGATGGAGGAACAGGGACTCTGTGGTGCTTGTTATCTTGATACAGCTCATACCGGTCGCGGGCTGTGCCGTCATCTACTTCCTAGAGCTCATAGACTTGCTCACAGCCCTAATCTATCTCGCGGTCTCGATAATCGTCGTAGTATTCACCATGATGCTCGCGCTGGCGCAGAGAAGGTTCCTCGGGATAGCGGCTGCCTCAAGCCTTGGTCTAATGACTGGGAGCGCGATAATTGGGATAGGCCTATGGGCCTATAGTCAGTTCTTTATCCTACCGGGCGGGATCAGGAACGCGCCCGTAATATTCGCCCTCGGATGGTTCCTCTGGACATACTTGACAGAGATACCATTCATCCAGTTCTTCCTGCCACCAATCCTGAAGGCCGTCTCGAGGGCTGTTCCAAGCCGCGGCGTCCTCGGCGCAGAGGAGCGTGTGAGAACTTGACCCAGAAGAGGGGTTATGCATGCGCGCCGGCACCGCTATCTAGCATCTTCTCTCCCAAGATCCACGGAGAGAGCGTGGAAGAGGTTGGCGCTAGGGGTGGCGGATTCACGCTAGCCAACGCAGTGGAGACCCGCGCGGAGCATCATCCTGGAGACGAGGACCAGATTCAAGTCTATGTTAATGGGGTGGTGTTTGATCATGTGACATCGCTTAAGGCGGCTGAGGTCTCGAGGAGAATCCTCGGCCTGCGGGGAAGAATAGTCCTCAAGCATAGCGTCGGTGTTCCGATTGGGGTTGGGCTCGGGACGAGCGCATCCCTAGCTCTGACAACGATCCTGGCATTATTCAGGATTGCTGGCCGCGGCATATCGCTCATGAGCGCCTGTAGGCTTGTCCATGAGATAGAGATTGGATGCGGGACAGGGTTGAATAGCGAGGCTGGATTCCTCTCAAGCGGCCTCATCCTAGTATTGGAGGCGGGCGCGCCGCCGAGGCTCAAAATAGACTCGATCCCACTACCGCGGGACTCTTTGCTGATAGTTATTGCAGCCAGTCCGGTTGAGAAGCAGAGGGTCTTGGGCCGAGGGGGCCTTGGGGAAATCGAGGAGATAGGTGATAGGAAGATCGACGAGATCCTCGAAAACCCTACGCCGGAGAATTTCCTCGAGAAGTCTAGGGAGTTTGCCTTAGAGGCCGGGCTCGCGACCAAGAGAGTTCAGGAGATCTTCGAGGAGCTCGCTAGGCTCCCAGTCATCGGTTATGCGCAGAACATGATTGGTGAGGCCTGCCATGCCCTAGCGCTGAGAAGAGATGCCGAGACTATCGTTAGGACGCTTAGAGAGGTCTTCCCCGAATACTTCGTGAGGATGTTCGAGGTTGGCGGCCTAGTTGGTTCCTTCATTGAGATTTAAGCCTGCCCACGAGATCGTCAAATTCCTGTATGAAGTTCTCCTCTGTTCCGGATGGTATAAGACCTGAGGCGGCGAACTTGTGCCCATCAGCTGATCCGCCAACCTTCTCTGAGGCCTTAACCGCGAGCTCAGAGATCGATGGCATCGAGCCATTCTCTATCATGGTCGAGAGCCTTCTTGGTGCCCTTACGGAGAATTTGACCCAGCTTCCTCGGATCCTGCCAAGTCCTGGGATCTCGGGCTCGAAATTCATGAAACCTATGATATAACGATCTGGATCAACACCCTTCCTATAGCTGAGCATCGAGGATAATGTTCCAATAGTCTTCGATCCCAAGCCCTTAAAGAGGTCCCTAAGATGATACCATTGAGTCCAAGCGCTTTTCCGCAACCCGGTCTTTGCGATGATAGCGAAGGCCTGGGCGAACCTTCTCCTCCTCAGGTCCTCGAACCTCTCCGCGAGGTTCTCCGGGATCATCCTTCTTTTAAGATGTTCCACGGCATCCTGCGGCCCCCGCATGTAGTATCCGACGCTCCCAATCGCTGAGAGAGTTGAGGATAGCTCCCTCCACAATTTCCCAAGGAATTTCACGCGATATGCCTCCTCACCATTCTCGCTAACTATCTCCACGTCCCCGGCGGCCACAGCATCCTCGAGCGCTATCCTGTTAAGCTCCCTTAATTTTCCCGGAATCTCAGCGGAGCCAACCACGGCCATCCAAGCCGCGTCACGTGCATCGAAGATCTCCTTAGCCAGTAGATAGGCGGCTGCTGATCCGCTGACATCACTCTCCCCCTCATATCCATACAGCTCCGGGTTCAGGTGTAGGAGCCTTGGATGCGCGGCCTCAACTGGGTCATGATGATCCACGATCACCGCCGCGCCGCCAGATCTCCCAAGCCACAGGGCTATCAAATCCGCCCTCCCCGAGCCTATATCCGTGTAGAGATACAGCTTCTCGCCCTGAGCATGAATGAGCTCAACAACCTCGGGGGAAAGCTTCTCAACACAGATGAGTCTATGTGGTATTCCGAGCCTTTCGAGGACCAGCGACATTATCGCCCCGGCGCAGAGGCCATCAGCATCATCGTGAAAAACTAGTATGGCCTCGCCGAACTCCCTTCCAAGCTCCCTCATTAGGGCGGATGCCCGGCTTAAATTCTCCTTATACCTCGGGTCCATCATCAAAGTTATCTCGCCGGCGGCTATAAAGGCCGCGGAAAATCATTTAATATCCCTGGGGTCCTGAGGTTCTGTCATGGGATCCCAGTTCAAGGATTATGTTATTCAGGCTGCGGGGCTCATGTGTATAAGCGCTAGAACTGCCCCGAAGACCCGTGGAATAGATGACTTGGAGATCCTCGTGATCTCGGATGATCGCGACCTCGGCAGGCTCGCGGATGAAATGGAGAGGATGGGCTCAGAGCTCGGCCTGGCATTCTTCCAACGTGATGCGGAAAATGTTAGGCAGTCGGATGCGATCCTCCTAATCGGCGTCAAATCATCGAAGCCCAAGGAGCTAAATTGTGGAGGATGCGGCTACTCAACCTGCGATGAGTTTAGGAAGGCTAGGAAGCTTCATGAGAAGCCGTATCATGGGCCGAGCTGCGCATTCCAGCTAATAGACTTGGGGATAGCTGTTGGATCCGCAGCAAAGACCGCCTCCATGCTGAACGTGGATAACAGGATCATGTACTCGATTGGGGCTGCCGCCCTGAGAGCCGGCTTTCTGAAGGACTCCGATGTGGCGCTAGGCATACCGCTGTCGGCTTATGGGAAGAGCATCTACTTCGATCGGAGGCCGAAGACTTAGCTGAAGAAATCTATCAGCGTCCTCTCGCCAGACTCTAGGATCTTCTCCACCTTTATCCCAACGGCTTCAAGTATCCTGCCGCAAGCCGCCGCGACCTGCTTCTCAACATAATACTCCCAGTCAACCTCATCCTTTGAAACCTTGAAGTACGGCTTGGCCCTAGAATAGAGGGGGCCGGAGCCCGCGGCGATTATGAAGCCGACCTTGTCTCCAGGCTGAATCCTCCACCCCTCGCTCATGAGCTGCTTGGCGACAACCACGTGAGGCTGAGTGGCCGAGTACTCGCTAAGAGGCCTAGTTATCTGCTTCCAGATTATCAGCTTCTTCAAGTCTACTTGCCGGCCCCTCAACGCCTGTACATACTCCCTCGCCCTCTTTAATGCCTGAGCTGGGTCACCTGTCTCGAGAAGTGCCTTAACAGTTTCATACTGAGCCTCCCTCGCTATCCCGCTCCAGTCCCCTCTTACGGCCTCGAGGCCCACCACCTCTATCTCGCCGCCGATAGTCATGCCAGCATACCTCTTCTTCGCCTCTGTGAAGATTATCCTCTTGAAGACCTTCTCGAGCTTAGCCTCCAAGCCTAGCTCCATCTCAATCCATTCTATAAGTTTCTCGAGCTTTCCATGATAATTCTTGAGGAAGACAGAATCCGTATCCGAGTAGATTACCTTCATTCCAAGCTCCTCGGCCTTCCTTATCGTGGAGGCAATTACCTCCCTGCCCCAAGCCGTAGTCGCCTCGGCAACCTCCCTAGAATACCACCTCGCGCCGGACCAGCCGGTATACCCGTAGATCGCGTTCGCGATTATCTTGACAGCCCTCTGCCTGGCATCGAGGATCTTAGCCTCAACGCTCCCAGAAGCCACGGCCCTCAGTTTTTCCTGAATTCTCCTCCTCTCCTCGAGCAGCGTCTTTAGGGCCGATGGGAGGAAGCCCTCAGGTCTCGCTCTAAACCTGTGGCCGCTTGGCGCAATATTCTCACCATCATCACTCAGCGTATCGAATGAGATATTATACTTGATTATCAGGCTGGGATACATGGATCTGAAGTCTAGGACAGCGACATCCTCATGTACCCCCCGTATTGGCTCCTTCACGAGGCCCCCGGGATAGCTTATGTGTGCGATTTCAGTCCTCCTTGGTATCAGCTCGCCAGTCCTCGGAGCAAGTCTCATCAAATAACTCTCAACCCTGAACCCGGCAGAGGCTGTCAGAACATAGTCGGCAGGCATACCTGTCAGTTCGCTTAAGCTGAGGATGAACTCTCTAACAGCATTAAATGCTTTTAGAATTGCCTCAGCCCTCTGAGCGGAATACTCCCTAACCTTCATCCTATCATGCTCCCAGAAATCCCCAAGCTCATACTCTTCTATCGTGTCGAGCCTGACATCTATCCCGAGATATTTCACGAACTCCTCGAGGGTCTCCACGGTCAGCTCCGGGATATCCCTAGCCATGTCTTCCAAATCTATGTTAAGCCTCCCGCGTATCGAGACATGTCCATGCACGCTCATCCTAGGCTCGGCACCGAGTCTGCCAACCGCAAGCCTGATCCCAAGCCTCTTAGCGCGCTCACCAAGATAACCCCACTGAAACCTATTCAAGCCGAATCCGACGACAATATCCGGGTCATGCTCGCGCATGATCGAGATGAACGATTTGATTATCTCGGCTTCATCGCCCTCAAGCTGAACCCTCCTTCCATCATCGAAGTGGAGCGTGATAAGCCGGATCGGGTCTCGTTCAGCCCTCGGAGATCCTCTCTCCCCAAAGACCACGAGGTCTAGGGCCACGGCCCTGAGCGCTGGTGGTGGTGCCTCACTCGACTCTCGAATTTCACGGCATTCGAGAACCCGGACACCGTCCTCGACGCCAACCTCCACACCATCAACCTCGAGCCAGGAGCAGGGCCTAAGCCCTGAATCAATCAGATACTTGACGGTAACTCGGATATCATGTTCGTAGGCCTCTAAGCCCGGCATCTTCCTCAAAAGCTTCTCAACATAATCCTCCAAATCCTCCCTATCCACATAGACTCTGAGTGCCTCAACAGGCTTGCCCCGAATCCTCCGGGAACACCTCTCAAACCTGAGGTTCTCAGCTTCAAGAAGCCCAGCTACCCTATCCAGATCACCAACGAGATAGAAGCTTGGAGTATACCTCACCTTAGCCAGCCAGGTGACCCCATCTCCAGCCTTCATCCAAAGCGCCATCACGGGCCCACCAGCCTGCTCGGACGCTAAGTCAAGCAGCCAGAGCCTCATATCCGTCCTAAAACATGTACGGGAAAATAAAATAAGCTTGACGCGGGCCATAGTTTCAATCCCTTAGATTAGCCTAATCGAGGCTTCTAGCAAGAGGTCTTCTCCTCTCACCTCTTTTCCAAGAATCTCCTGACCTCCGTAGCCACGTCTATCCCTAACTCCCCCAACTCCATCTTCAGCTGCTCGGGCACCCACGCTCCTATGACGACATTCATTTAACAAACTTATTAACAAAGTTGTATAAACATTTTTAATGGTGGAGTTAAGAGATACCATCTTTTTACCAGAAGCCAGCCGGCTTTATTTTTCTCAAGCGGCTCTTTTCCGCATTAAATAGGCGGTTTATCCGGCTTAATTCGACCAGTCTACTTAATCTAGACTAGCTAGTTCTTAGATCTAGGAGGCAAAATGCTTTTGTTATTTGTTGTTTGTTAAACGAATATGCTTTTTATGTTATGTACATGGACATGTTCGCCTTGCTCTATATCTGTTACCGCCTCACCTATCGGCTCGCCATACTTTATAATCTTTTCCCCTCTCCTGATCCTCCTTAGAGAGATCTTGTGACCGAAGGGTATGTTGTTCAAGGCTTTTAAGATTATCTTTCCTCCTCCGATGGTTACCTCTACGTCCTCTCCCTCCAATATTTCCTCAAGCGCCACCGCGACATTGTCCTTCTCGCTTAGGGTTATTGCTCGTTTCATAATATCATCCCCCTCACGTATATGTTCATCGTCTTATCGTATCCCAAGATCTCTGCCCTCGTCTTCTCGCCAGAAGCCACCTTGATCAGCTTTTCAAAAATCTTTTCAGCCGTCTCCTCAAGGGTCTCGTTCCCGGAGATCACACCGCTTACATCTACGTCTATGTGCTCGGAGAGTCTCTTGACAGTGTCGGGGTTTCCGCAAACCTTGATCACGGGTGCTATTGGATAACCTTGGGGGGCGCCTTTACCTGTCGTGAAGATCAGTAGCTGAGCTCCTCCGGCGACCGGCCCTGTTAAAAACTCCATCTCCCTACCAGGTGATATCATCATGTAAAGGCCCTTCCCTCTGGGCCTCTCCCCATAGTCTAGGACTCCGTTGATAGGTCTCCTCCCAATCTTTACCACCGCGCCCAGAGACTTCTCCTCAAGCGTAGATAATCCTCCGCGTATGTTTCCAGGGGTTGGATTAGATCCCCTGACATCTATTCCGAGAGACCTTATCCTGTTCTCTAGGTCGTTCACAGCCTTTATAATCTGGTTCGCGACCACCTGGGATTCAGCTCTTTTCACGAGAATATGCTCTGCCCCTATGAGCTCGGTAATCTCTCCAAAGATCACCGTCCCGCCAGCATCAATTATCTTATCCGCGACAAGCCCAACAGCCGTGTTGGAAGCAATCCCGGATGTGGCATCCGAGGAGCCGCATTTTATCCCAATCATTAGATGGCTCAGATCGAATGCTTGCCTCCTAAACCTCTCCGCGTATTCTAAACATCTTCTCGCGGCCTCAACCCCCTTCGCAACCACCTTGCTAAACCCACCCGCCTCCTGCAATATCAACGCCTCAACGGGCTTACCTTCTCTAGCTATCCCATCAGCTACACGATCCATTGAGACGCTTTCACACCCGAGACCTATGATAATCGCTGCGGCGACATTCGGGTTGCTCCCCAAGCCTATCAAAGTCCTCTCAACAACCTCTATATCTGATGGGATCATACAGCATCCTTGATGATGTAGTAAGGGCTTTAATCCAGGCACCCTGCCGGCTATCGCCTCAACCGCCTTATTCACGCATCCAACAGTCGGGACGACAGCAACATAATTCCTAACGCCAACCTCTCCATTCTCCCTTAAAAATCCCATGAACTCCATTTAAAGACCCCTAAATCAGTCCTCGATGCCACTATAAAGCTCTCCTAAGCCGCATCTATGTATATGTTATTAGTCCATTCTCCTCTAGTATGCGTTTTAGCTTGTAGACGGCTTCATAGACCTCCTTCTCCGTCTTCGCGCCTGTGCATACGAGCTTGCCGCTCGCGAACATGAGGATCACGACCTTCGGGGAGTCCATCCTATAAATCAGCCCAGGGAACTGTTCGGGCTCGTACATCGTGTTCTCCAGCTTTAGCGCCGCCTGCTCGAGGTTTATGCGGCCATGTAGATCTATCGAGGCCACGATATTCTGTATCTCAATAATTGGCTCATGCTTTATTAGGAATCCCTCCTTCTCGAGTAGCTTGATCACTGTCTGCACAGCCCTTATCGATTCCTTCTCGCTCTTCGCCCCCGTGCACACCATCTTGCCCGATGAGAAGATCAGCGTTGCTGTCTTCGGTGTCGCCAGCCTAAAGACTAGGCCCGGGAACTGCGCTGGCTTATACTCGGTCTCCGGGAAGGCTTTCTGGATCTGAGCTAGGTCGAGCTTCTGGTTTATAGTGACTGAGGCAACAACATTCTGGATCTCTATCGTAGGCTCCGGGGTCCTTGTCTGCCCCTTAGCTTGTTCTGCCATACTTGTTCAACCTCTTTTTAAAGCCCGGGTATAAGGTGTTTTATAGGGGTTTATAAATGTTCGGCATGGGGGCTTCTCCATGGAGAAGCCCCTTAACGAGCCTTTATAAGAACTGGTAAACCTTCTCGGCTCTCATGTTTATCTATGGCCCGCGTTAATCGCTTACTGGAGGATGAGCGGTGACGGTGCTGAGCCCTCCCCCACGGGGGCTGTGAGGATGGCGTTGAGCACTGACAACTCCTGTATACTACCTAGCTTTTTCTAGTGGCCAGCATGAATGCCTGATTCTCGGCACGCGTGTCGAATTTAATGATGGTCTCGAAGCCATTGTCCTTCAGAAGCTTATCGAGCTTCGGGATTGAGCACGCGTTTAAATGCACCTCAACCAAGATCCTCCTTATACTACTGAGCTCGCTTATGGAATGCTTTAGGACATCATATTCAAGGCCCTCTATATCGAGCTTTAGGAGATCGATCTCATCGCATTCAACCATGTTGAGGAGCGTTCTCAGGCTCACGCATTCAACCTCATATTCCTCTAAAACTTCTCCACAGAAATACTCGGGGTGATCCCTTTTTAATGATGCCAGCGCCCTGTATCTCGGGGAGTAGAGGATGCCTTTCCCATCATGGGCCGATAATGCATATGGTAAAATCCTGACATTATATAGGTTGTTGAGCTTTATAGTTCTCTCTAGGAATGCCCGGCTTGCTGGATGGGGCTCCAGCGCTATGACCTCCCCGCCCTGCCCGACCCTTCTCACAGACCACAGGGTAAAGGCTCCGAGATATGCTCCTACATCGATTACCCTCCACCCAGGTTTTGGGAGCGCCTCGGGGGTGAAGGCATAATCCATGTGATAGTAGACATGTAGGAGGTTATCGAGCACGCTGGGGGCTTGGCTGAGGTCTATGATTATCCGCATGCCATCGGGTAATCTTAAGATTGTCTCGTCGAAGCCCATGGCTTCGAGGAGGGTAACCTTCATGGCCTGAAATGAGCCGAGCATCCGGACTATTTCGTTCCAAGGCATCATTTAGCAATCAGGATGGGGTTGAGAGGAAAAGATTAGCTTTTTAGGCCGCTGGCTAATGTGGACTTTGGATCGCTAATAGGGACACGTGCATGCGGATTAGGGTGTCTTCATGGTTGATTTAGCTAGGATTTGGGAAGAGAAAATAAAGCTCGTTTCAAGGCTTAAGGATAAGCTTAGCGAGCGCGAGATCGAGGAGGCTAGACGTGATCCTCATGCTCACCGTCTCCCGAGGCCCTGTGGTTTGACCGTGCATACGGGGCTTGGCTGTAAGTTCGGCTGCCTTTACTGCTACATTTATGATATGGGTTTTCCTAATACGCCTAGGCCATATCCGCTGAAGGGCATCCAGCTCGCCTATGCCCTCGCCTTGAATCCAGCTGTTGCTCCAGGGCATGAGGGGACATTTATGGCCTTCGGATCCGTTACCGAGCCATTCATGAATGAGGCGGTTGAGAGGGCCCTCGAATATCTTTATGCTGTCTCGAACATCCTCGGAAACCCGATCCAGTTCTCAACGAAGGCATGGATCAGCGATGATCTAGCCTCAAATATTGGATCAATGTTAGGTCATGCAAGCGCCCTAGTCACTATAGTTACCACGAGCCTCCATAAGATACTCGAGCCTGGGGCACCAGACCCCGAGGAAAGATTCCAAAGCATCCGGGCACTATCTAAACATGGCGTCCACACATGCCTATTCCTGAGACCTATACTACCCGGCCTATGCGAGAAGGAAGTTGAGAACATCCTTGTCAGGGCCCTAGATTCCGGGGCCGCCGGTGTTGTGCTGGGCTCGATGAGAGTTACAGATGGCATTATCAGGAGGTTAGAAGCGGTCGGCTATCCTTATATGCGCGAGATTCTTAGCAGAATTCCAAGGGATCTTAAGCCCGGAGCCCAGGCAACTCTCAAGATGAGTGATTTGAAGGAGAGGTTTGCGAAGCTGGCGGAAGGGCTCGGTCTAAGAGTTTATCCATCTGCCTGCGCCGCTAATGTGGATGCTCATGAGCTTGGATGCGTTGCCTGCAAGCTTGGGCCCTGTGGAGACATAAATAAGTTGCCCAATGTTGATGAACATAATCTGAGAGAGCTCTCGGTGAAATACGGTATATCTTTGGAAAAGGTTATGATTGATGAACACAGGATATTCTTGGCCGTGAGAGGCCCGAGGATGAGGGTTGCCCAGTTCCGCGAATTTGTTAAGAGTGTGTGTAAAAGGCGGGTGATTGTTAGATGATTGATGAGTGCGAGAGGATTTCCATGGTCGTGGATAAGGTTATCGAGATGTTTAAGCCGGATCCCGCCCGCATCCAATTCGAGGATCCATTCTACGCGCTTGTCTCGATAATATTGTCGCAAAATACTAGCACGAAGAATGTTCAGGCGGCAATGGAGAGGTTTAGGAGGAAATTCGATAGCGTTGAGGCGGTGGCTTCCGCGAGCCTGAAGTCTATTCAGGAGGCGATTAAGCCGGCCGGCCTCTGGAGGATGAAGGCCCCGAGGATAAAGTTAATTGCGCGTCAGATTGCGGAGGGGAAGATTGATCTGGGAAAGGTTCTCTCAATACCATATTCCGAGGCGAGGAGAATCCTCATGTCCCTTGATGGCATAGGCCCCAAGACCGCTGATGTCTTTCTAATGTTCGCGAGAGGTGAGCCGGTCCTCCCAATAGATACCCATATCTTCAGGGTTATGAGGAGGCTTGGGGTAGCCCGTGAGAAGGATGATTACGAGGCAGTGAGATCGAAGCTAGAGTCGGTGATTGAGCCTGAGAAGAGGATCCTAGCACACTTAGCCTTAATAGAGTTTGGGCGGAGGATATGCACCGCCAGAAACCCGAAATGCGGCGAGTGTCCTTTCTCCGGGATCTGTCCATCCAGCAGGCTGCGAGCATAAGGATAATATCCGGTTCTCATAACATTTTCTAACCGGCTATGACTTGTAGGTTAAACAATAGAGTCGCGATAGTTACCGGTAGTTCACGTGGCATAGGGCGATCGATAGCTATTATGTTTGCAAGAGAGGGGGCCAAGGTATGCGTGAATTATGTTGGATCCGAGGATAAGGCTAGAGCGGTGGTGAATGAGATAGTAGCTAATGGGGGCGAGGCTATAATGGTCAGGGCTGACGTCTCAAAGCCTGATGAAGTTAAGCATCTTGTCGAGACGACGGTAAACACTTTTGGCACGATAGATATATTGGTGAATAATGCAGCCGTCATGTACCCCGGCTCTATAATGGATTTGAGGGATGAGGAGCTTGATAGGATGTGGAAGGTTAATGTTAAAGGAGTGATACACTGCTGCAGGGAGGTTGCGAAGTATATGATTGAGAAGAAGTATGGTAAGATTATTAACATAACGAGCACAGCTGCAATCGGAACAGCCTCTCATAGTACAACACTCTACGCGCTCACGAAAGCTGCGGTCATAATACTTACTAGACGACTTGCCTTCGAGCTAGGGCCTTATGGTATTAATGTAAATGCGATCGCCCCAAGCTTCGTCCCGACGGACATGTTCCTACAAGGGAGGACTAAGGAGGAATTAGAGGCCATTCTGGAAAAGAGGAAGGAGACAGTATCGCTGAGAAAGATCGCGACACCTGATGACATAGCTAGGGTTGCCGTATTCCTCGCATCGGATGAATCGAGCTATATAACCGGGCAGGTGATAGTTGTTGATGGTGGTAGAATAGATTATTTGACACACTCGCTTTAAGCAAATAGTCTGATAACGATCAGAGACGTAAATCTTAATTCATGGGCCTCTTAGCTAATTATATGGCCCGTAGACTTGATGGCAAAGTTGCTGTCATCACCGGGAGCTCGCGTGGAATTGGAAGGGCTATTGCGCTGGAGTTCGCGAGGGAGGGCGCGAAAGTGTGTATTAATTACATCAAATCAGAGGATAGGGCTAGGCAGGTTGTCGATGAGATAAACTCGCTCGGCGGAGAGGCCCTAATGATCAGGGCAGATGTCTCAAAGCTCGATGACGTTAGGCATCTTGTGAAAGGCGTTATTGACAGGTTTGGCAGGATAGATATCCTCGTGAATAACGCGGCAATAATGCTCAGGGGAGATTTCCTCGAGACCGAGGATGACGAGTTCTATAGGATACTTGACAAGATGTGGGAGGTTAATGTTAAGGGGGTTGTCTATTGTTGTAAAGAAGTGGCGAAGCACATGGTCAGGAACAGGTATGGGAAGATCATCAACATAGCGAGCAATGCTGGTATAGGGACTGCTTTCCCCGGAACCACACCATACGCGATGACCAAGGCAGCCATCATAATCTTGACTAGGAGGCTCGCCTTTGAGCTTGGGCCCTACGGCATTAATGTAAACGCGATAGCTCCGGGAATGGTCTTGACGGATATGGCTACACCTGAGGGGGTTGAGCTTGCTAAAAAGAGGAGCATCTTGGGCAGGGTAGGGAACCCCGAGGATATCGCGAGGCTGGCGGTCTTTCTAGCCTCTGACGAGTCAAGCTATATCACGGGGCAGGTCATAGTTGCTGATGGCGGCAGGATTGATTATCTAACGCACTCGCTCTAAGTCATCATGTGTATCGGCTTCCAAAGAGCGGCCTCAGCGGCCTCCATGACGGCTTCGCTGAAGGTTGGATGAGGCCTGATACACTTGGCAAACTGCTCAACCTTCATCCCATTATGTATAGCTAGAACAGCCTCTGAGATAAGCTCCGTCGCATGCTGGCCGACGATCTGGCATCCGATGACCCGGCCCGTGGAAGAGTCGGCGATAACCTTCACGAAGCCGTCCGTGGCCTCCTCGGCGACAGCCCTCCCCGACGCCGTAAATGGAAACTTGCCAATCCTAGGTTCTATCCCCCTTTCCCTTGCCTCAGCTTCGGTTAGTCCCGCGTAAGCTATCTCTGGGTCCGAGAAGATTGCGAATGGAATAACCGCATCCCTCGCGCTCCTATCCAAGCCGGCAATATTCTCAGCCGCAATCATTCCATGATATGATGCCCTGTGAGCTAAAAATGGCGGTCCAGTAACATCCCCGACAGCATAGATCCCGGGCACGCTCGTTTCCATGCGATCATTCACGATTATGAATCCCCTTTTATCGAGTTCCACACCGACTTCACTTAGCCCGAGGTTCATTGATGCGGGCTTCTTGCCCACAGCGACCATCGCATAATCGGCTCTAACTTCGAAGCTTCCGCCATCTCTTCCCTCCACAACAGCCATGATGCTATCTTCAAGCACCTTCGACTCCACAATCCTTGAGCTCGTATATATCTTGACACCCAGTTTCTTCATCTTCTTTGCGACGACGTCCACAAGATCCCTCTCCACCCCCGGGAGAATCTGATCCATGAGCTCCACAATCGTAACCTCTGTCCCGAGCTTCGCGTAAAGCGTCCCTATCTCAACCCCTGAGACCCCTCCACCAACTATCAGGAGCCTCCGCGGGATCTCTCGAAGCTCAAGAGCCTGGGATGAGGTTATAACCTTGTTACCATCAAATGGTATCTCCCTTAATGGAGCATGCTCTCCGCCGGTTGCGATGACAATATTCCTCGCCCTGAACATCTTGGATGATCCATCGCGCAGCCTTACCTCCACCTCCCTGTCAGATCTTAGCCTCGCCTCACCTTCAACAACCTTAACACCATTCCCCTCCAAGAGATACTTCACGCCAAGCCTTAGCCTCTTGATAACTCTCTCCCTAATCGCCTGAACCTCACTCCAGTTAACCTTTAAGTCGCCGCCGCCCAGCCATCTTGCATTTCTCGCGGACCAGTATATGTTCACCCTGCTTATGAGAGTCTTGGACGGGATACAGCCGCGGTTAAGGCACTCGCCGCCTAGCTCATCCTTTTCGATTAGAAGCGTTTTCAAGCCCCGCTGGCCGAGCCTGATCCCAGCGACATATCCCCCAGGCCCGCCTCCAATCACTATAACATCAAACTCCTCTATCATGCGCTCCCACCTACATCTAGGCCGCCCCTTAAGTGTTTACGGCTATCTGGCATGTATGCTAAATAGTAAATA
>JAKCEV010000028.1 GCA_023539495.1 Candidatus Wolframiiraptor allenii
CGCGAGCTGGAGGATGGGTGGATGGCGCGGACGCGCGCACATCCACCCCGGAGGCGCGCCATGGCCCGGGGCGAGTCGGAGGTCACTGAAGCTCATTGTCCGGCCAGCCCCACCCTCTCCCCCCAGAAGAGGCTCTCTCCTGGGGTCGGCCTCCGGCAGCCGGGATGGTTGAGCCGGAGGACCCCAGGTCCAAGTCCCTCCAGTCCTGGAGGGAGGGCTGGGGCTTGTTATGGGCTGTTTCCTCCATCACCTGCGACCATTGTTTTGAGGCCCCCGGGTCGCAGGCTCATCAAGCAATCAGGGGCCCCTCCCTGTAGAAGATCTTCTCGAGGCGTCATATAAGGGATCTGGGGGTTGGTGAAAGTGGAGAGAAGATGACTTATATGTGGGCGGTGAAGGAGAGGCCGCGCGATGACTCCCATCGCGTAATAGCCCCCTAGACAAGCCCCGAAAACCTTTTAAGCCGATAACCAGACGATGGCCATACAAATTGATGTTAAATGCAGTTCTCATCGAGAAAACCATGACGATGATCGCTTGAGACTGACTGATGAAACCCTTACAAAAATTATTCCAGCCAACCTCATTGAGAGAGGTCTTATGGAGAAGAGCTGAGGCGATACCATGAGAAGGCTGAAGAACATCATCTCATGGATGATGAGGGGAACATGTATGTCGCCAGCATCAAATGAGTTTTCAGGTTATGGAAGATGGTGGAAGGAGGTTCTGGTCCGAGGGTGTCGAGCTTGGGAGAGCTAAGGCCGGGAGCGTTGGGAGGCTGTCGCGAGGATAACAGGGGCTGTTGATCGCGGGGCTGAGGGGGAGAAGAAGGGGATGGTGAGGGTTAGGATTATTACTAGGATTAGGGGACGAGATAATGAGTATTCAACCGCATACTATGCATATGTGGATGGGGAGAGATACGTCCTGTTCAAAGAACCCACATCTAATATTGAGTAGTTCTAATTGTTCTGGATTTAGCAAAAACTGCTTCTCACCCCAATAAACAAGTGTAAAAATTCTATCAAAAGAAAAGGAGTAAACAGGCAAGAAAAAGGTCCTTCGATGAAGAATCACAGGGGTCTCGTTAAAAGTTTGTCTAATAAATTTGCGCCATTTAATCCTGGGAAACAAATCTTCAATTTCAAAAAGAAAATACATTTTATTAAGATTACAATCATCGGTTATCGTCTGGAATCTTATATAACCACTTCCTTCCTTTTTATCAATACGTGCAGGACGCTTATTGTTTAAAAGATCCTGAAGAAAAAGCAAATAATTAAATAATTTTTGTAATTTATCTACGTAAATTTCGCTCCTTTTAAGATATTATCCATATGTGTTTCCAATCCTGCCTCGTCATGCCACATTGTAGACGTAAAAACCTTGGTAATACTTCTTTATATGTCTTATATATAAAATGGAAGACGCATATAAATTCTACTCAACCCTAACAGGCTTTTTCACAGCTTCTCCATTTCCATGATCTTGCGTATGTTCTCGAGTTCTGATTCATCGGGCTTCTCAATGGATAAGAAGGCGTCCACGATCTCCTTCGCGACCTCGTCCGATGTCAGCCTCGCGCTTAGGGCGAGCATGTTCGCGTCATTCCATCTCCTTGCTCCTCGAGCGGTTTCGGCATCGGGGCAAAGGGCACATCTTATCCCTCTAACCTTGTTCGCGGCTATCGAGACACCGGTCCCCGTATAGCATATTACTATGCCGTAGTCGGCGAGGCCCTCCATGACCCTCCGGGCGACCTCCCATGCGACATTGGGCCAAGGTTCAAGTCTTCCCGAGCGGAGGGCTCCAAGCTCCTCAACTTCATGCCCTCTCGATCTAAGATGCTCGACAACCACCCTGGCAACATGGTACACGTCATCTGATCCAACGGCTATCCTCATGTCGAAGACGCCCCTGCGCGGAAAATAATGCTACAAGGCTGTTTATCAGATTTTATGGCAGTGTGGCGACTCCACGGCATAGGAGAAGGACGGCGGCCGCCAGCGGTAACTTCACTATGCTCCTAGATATCGGAGGTATCTCGAGGCCGCGAAGCCTTATACCGCCAGATCTTATCACCTTAACATGGGCCTCTTCGTCAATTGGCAGTGCCACGGCGCTCCACATGGGATCGAAATCATCGAGATCATTGGGGTTTATCATCTGTGCTCTTAGCCCGGTCTTGCCGTTAAGCGAGTTTCCAAGCCTTATCAGCCTATGAACATCCTGGGTCACTACGGCGTCCACGTGCGCCGCTGCAGCCTCCACGGCGGCCCTCAACAGAATCCTCCTCGATGATGCGCTTAGAGCGCTCCATGGAACCCTATCGGCCTCGATCTTCCCGAGTTTCTCAAGATCCCTTGTCAGGGACTGTGGCCTTCTCTCGCCCGCGAGCTCGCAGATCTCCGCAATATTCTTGCTCACGAGCAATTGTAATGCCTGCCTAGCTATCCTGCCCCTCCATCCAGGCTCGCCGAGATCCGGCGCCGCCTCTACTCTTACCCTCCTCCCCTCAAGGCCTAAGAGCCTCACTTCAAGTCCAGCCGCCATAACATAGTCCACGATCTCCCTTCTCTCTTGCTGGCCGAGATCAAGGACATGCTCATCCGAGACGACGACATGATATCCCCTATTGCCAGAGAACGCGAGCCTAATTTTCTCGAACCCTAGATCGGACTCTAGGATCTCGAGAAGCTTTCTAGCCTCGCTTCTGGCAGTCTCCAAGCAGCTCTCACATACCCACTCAACCTTTTCTAGAGGAGCTCCACACTTTGCACACTTCTCCACGTCAACGGGATAATCTAGCAGACAGTTTCTACATATCTTAAAGTCATGACTCTTCCTACATGGGGTCTTAAGATGATCAGCATCTATATCGAATGCAAGCTCCGAGCAGATCCACCCTTTCTCATCCATCGGGGCCCTAGGATACTTGTAGAATGCTGTCGAGTGGTATACGTGGAGGGGGGCCTTCTCCGCGAGCATCTGCGTGAGCTCGCCTGGGCTCGTGAAGCTGATATGCCTAACCATCACCTTCTCCGCGAATGTGAAGTAGCCGAACTCTCTCTCCTGAATCCTTTCGGGGACGTAAACCTCCTCGCCATGCTCGATATAATATCGCTTAAAGAACCTCTGGGCAAAAGCGGCATCCTCATTTCTTATGAAGCTCATCCTTCCTCAAGCTTACTCCTTCTTCGGTAATATAATTTGTTATCCGTCTCCAGAACTCCCTGACAAGCTCCTCATCCATCCGCCTTCACCTCCCCCTTGCATGACGCCTCCGGCATTGTGGCCCCGGCCCTCTCCATACCCCTCCTCATAATCTCGGAGGCGTATAATTCACTCATAACCCTCTTAAGCTCCTCCTTGTTCGGCATCCGCCCATACTTTTTCTTATACTCCCATCTCATGAACCTCTCAAGCCTCTCCTAAGCCCTCAGCGTAACCATCCAGCTATCAACGAGATACCTGATGTCTATGCGCCATCCATGCCATCCATTATCCTCCACCGCTTGGGGGTGCTGTAACATGAATGCCATTCTGAGGAGGGCTGGGAGGCTTCTATTGAGGGCTTTCTCGCCGAGGAGCATCAGGGACGAGATTAATGCGGCCGCTGAGAGGAATGCGGTCGAGGCCGCGGACCTCATCCTATCCCTCATGCCGA
The DNA here is from genome assembly GCA_023539495.1 of Candidatus Wolframiiraptor allenii. Classification (GTDB taxonomy): domain Archaea; phylum Thermoproteota; class Nitrososphaeria_A; order Caldarchaeales; family Wolframiiraptoraceae; genus Wolframiiraptor; species Wolframiiraptor allenii. The sequence continues at coordinate 3,668 of JAKCEV010000028.1, forward strand.
ACAGGGTTACGGCGGCAAAGATCGCATATGACTTGGTTTACGGCGCCACCAAGATCGGGCTGACATTATTCCTAGCGGCACCGCTGCATAGTCCTTGATAGATGCCTTAACAAGCCACCGATAATAGTTGATAGAGGCCCCTTGATATAGATGGGCTCTAGAAAGGCTTGGCCTAAGATACCGATACCAGAGGCTCGGTTTAAGGAATGCTGTTGAGAGATTCTTCGGCCACCTGAAGCAGAGGACGAGAAGGCTCTACAACAACATAAACACATGGAGTATCAAGTCAATAGAAGACTATGCAACAGCAATAGCTATAATCAGAAACCTAACCACAGCGATAAAAATCCAAGGAGGCGTATTACTTGGTTGACAGGATCAAAATTGGCTATCCGAAGTATATCGCGCAGGAGAATGGAAACTTTGATAACAATCGTGTCTGGACATACAGATACTTGTTGAAACGGATAGCTGAGGTCGCCAAAGAATACGGTATCAGTGTCATCTACGTGGACGAGTCTCATACGTCGTCGAGGTGTCCATGGCATGGTGACGGCTGTGGTATAAGGATATATCGAGGGTTGTTCAAGTGTACGTGGCTGGGCAAGGTGTTTAATGCGGATCTCGCAGCGGCACAAAACATTTTAATGACGGCGACGTCGAACAATACCTCGATGACGCCAGTAACCCCCGAGCCCCGAAAAGGGGAGGGGGTAATGGCCGGAGACCCGGCCAAGGGCTAAACCTCCAGAAGGGGGGATGTAGCCCAAACCTCCCCACCCAACTAGGGGAGGGGGTCAGATAGTATATGCATCTCTGCGAAGGAAGGACACATATACTATGTAGGCGAGAATCGCCGCGAATATTACCGCGGCAAGCCAGAAGGAGCTCCTGTAAGCTAGATCGAGGAAGGATTCGAGGGTCATGCTGTGGCTAGGTCAGCCTTCCCCCAGCTTTAAGCATTATCCCCACGGGCAGGGGGCTATGCCGATGCTAATATCGTTAGGTCTCCGACGTTTGTTCCCGTCGGTCCTGTGTATATCGCCCCGCCTACTAGGTTGAAGAAGCTGTTAGAATCATTCTCCTTGAGAAATCTAATAGGATTTATGCCAAGCCTTATCGCGTCATGATATGTCTGCGGATCAGCTATTGCCCCAGCAGCCGATGAGACTCCATCAACACCATCCGTCCCGACACTCATTATAACGGATCTCCTGAGATCCTTGAGCTTGAGCAGTGAACCTAGGACGAGCTCTTGGTTTCTGCCGCCGATCCCGCCACCCCTAACGGTCACAGTATATTCTCCACCCAGTATCGCCGCTCTCCTCCCACCCCCCTCCTCAAACTGCTGTAGAAGCCCCGCCAGGAAGATTCCAACCTGTGATGCCTCGCCCTCTACATACTTGCTCAGCACAACGCATCTGAAGCCCCTCGACCTGAGATAACTTGCCGCCGCCCTACACGCGTCACCTACATCGGCGATCACGATATTCGTTATCCTCTGGAACGCAGGGTCGCCGGGCTTCGGTGTCTCCTCAACCCTCCCTTCCAAGCCATCCATGATCCTGCGCCTAACGCTCTCCGGAACCCTATCCCAGAGATCATGCCTTCTCAATATATTGTAGGCATCCCTGAATGTTGTTGGATCAGGCGCCGTCGGGCCTGAGCCTATACTCTCCACCTTGTTCCCGACAACATCCGAAAGTATCAGGCTGATAACCCTGGCCCTCGACATTCTCTTGCCAAGCCACCCGCCCTTAACCAGCGATAAATGCTTCCTAACGGTATTGATCTCATCTATAGTCGCCCCGCTCTCTAGCAGGAGCTTCGTTGTGAATATCTTGTCTTCTAGGGTTACTGGTGGGGCTGGGAGGGCGAGCATGGCCGATGCCCCGCCAGAGAGGAGGAAGATAACTAGGGTCCTCTCGGTGAAAGATTCAGCCCACTCTAGAAGGATCTCGGACGCCTCTACGCTCCTCTTGCTCGGAATAGGGTGGCTAGAGGGGACAACGTTGATCTTTCTCAAGTTTATGCATTCACATGGGCTGCTCAATGAGGCTATCACGCCGCCTGATATCCTATCATAGAGGATGGGCTCTAGCATCTCAGCCATTCTGACCGATGCTTTCCCAACCCCGAGAACCACAACCTCATCAAACTCTCTCAAATCTATTCTGAGCGAGTCCTTGATAATGAGGGAGTTATCCTTCACCCGGATTCTCTTCATGAAACACTCGGGCATAACGTTCTTAATACCATGTTCAGCCGCCCTCAAGACATCGCTCCTGAGATCAGCCATCTCCCCGAGCCTTGATCCAACGAGGTCATCAAAGTTCTTTATCAGATCATGGGACGAGCTCATCATCTGATAAAATATTTTTTGCCGAGTATAAGCCTTGCTCAGGCCGGGCTCTGACATGGGATATATATCCAAGCGCGCGGTCATCAGAGGAGTCGCCTCAGAGTCTGCAGTGATTCTAGGCCGCTCGGAGGTGGGTGAGGGGGCATTTCTCGATGAATTCGTCTACATAGGTTATCCGAGGAGGGATAAGCTCCTTACCTCATCGAGGATTTTGAGGGAGCTTGATGAGCTAAGCTCAGGGGCTAGGATCGGGAGCCGATGCATTATCCGCAGCCACTCCGTGATTTACGAGGATGTTGAGATCAGTGACAGGGTTGAAACAGGGCACTGTGTCCTCATCAGGGAAGGATCCAGAATAGGACCTGATAGTAGGATAGGGAGCTATGCTAAGCTTGATGGGCGAGTTGAGGTTGGAGCAAGGGTCAGCATACAGTCAGGAGCCTACCTCCCACACCTGACGATTGTTGAGGATGAGGTCTTCATAGGCCCGGGAGTAATCGTGACGAATGACCTGTATCCCGTTAGTAGAAGGCTCTTGGGCGTTAGGATTGCGAGGGGCGCCATTATCGGGGCTGGCGCAGTGCTCTTGGCCGGTGTCGAGATAGGTGAGCGGGCTGTCGTCGGGGCTGGCGCAATCGTCACGAGAAGCATTCCAGCCGGGATGGTGGCATACGGCTGCCCAGCAAGAATAATAATGACCCGAGATGAGTATGATGAAAAGAGGAGAATATATGAGGAGGAAAGCGGCTAGGGCGAGCGCAGTATGCTACATCCCGGTTGGGATCATCATCCCAACATGGGCTTGTCTTTATTTCTTGGGGGAGACGTGTCTGAAAGTGGAGGAAAAATAGTGGTTTAATGGGATCTTCCCCTATTATCCCGCAACCCTTCTTTTCGTCGTCCTCCTAACCCATTCTATGAAGACCACTAGCAGGAATTAACTAACATCCTTATCCTCCATCAGCCTCCAAAACTCTCTAACGAGCTCCTCATCCATCCGCTTCACTTCCCCCTTGCATGACGCTTCCAACCCTCCGCATGCACTCGTATCATCAATGATGAGCCTCGGCTCTACGGCATACTCATCTCGGCAACCTTCAGCTTGAATAGCATCACGTCCTACATCTCCTCCCCACACATCCCCAAGGTACTCGACCAGCCGCCCCAGTCCATTATCCTCACCATGTTGCATCTCGTTACGCATCTATCGCCTTCGCTCACACCCCTGACCATGAAATACCTGACATTCTCCCCCTCCCTGAACGGTATTATGAAGACTTGCTCCGAGGCCCTCCTATCGCCATAATGTGAATCGGATCTTGTGTTGAGCCGGCTTCCCGGCATCTCGACGTCATCATAATAACCTTTCCACTTTCAGGCTACCCCAACGAATAAGGGATCAACGTAATCTACGTGGACGAGACCTATACATCGTCGAGGTGTCCATTGCATGGAGATGGATGCGGCGTTAGGATAAGCAGGAGTGTTCAAGCGCATGACGATGAACAAGGTACTTAACGCCTACCTCATAGCAGCATACAATATACTATATACTATTGACGCCGATAACCTCAAACCCCGGGAGGGGTAGGGGTAATGGCCAGAGACCCGGCTAAGGGCCAAACCTCCCCACCTTATATGAGGGAAGAGATCAGCAGCGCATATATCTTGGCTGCGGCTATGAGCTCCGCAACCGAGACCCATTCATCCACCGCGTGAGCCTGCTTCAAGTCTCCCGGCCCAAGAATTATGGAGGGGATTCCAGCATCATTAACGAGGTAACTCATGTCACATGTTGCTTGAAATCCGGATATCTTGGGCTCATAGCCTAGGATTCTCCTCACAGCTTCGACAGCTACTTTGACAATCCTCGACTTGGCATCCACCTCGGATGGCGAAACCCAGCGGAGAACGATGGTCTCGTGCCTCGTCCCCTTCCTCTGATCAACGTTCCCAGCAATATGCTCGAGCTCGTTTAATACTGCTTCGGGCCTTTCTCCAGGCAGAGCCCTATAATCCACGACCACTTCGGCCAAGCCGGGCACTATGTTATCCTTTTCGCCAGCCCTGAACATCGTCACCGAGATTGCTGGAGGGCCGAGGAGAGGGTGAGCTCTCATTGCAATCCTTTTCGAATACTCCTCGATCTCGAGAGCGAACTCTGAGGCCGCGTATAGGGCGTTTATTCCTAGGTCAGGCCTGCTTGAATGAGCATATCTTCCCACGAACTTCACAAGGGCGACAAGCCTCCCCTTATGAGCCGTGCAAACTTGAAGACTCGTCGGCTCACCGACAACGGCATAATCCGCCCTAAACCCCTTACCGATGAGCCTTCTAACGCCCTGAGACTCCACCTCCTCATCCGCGACAGCCGCGAAGGCGAGGCCCCCTCCATCAAGCTCTACGCCGCTGTCGGCTAAAGTCTTCAATGCACCAAGTATCGCGGCGATGCATCCCTTGGCATCCGCGGCGCCCCTGCCATAAAGCTTGCCATCCCGGATGACCCCCTCGAATGGAGGTATGCTCCAAGCCCCCCTTTCGCCAGCCGGAACGGTATCGAGATGCGTTAGGAGCAGGAGGCTCGCCTTCTCAAAATCCTTGGTTGCTGCTATGCAGTTTGCCCGTCCATCAAAGGCATCAACCCTTGCCTTGAGACCGAGCTCGGAAAGTCTCTCTGCGAGAAAGCTCGCAAGCTCGGCCTCGCGGCCTGGAGGGTTCTCCGAGTTTATCCTAACAAGCCTTGAGGCAATTGAGACGATATATTCCTCGTCAACGTGCTCGATCACGCGCCCTCTCACCGGCTAGAATAAAATTACCCGCGCCCATTTAACGAGAATTCCGGGCGCAAACTTATATAACCGCAGATTCTCTTAATCTCGAAAGGAGGTAGGTAATGGAGGGAATCTGCCCGGTCTGCGGGTTACCAAAGTCAATCTGTGTATGCCAAACGATAAGCCGCGAGCAGCAGAAGATCAAGATAAAGCTTGAGACTAGGAAATGGGGCAGGCCTGTGACGATAATAGAGGGCTTAGATAATGGGACTGAGGATCTACATAAGCTGGCGAAAATGTTGAAGGCTGCATGCGCATCCGGAGGAACCGTGAAAAACAACATGATTATCCTCCAAGGAGATCATAGGCAGAAAGTTAGAGAGATACTCCTATCAATAGGATGGCTTGACGAAAACATTGAGGTCATCTAATCGCGTAGGAGGAAGTGGTGGATCCTAGGAGGAAGCGGATCGGCTAGCAACAGGCTGGCCCTCGAGGATCTCCTTCAGACCCTTAAACCTATTCCGAACTGTAACCTCGGTCACACCAGCCGCTCTCGCGATATCCTTCTGGGTCACGGGCTGATTCCTCTCTTGGCAGGCCATGTATAATGCCGCGGCCGCCATTCCAACGGGATCCTTTCCTATTGTCGCCCCCCTCTTATGAGCTTCTTCAAGTATCCTTAAAGCCTCTTGGACTGTTGCTTCGTCGAGGCCAACCTTCGAGGCTATCTTGTTCAGGAATATCGCTGGATCAGCGACTGGGACTTTCAGATTGAGGTGCTTTAGAAGAAGCCTGTAGCCCTGAGCTATTGTCTTCCTCTTCACTATCGGGTAAGCCTTCTCGAGCTCTCTAAGATCCCTCGGGGCGCCCATCAACCTGCATGCGGCGTAAACCGCCGCTGCCATTATTGATCTGATTGATCTACCCCGAACCAGCCCAGCCTTCAAAGCCTTTCGGTAGATTAACATCGCGGCCTCAGCTATCGCTTGGCTCAGCCTCAGCTTATCCACGTAGATCTGCAGGATATTGACCGCCTGCTGGAGGTTCCTTGCCTCAGAAGCGCTGACTTGGGAGGTGGCATCAAGCTTCTTCAATCTCAGAAGCTTCTCCCTGACTTCCTTCGGCAGCTTCCTCCCTGCTGCATCCTCATCAATCCTATCAATCACCGTTGAGAGGCCGTGATCCCTATACATTATTGAAAGCGGCGCGCCAGCTCTACTCCTATCCTCCTCCTCGTCAAGATTCCTCCACTCAGGCCCCCTATCAACATCCCTCTCCTGAACAACATAGCCGCAGCTCGGGCATGTTACCTCCCCAGTCCTGGGATCATGAATCAAGATATCATTACCGCACTCTGGACAAAGCATTCCTTCCCTCCAAATTGGAGCTCTTCTCTTCTCCGAGGACACTCCCAAAGCCTCCTAAACTTTTTTATCCCTGATTATCATTCCAACATCGTTACTTATAAATTTTACCCCAGGCGGGAAAATCTGTATTTATACTCAACTATTCCCAGTAATGGAGTTAGATGCCGATCCGCGTTTTCAACACGCTTGGGAGACGTATTGAGGTTTTCGAGCCTCTTGAGCCCGGCGTCGTCAAGATGTATGTCTGTGGGCCGACGGTCCAAGATGTCGCTCATCTCGGGCATGCGAGGACCTACATAGCATTCGACGCAATCGTTAGGTTCCTCGAATACTACGGATACAGGGTCATCTATGTTAGGAATATCACGGATGTTGGGCATATCCGAGAGGAGACTGGAGAGGATAGGGTGATTGAGGGCGCAAGAAGGGAGAGGCTTCAGCCGATGGAGCTCGTCGACAAGTACATGTTCTCATTCTTTCAGGATATGGATGCTCTCGGCATTAGAAGGCCGAATATCCAGCCTAGGGCATCAATGCACATCCTCGACATGATTGAGATGGCGGCCAAGCTAGTGGAGAAGGGCCATGCATACGTCGTGGACGGGAACGTATACTTTGACGTCTCAACGTTTCCCGAGTATGGGAAGCTCTCTGGCATAAAATATGAAGAACTTGTGAAGCATAGGATAGAGCCTGATCCACGTAAGAGGAATCCAGCGGACTTCGCGCTATGGAAGAAGGCAGAGAAAGGCTATCTTTTAAAGTGGAATAGCCCGTGGGGTGAGGGATTCCCTGGATGGCATATCGAGTGCTGCGTCATGGCAATGAAATACCTCGGGGAGCAGATAGATATTCACGGCGGGGGGCAGGAGTTGATCCTGCCGCATCATGAGAATGAGATAGCGCAGGCCGAGGCTTATACTGGTAAGAAGCCATTCGCGAAATACTGGCTACACACGGGATACCTAACAATAAATGGTGAGAAGATGAGTAAGAGCCTCGGGAACTTTATCTCGATAAAGGATGCCTTAAAGAAGTATGAGTCGGATGCTATAAGGCTCTTCATACTATCATCCCACTATAGGAGCCAGATAGACTATAATGAGGATGCAATGCAGCAGGCCCAGTCAAATATCATGAGGATTAGGGAGATGCTTGACACACTTCATGAACTCATCGAGGAGGCCGGGGAGGCTAGTGAAGGTACTGAGACCGAGATTGACAGGATCGAGGAGGCTAGGAAGAGGTTCATCTCAGCGATGGAGGATGATTTTAACACTCCTAGGGCCTTAGCCGAGATATATGCCCTCGTAAAGTCGGCCAACGCCTATATTAGTAGACATGCAAAGCATGACAGGCTCGTGCTCAAATTATATTATGACGCGATCCTAGAGCTCTCGCGGATACTCGGACTACTACAGAGGTATAGGCCATTAAGACCCCGCGCACAAGCTGAGGTGAAAGAGGTCCTAGATATCCTGTTGGAGGTTAGGGAGGAGCTTAGGAGGCGCCGAATATACGATATCAGCGATAGGATACGGGATAGGTTAGCGGAGATAGGTATAATTGTGGAGGATACTGCGCAAGGGCAGAGGATTAGGTTTAGACCTAGATAGACATATGCATTCGAAACAATTATAGTGCGGCTGAAGAAAGAGAATTATTGGATGAAAGCCGCCATCCTCGCCGGAGGCTATGGGAAGAGGCTCAGGCCCCTCACCGAGACAATTCCCAAACCCCTCCTACCAGTCGGTGAGAGGGGGATAATTGAGTGGCAGATAAGCTGGTTAAAGCAGCATGGTATTAGCGAGATAGTGATATGTGCTGGCTACCTAAAGGAGAGGATTGTGGAAAGACTTGGAGACGGATCGAGATACGGCGTCAAGATCGAGTACGCGTTCGAGGAGAAGCCCTTGGGGACGGGCGGCGCATTAAAGAACGCGAGACATCTTCTCGAGAATGAGGATATCTTCCTACTGGTTAATGGTGATGTACTGACTGATCTAAACCCGCTTAAGCTCGTCGACGCGCTCACCGAGGACTATATCACCGTTATCGCCCTAACCCCTCTTCCATCACCATATGGCATAGTACAGTTTGACCATAAGACTTGGAGGATAACTTATTTTGCCGAGAAACCGAAGATAAAAGATTATTGGATTAATGCTGGGGTCTATGCTATGAGACCTACGATCTTCGATTATCTGCCGGATGAGGGAAATATGGAGAGGCTCACCCTACCCGTTCTAGCGAACCAAGGTCTACTAAGGGCCTATCCTTATGATAACTGTACGTGGTTCAGCATAGACAATCATAAGGATCTCGAGGAGGCCTCAAAGATAATCCCAAATCTTAGAATCTTTAAGGAATATTAGGGGCCTAAGGCCAATCATTCTCGATGAGTGGGGTTGAGTCGCTCCGCATAGAGGTATTGGGAATGGAGGAGCTCATACGGGTTGCCTCCACATTACATGTTTCGGTGATTAACGTGGACGAGGAACGCAGGATAGCTTTCACGTTCCTAATGCCCATAGCCTCCCTAGCACCCATAATCTATTTCACTAAGCTTGACAAAGTTCCTAGGGAAAGGTTTGCGCACCTCAATAGGATAACGGGGAAGATCAGGTTCAGTGACGAAGTCTCGGCCGAGCCGAATGAAGTGAGCGTGCTCCTCATAAAAGTGAAGGCCGAGGGATTGTTCCCATAAACCTTAGAGTTTTCGCGCCATCACATACGCATCCTCCCCGTCAATATAGTACCCCTTCGAGATCTTGACTATCTCGAATCCGAGCTTATGATAGAGGGAGATAGCCGGGTAATTCGAAACTCTAACTTCGAGGAATACTTCAGAGCACTTGTATTCGTCTCTTAGTATCTCTAGCGCCTTGGATAATAACATGGTCGCGACCCCCATCCTCCTGTAATCTGGGAGGACAGCTATGGAGATTATGTGGCCCAGTCTCTTCATGCTTAGTCTATCAAGCTTTGAGAGGCCATGCTCGACCCTGCACATCACATAGCCGACGACATCCCCGTTAACTTCCGCCACCAAGAAGGTCTTGGGATAGCTTTGGAGTATGGAGTCGAAGAAGGAGTAGGTATAATTTTCGGGCAGGCATATCCTGTTTATCATCATCACGCGTGGTAGATCAGCTGGAGAAGCCTGCCTGATCTGAACGGTCTGCCCCTTATCATCAATCACCATAACCCAGCCTTCCTCTCAGGTTAATGAGTAGAATATAGTCCCTTTTATCCTCTCTCCTCCTATTCCCACCATCTCTTCTTTACCTTAATAGAATAGAATAATTGTTATCTTCCTGACCTCAAGCCTACGCCTAACCTCCGGGCCGAACATCTCCTTCGAGGACGAGGTTTCGGCGGCTATCGCGCTGACCCCAATACCTATAACCACTTGGTCCGTCTTCAGAACGCCCTCATCAATAGCCATCAAGATCACCTCAACGGCAACCTTGAACCCCTGGCCCAGCACATGTAATGATTCCTTACTTTATCTGCCTCATACCTGTACAGAGGGTAGGCCCGCGTTATCCATGACAACCATGCTAAGGCCAGTTATGCTTTCCTTAATTCTAGGCGGGATCTTTCTATATGAGAAGTCTATGATCTGAGTCTTCCCATGAAGTTTCTTGGCGAATTTGAGCCTAGTCCTACCCAAGGTGCTTGCAATGACGACGCTTTGAAATATCCCCTCGTCAAGTTTCCTAGAAACAGCCTCTATGAAAGCCTCCGCATTCGTGGCTCCTAAGCCTCTCAAAAATACCTAGCAAACCTATTGCTAAAAACCATGACAATCATGCATTTTTCCGGCTATATTTCTTCAGCAGTTAGGCTCGGAAACTATTAAAATCGCCTATCAGAGTCTTTGGGCGAGAACAGTCTTGGAGTATTATGGCGAGCTTGAGGAGATAAAGAAGGTTGTCTCCGAGCATTTCACGATTGAGGATGTATTTTATGAGGCCGGCTTTCTCACCTTCCTAGTCGCGGAGAGGGACATTAAGGAGAGATTCCGGGGGCTTTACAGGGATCTGAGGAGGCTTGGCTATATCCCGGCAGCTCGGCTGCGGGATGGCCGGGTTGCGATAAGGGTGTTCAAGTATTATGAGCCGACGATTGGCTGGATGCGGTATAGAAATCTTCCGCTAATATTGTTCATCGCTACGCTGGTAGCGATATTCGTCGATGGCTTTATCAGGGCCTCATCCCCGGGCTACGAGGTCATCTTCGGCGAGAGAAGCATATTCGATAAATTCCTTGAGGCATCCCTCTTTACGGTCTTCCTGATGCTGATTATCGGGTTGCATGAGCTTGGCCACCTTGTATCGGCTAAGAAAAGCGGGATGGAGGCCACGCTCCCATACTTTATCCCGGGGATACCGGGTATGCTGCCGACCTTCGGTGCGGTAATCTTCCAGAAGGAGCCGATCATCAACAGGGACGACATGTTCGACCTCGGGATAAGCGGCCCCCTCATGAGTTTCATTCTCAGCGTCTTGGTAGCATTCTTCGTCATAAAAGCTCAGACTATCTGGCTCACGGAGGCCGAATATAGAGTGATGGTCGAGGAGATTAGAAAATTGGGAGGAGGCTTTCTCCCAGCGCCCCTAATAATGGACCTGATAATATCCCTATTCGCTGTTCCCGGGAGAGTCCCACTCATAGCTGGGACGGCTGGATTCGCGGCATGGCTCGGCTTCTTGGTAACTGCTCTCAATCTCCTGCCCATCTGGCAGCTGGATGGCTCCAAGATCTTCAGGAGTCTCCTCACGCCGAGGCAACATAAGATCGCAAGCTATGCATCACTCGCATTCCTAGCGATAATGGGGTATTTCTTCATCGCGATACTCTTCCTCTTATTGATGTCCCGAGCGCCCGATATACCTCCCCTCGACGATGTCTCACCCCTCTCGAGGGGGAGAAAGCTCCTATTTATCGCGGTCTTGATAATGATCGCGCTCAGTTTTGTCCCCGCATACTACTTCTAACCGGCTTGACATGCGGCCTCTCCAGTATCAGGATGCGTGCCTCCTTAGTATACCTCCTCAGAGCATAGGTTAGCATATCCTCCGGCGTGTCAAAGCACCTTATATTGAAGAGCCTTCTCATGACGCTTCTCGGGAGGGTTGTTGCTAGGGCGATCCTCTTATCGCTGGAGGTCTCTTGGATCATCCTCACCAGGGCACGGTCAGGCGGGGTTCCGCCACCACTTAGGACGGCCTCAATGAATGATTTTGATCCGAGGCCGCGGCTACACTCCGCCACGAGTCCTATAAGCCCGCCATCCACCACAGAGTTTCTCAAAAGTCCGATGACATGGGCAATTAGCTGGAATGAGGAGTCCCGGGGCTTTCCACCGCAGCCCGTCAAGACTATGTCGAAATCTCCGACAGCTTCCTCGCATCCCACCTCATAAACTCTTCTCGCAACCTCCTCCGCCTCGCCCATGTATATGTGGTCATTGAGCATAGTGATGGCCCAGGGCTTCAGCTCATCGATCAGCTGATTCCACGCCGCCAAGACATCCGCCCGAAGATCATCGGAGAAGTTAATCTCCACGAATCCACCGAATGCTAGGGCCTCCTGAAGCGAAGCCTTCCCAAAAAGCCCATGAGGCTCTGAAGCTGTGAGGATTATCTTCACAGAATTATCCAGTAGATCCTCCACGACCTTCATCCCGGAGTGTTCCACCATTCCACGGCCCCTCACGTTAATGATTTCGGCCCTCACATCATACTCCTTCAGTCCTCTCCTCGCATCCTCCCATCCCTCAGCCGGATCAAGCCTCCAGCAGGATACGAGTACTTTGATATTATCAGAATATTGTTCAAGAGACTCTATCAAATGTCTCAGGATTACTAGGACCGGCTTGTCGCCTGAATGATCATAAAGTATTGTAAAGCCCCTTGACCCCACATCCCTCGCAAGATTATCCGCGAACTCGCTAAGTTCCCTCCAGAGCCTTTCATCGGGCTTAAGCTCCTTCGGCTCGAGCATCTTATAGCTTAGGTCATCTGGGAGCTCGAGCGAGACCTCCGTGCCGCCATATCTGAACCAGATCTCCGGCATTACTCCAGTCTGAAGCATGTTAAGCGGGATATTTTAGGTTCTGAAGCATGTTAAGCGGAGGAGGGTCATCATTCCTAACCTAAAACGACCTCCTCCCCTACTTGGGTGGG